>NZ_CEFZDU010000019.1:0-33892 GCF_979578155.1 Candidatus Nitrospira neuquenensis | reverse complement strand
TACAAATGACGCAACGATCTGTCTCTCGGTAAGATTTTAGATGACTCAATACGATTTCTTGACAGGCAGGGAAGCCGGGCATAGGCTAGGCCTTGGCCGGCGGCCCGCGGCCGGCCTGGTCGGAGTGACCATCGAGCGCCCGCCGTCAGGAGGTTTCCGTGCGACATCGCAGCAGGGGCTGGATCGCCGTCGGCGCGTCGGTGGCCGTCATGCTGGCGGGCGGGGCGGCGCGGGCCGGCAGCGAAGCGGAGACCGCCGAGCTGCTGATCAAGCTGATCCAGGCCGGCCGGAGCGTCGTCTCGGCCCACCAGGACCTGATCAACGATCCCACGAAGGGCGAGAAGGGCTTCACGCCGAGTTACTTCGCCGAACAAACCCTCGCCACATTCCGTGACACAACCGGCCTCGATCTCTCCCGTCCCGCGGCGGCGCCCCGCATGCGCCTCCTGTTCGCGCTCTTGGAAGCGGGCAAGGAAGTCGTCGCCGACTACCAGCCGGTGATCAACAAGCCCGGCGTGGCGTTCAAGGGGTTCATCCCCGCGCTCTGGGGAAGGAAGACCGGCGAAAAATTCGCCCAGCGGACGGGTATCCGCGTGAAGCTGACCGCGACGGACTACCGGTTTCCCGGAAACCGGCCGGATCAGTTCGAGGCGGAGGTGCTGGAGCAGTTCGCCGACCCACGCTACCCGCGCGGACAGGGCGTCAGCCGCGTCGTGACGATGGATGGGAAGGCCGCTCTGCGGGTGATGGCGCCGGAATACGCCACCGCCCGCTGCCTCGTCTGCCACGGCGAGCCCAAGGGCGAGCGGGACATCACCGGGATGAAGAAGGAAGGCTATCGGGAAGGCGACCTGGCGGGGGCGATCAGCGTGATCCTGCCGGTCCGGTAGGCCGCGCGCGCCGTCGGGTCGGGACCCGGCCGGGCAATGGAGCGAGCATGAGCAAGATCGTCGTCGTCGAGGATTCCCAGGCGGACCAGCAACTGATCGCCTCGTACCTGAAGTCGGCCAGCCACACAGTCGTGTCCTACGACAGCGCGGACAAGCTGGAGGAGCGGCTCATCATCGATCGGCCGGACCTGATCCTGTTGGACGTGATCCTGCCGGGCCGGAACGGTTTCCAGGTCTGCCGCGATCTGAAGAGCGACGAGCGCTTCAAGCGGATTCCCGTCGTCCTCTGCACCTCCAAAAACCAGGAGAGCGACCGGTTCTGGGGCGAGCAGCAGGGGGCCGACGGCTACGTGGTCAAACCCTTCAAGGCGACGGACCTGCTGGCGGCGGTGAAGCGGGCGCTCGGCTGACGGCGGCCGGCGTCCCCGCCCGGCCTGGGGTCGTCCGAAGCGCGGCGGGAGTGGCGATGGATCAGTTCGTCGTGCCGGCCCAGCCGGCTGAGGGGCGGCAGGAGCGGGCGATCCGGGTCTGCCTCCTGCAGGTCGCCGGCGAGCACCTGGCCGTGGACCTTCGCCACGTGCAGGAGGTGTTCGAGGTCGAGGGCGTTACCCCCGTCCCGGGCATGCCCCCGGCGCTGGTGGGTGTGACCAACCTGCGGGGCCTCGTCATGCCGGTGGTGGACCTCAGGCGGGTCGTCGGGCTGCCGACCTCGGGCCCGCCGCCCCGCTTCGCGGTCGTCCTCCGGCACGGCGATCAGCACGCCGCGGTGCTGGCCGACGAGCTGCCGGAGCTGCGGCACGCGCGGCCGGAGGACCTGCTCCCCGCGCCCTCGCGGGACGCGGGGGCGCCGCGGACCTTCCTGTGCGCCTTGTTGCGGACGGACGAGCGGATGAGCGGCGTCGTGGCCGTCCCCGATTTGCTGGCCAGCGTGGGCCGACGGGAGGCGTCGTGACCCGGTGAGCGGCGCCGGCGGCCCGACCTAAAGGAGGGGAGCATGGGGCTGGGCGGGTTCCCGCGGAGGTTCCGGGATCTCCACACACAGACGAAACTGATGCTCGGCTTCGCGGCCGTCGGCGCGATCATCGTCGGCGTGGGCTACGTCGGCGTGACGGGGCTGCGCGACCTCGGCCGACAGCTGCAGACGGTCTACGCGAGCTCGACGGTGGCGTTGGCCAACCTCGGGACGGCCAGCAGCAACCTGGGGCTGTACCACGACGCGGTCCTCCGTGCGGGCCGCATGACCCGCAAGGCCGACTTCGAGGACGCGGTCAAGGTCCTGCCCGACCTGAAGAGCCGGACGCTCGCGCCGCTCGCGCTCTATGCCGCGGGCCAGATGCACGTCACGAAGAGCGGGGGCGACGAGAGCAAGGAGTACCAGGCCCTCTCGGCGAGCCTGAACGCCTACTTCACCGCGGCGGAGGGAGCGATCAGCGCCCTGAGCGACGGCTTTTCGCCGGCCCTGAACGAGGAGCAGCGGGGCTTGATGCGCGAGCTGGGCACGCTGGCGATCTCGGTGGACGTGGCCGGCAAGTACAGCCAGGCCACCGACGGCCTCCGGGTCCTGCTCGATACGGTGCGCGAGGTCGCGAAGGACTTGAACGAGTCCGGCCAGGCGGTGGCGGCCGGCCGGATGCGGCAGATGGCGCTGGGCGCGCTCGTCGCCATCGTCCTGGGCCTGGGCATCGGCTACGCCCTGGCCCGCTTCTTCTCGGCCGGCCTCGCGCACATCGCGGATGTCGCCGCTCAGGCCGCGGCGGGGCACCTGCAGGCCCGCGCCAGGCTGGAGGGGCGGGACGAGCTGGGTCAGATGGCCGCGGCGTTCAACACCATGCTCGACCGGCTGACCAAGCTGGTGCAGACCGAGGAGGAGCGGAATCAGCTCCAGCGTCGCCTGATGGAGTTCCTGGTCCTCGTGTCGGAGGTCAGCAAGGGAGACCTCACCAAGCGGGGCGAGGTCACGGCCGATATGTTCGGCAACCTGGCGGACGCGTTCAACCTCATGCTGGAGCGGGTCGGCCGGCTGATGCGGCAGGTGCGCGAATCGGCCGAGCGCGTGAACGATTCGGCCGCCACCCTGCGCGAGACGGCCGGCCAGATGGCCGGGACGGCAAAGCGGGAGGCGGAGGAGGCGTGGCGGACGCTGGAGGCGGTGGAAGGCCTCACGCGGGCGATGCGCCAGGTGGCCGAGACCGCGGGGTCCTCCTCGGAGAGCGCCGGGCAGACCCTGACGGCGACGGAGCGCGGCCGCCTCGCCGTGCAGGAGACCGTGCAGGATATGCAGAGCATCCGGCTCGCCGTGCAGCGCATGGCCAAGCAGGTGAAGGGCCTCGGGGACCGGTCGCTGGAGATCTCCCGGATCGTCGCCACCATCCGCGAGATCGCCGCCCAGACGAACCTGCTCGCGCTCAACGCCGCCATCGAGGCGGCCGGCGCCGGGGAGGCCGGCGCACGCTTCGCGGTCGTAGCCGAGCAGGTCCGGAAGCTGGCCGAGAGCTCCTCGCAGGCGACGAAGGAGATCGCCGAGCTGGTCAAGGTCATCCAGACCGAAACCCAGGAGGCGGTGGTGGCCATGGAGCATGAGACCCAGGCGGTGGAGGCCGGCTCGGCCTCGGCCCTCAAGACCGGCGAGGTGTTCCAGGAGATCTCGCGGATCGCCCAGCGCTCGGCGGAGCTCGCCCAGGCGATCGCGCAATCGTCGCTGCGCCAGACCGAGGCGACCGACGAAGTCGGCCGCTCGATCAAGGAGATCACCCGCGGCACGACCCTGACCCAGGCGGCGGCGGAGGAGACGAGGCTGACGGTCGAGGAGATGGCCGCGCTCGCGCAGGGGTTGCGGGACGCGGTCGCTCAATTTAAAGTCGCCTGATTGCCTTCCCCATCCATGGAGACCGATCCCCACCGGGATTCGTTGATCGGCGTCTTCCTGGCCGAGGCCGACCAGGTGATCGGTCGCATCGTCGGCGCGCTCCAGCCGGACCAGGGCGGCGAGCCGGCCGAGTCCGCGCTGCGGGAGGCCGGCGTCCTGGCCCATACCCTCCACGGCTCCGCCGCCCTCTACGGCTTCGACGGGATCGCGGCCCTGGCCGGGGAGCTGGAGGCGGAGCTGGAGGCCCTGGCCGGCCGGGCGCCGGCCGAGCGGTCTGCGGCGCTCTCCCGCCTGCGCGGCCTCGCCGCCGAGGTCCAGGTGCGGTTGGCGGCCGTCGAAGGAGACCGAGCGGCGGCGCCGGTGGCCGCATGCGGCCGCGACGTCCCGCTCGGCGAGTCTCCCGACTCACCCTCGGCGCAGAGCCTGCCCGACGCCTATCTCCTGCCCGAGCTGGACGCCGAGGTCTTCTCCTACTTCTCGCCGGAAGCCCAGGACTATCTCGACCAGCTCGAGGCGGCGCTGCTGCGGCCGGACATCCAGGACGCCGACGCCGGCACGGTCCAGCAGCTCTTCCGCACAGCCCACACGCTCAAGGGCTCGGCCTATACCGTGGGGTTCGCCGCGATCGGCGACCTGACGCACCATGTCGAGGATTTCCTCGGCGGGGTGCGCGAGGGGCGGCGGCGGTTGACGCCCGAGCTGGCCGACCTCCTCTTCCGCGTGGTGGACGTGATCCGTCTGCTGCTGCGGCGGGACTCACGGCGATTGGCCGAGACCGGGCGGGAGTTCGCCGCCTTGATGGCGCGGCTGCGGCGGGAAGCGACCGGCCCGGCCGCGGCGGAGCCGGCCCCCGTCGCCGCCCCAGAGGCCGCGGAGCCCGGGCCGGCCGCCGCGCCGGCGGAAACCGTGGAAGGCGCGGTCATCCGGGTCAGCCGGGACCGGCTCGAGCGGCTGCTGAACCTGGTCGGCGAGCTGGTCATCAGCCGTGGACGGCTGGAGCAACGGGTGAAGGGGTTGGAGCAGCTCTCCCGCCAGGTGATCCAGTGCAAAGAACGGATGGCCGACGCCGTGCGGTCGTTCGAGGAGAAGCACGCGTTCACCCTGGCGGAGCCGGCGCCCGCGCGGCAGGACGCGGCCGCGGGGTGGCTTCCCGACTCGGCGGTCTTCGGCGGGTTGGAGCTCGACCGCTACGACGACGTGAACATCCTGGCCCGCCGGATCGGCGAGGTGTCGGCGGACGTGGCGGAGGCCATGGCGCAGCTCAACCAGTCGATCCGGCGGGCGCGGGAGGACATGGGGCAGCTCCAGCAGCTCAGCCGGTCCATGCGCGACGAGATCGCCCGCGCCCGCATGGTGCCCATCGGCACGCCTTTCACGCGGTTCCGCCGCGCCGTCCGGGAGATGGCCCGCGCCACCGGCAAGGACGTGACGCTCGCCACGTCCGGCGAGCGGACCGAGGTGGACACCGGCGTCGTGGAGCGGCTCGTGGACCCCCTCGTGCACATGGTCCGCAACGCGGTGGCCCACGGCATCGAGCGGCCAGAGGTCCGGGTGGCGAGGGGCAAGCCCGCGACGGGCACGATCTACCTGCACGCGGCCCACCGCGGCAACTCGGTCGTGGTGGAGGTGGAGGACGACGGCGGGGGGCTGGACCTGGAGAAGATCAAGGCGAAGGCGACGGCCCTGGGGCTGCTGCGGCCCGAGCAGGCGGCCGTCCTCCCGGAGGGCGAGGCGGTCAAGCTGATCTTCCTGCCGGGGTTCTCGACGGCGGAGCGCGTCGGCGACCAAGCCGGCCGCGGCATGGGCATGGACGTGGTGAAGCGGGCGGTCGAGGCGATGAGCGGCCACATCGCCATCGAAACCGAGCCGGGCGTCGGCACGAAGTTCACCCTGACCCTGCCGCTCACGCTCCTGATCACGGCCGCCCTGCTCGTGCGGGTCGGCACCCACCGCTATGCCGTGCCGCTTTCCGGCATCCGGGAGGTGGTCCACCCTGCCCCCGGCGCCCTGCAGGAAGTGGGAGGGCGGACGCTCCTGACCGTCGGCGAGGAGCCGGTGGAGGTGAGGGGGCTGGGCGGCCTGCTGGGGATCGGGGAGGCCATGCCGTCCGCCGGCGTGCCCGTGGTCGTCGCGCGGACCTCCACGGGCCTCGCGGGCCTGGCCGTGGATGAGTTGTTGGGCCAGCAGGAAATCGTCATCAAGCCGCTGGGGACGCTCAAGGTGCTCCGGGAGTCTCCCTTCGCCGGCGCGACGCTCGACCCGGAGGGCCGGGTGGTCCTCGTCCTCGACCCCGCCAAGCTCCTGGCCGGCCGTCGGTCGGAGGAGGCCCTGCCGGCCGAGGGGGCGGCGGCGCTCATGGCGGGCGAGGCCGTGTCCGCGGCCGCGGACGAGCGCGCCGACCGGCTGCTCCTGATCGACGATTCGCTGAGCGTGCGCAAGTTCGTCGGGCGCATGCTGGAGCAGGCCGGCTACCGCGTGGACACGGCGGTGGACGGGGAGGAGGGGCTGCGGCGGGCTGGCGAGCGGGCCTATGCCTTGATCATCACCGACCTCGAGATGCCGAAGCTGAACGGCTACGAAGTGATCCGGGGCCTGCGCCAGCGGCCGCACACCTCCGCCACGCCGATCCTCGTCATGACGACGAGAGCGGCGGAGAAACACAGGCAGATGGCCGTCGCCCTGGGCGCGTCGGGCTATGTGACCAAGCCCGTCGAAGAACGGTCGCTGCTCCAGGAGGTGGCGCAACAGATCGGCGCGATCGCCCACGGGAGGGCGGAGTCGTGAGCCTGCGCGGCCGTCCCGCCGGCGCCGCGGCGGCCGTGGTGCGATCCTTCCTCCTTGTCCGCTGCGCGGACACCGCCCTGGCCCTTCCCGCCGAGATCGTCCAGGGGTTCTACGATCAGCGGGCTTGGGAGCCTGGGCGGTCGCCGGACCGCTCCCCGGACGATCTCGGGCGCTGGATCGGCCTGGGGCCGACGCCGGCGGACGCTGAGCGGCCGGTGGTGCTGGTCGGGGCCGGGGGCGGGCCGATCCCCTTCCTGGTTGACGAGGTCGTGGGCATGGTGGACGTGCCGCCCGGCGCGATCCATCCGTTGCCGGCCCACTTCGCCGAGGCCGAGCGGGGACGATTCGTCGGGCTGTTCCTGACGGGGACGGGGCTTGCCGTGGTCGTGAACGGCTGGTGGCTGGTAGGCCGGGAGCCGGCCGCTCCGCCCTCCGCCGCCTGGCTGGAGGCCCCGGCCCCCGACCTGTCCCCTGCTCCCTCCCCGGAGGTGACGGAAGCCGAGACGGTCGCGTATGATGGGCCGCCGGCCCGCGCGACGGCGCTGCGTCTGGGTCGGTCCGCCGAAAACCCGGCGGCGCCGGCGCCCGATCGGCTCGATCGCCTTGAGGTCGAGGAGGCGGCCGATGACGAAGACGCTCCGTGGGCTGAACTCTGAGCCGCCGGCTCCGGTCCGGAGCGTGGCGCTCCTCCGCTTTTCGGTCGGCGGGCACCGCCTCGCGGCCAGGGTGGAAGAGGTGGGCGGGGTGTCGCCCTGGCCCGGTGCCATGCCCGTCCCGAGCGAGGCCGCCCATGTGACGGGCTTGCTGCGGCAGGGGGACGAGGTGCTGACGGTCTACGATTTCGCGGCGAGGCTGGGGACGGTGGTGGACGGCGCCGAGACCCTCTGCCTCGTCGCGCGGCACAGGAAGGGGCCCCTGGCGATCAGAATCGATGCGGTCCTGCCGACCCTGCACCGGGTGCAGGTGACGGACATTGAGCCCTGGCCGGAGCAGGGGGCCGACTGCCTGGGCCGCTGCCGGATCGAGGGCGAGATGGTGCCGGTCTATGCGCTGTCGGCCCTCGGCGGGCCGGCTTGAGGGCGGACGCGGAGCCGGGGAGCGTATGCCGACGGTTCTGTTCGCCGACGACAGCATCACGATCCGGAAGGTGGCCGAGCGTCATCTGGCGGACGCGGGGCTCGACCTGGTCTTTGTCGGGAGCGGCGAGGAGGCCCTGGCCTGGCTTGAGCGGGGCCGGGCGGACCTCGTCGTCACCGACGTGATCATGCCCGACCGCAGCGGCTACGACATCTGCGCCTACGTCCGATCCCAGCCCCGTCTGATGAAGACGGGCGTGCTGCTGATCACGGGCATCGTGGACGAGGAAGTCCTCCGCCGGGCGAACGACTGCGGCGCGGACGGGGTGGTCAAGAAGCCGTTTCACGGTACGACGCTGCGCGACCGGGTGAGGGAGGTGCTGACGGGCCGGCGGGAGCAAGGGGAGGCACCTGCTCCGGCGGAACCGGCGACGCCTCCCCGGCCGGCCGTCTCGGACGCCTCGCCCGCCGCGCCGCCTCCGCCCAAGGTCTATCGGATCACGGAGGAGCAACTCCAGGCGTTTCGCCAGGCGGCGGCGCGGATCAGGGCGCTGGAGCAGGCGCTGGCCGAGGAGCAGGCCCGCACGGTGGAGCTCGAGAAGCAAGTCCGGGGCCTGGCGTCCGACCTGGAAACGGAGCGGGCGCGGACTGCGAACGCCGGCATCCTGGATGCCGCGGCGGCCCAGGTCCTTGAAGAGGCGCGGGCGGAGGTCGTTTCGCTGCGGGAGCGGCTCGCGGAGGCGGAGCGGCTGTTGGTGCGGCTGCGGCGGCGCGATCGGGAGCTGTCCGGCCGACTGGCCGGGATCGCCCGCCTCGCCGCCCTGCCCGAGGCTGTGGCCGCTCCAGATCAGCCGGACCCCGCGGGCCCGCCCGACAGTCCCTCGTGAGCCGGACGGAATCCACCATGGGGCCCGCAGCCGACGATGCCTTCCTCGACGAGGTCGCAAGGCTCTTCGCTCGGGAAGCGCGGGAGTGGCTCGACCAGATCAAGGCGGCGATGCCGGCGCTGGAGTCCACGGCCGCGGCCACCCGCGTCGCAGCCGCGGCCACCCTCCAACGGGCCCTGACCAACCTGGGAGGGTCGGCGGCCACGGTCGAGCAGCCGACGATCGAGCAGGCGGCCTTTTCCCTGTTGCCGTTGCTGCCGGCGCTCAAGGGCGGGCCCGCCGCCGCCTCGACCGCCCTGGCCCGGCTCCGCGAGGGACTTACCTCCCTCGAGGCGGCCGTCCGGCGTCTTGCGGGGGAGGAGCCGACGGACGCGGAGGCTGCGCAGCCCGTACGGGTGACGCCGGTCGAACTCCGACAGCTCGATCGGTGGGCGGGGGAACGGCAACGCCTCCTCTCCCGGCTCGACGCGGGACTTCCGGCCGCAGAACGGATTCTCCAACGGCTGATGGAGGGCGGGGACGGAGGGGGGCGCCTTGGCGAAGAGGTCAGCGCCACCGTCGAGGACTTGGCGAGCCTGCAGGCTGAGGCCGAATCGGTCGGGGCGACGGATGTGGCGACCCTGCTGCGGGGGCTGGGCCTGTTCCTCAGGGTCACGGCGGGGGGGAAGGTTCGAGTCACCCCCCACCAAGTCCGGGCGGTCCGGACGAGGGTGGCGGCGCTGCGGCCGATGGCCGAAGCCTGGTGTCGCCGGGAACCTTGATCGAGGCGATGTGCGGAACCGGTGGATTTGTTTGGTGAGTGAGCGCCCAAAATTTGTGCAGTTTGCTATTCGACGCAGCGGCCGCGTCGCCGCGAGTCCCATGCACAAGCCTATCCACAACTCATCCCCACATTTTGTGGACGGCGCCTCCGGTGTGGTCGGTGATGGAGGCGGAGCGCGGGGCCAGGGGTGCGGGCTTCGCGCGGCGGGAGGGCGCGCACCCTTGTCGCGGGCTGCGCCGGGCGATTGAGAAGAAGGAACACCGTGCGGGGAGCGGAGACGGCGGGCTCGCGGGCTCGATGAAGCCCCGTGACGCGGGCAAGAGGGGGCTCGATCGTCCAACCGCTGGAACGGCCTGTGAAAATCACAGGGTCGGTTCCCTCGGCCCCCCTTATCCACAATTCCCCCGCCCGAGGGGGCTTGCTATAATCCGGCCATGACCGTCCGCTGCCCGATCTGCCGTGACGAGTCGGCCTGGGAAGGCAATCCCTGGCGTCCCTTTTGCTCGGAACGCTGCCAGTGGCTGGACCTCGGCGCCTGGGCCGGGGAACGGTACCGCGTGCCGACGGCCGAACGACCGCCGGACGCAGAGCCCTCCGCCGATCCTCTGCCGGAACGGTAGCGGCCCGAGCGAGCCCGCAGACCCGCCATGCCGAAGATCATCACCGCCAAGCGCCAGGAAGGGGAGCTGGACCGGGCGCGGGACTACGTCAAGAGCCACATCCTGTTCCCGTCCGGCCTCCTCGGCCTGATCTGTCTGGTGGCCGGCACCTTCTCGCTCCTCTACCAGTTCCTGTTCGCCACGTACACCTTCCACTCCTTTCTCCAGACCAGCGGCCTGCTCCTGGCGGGGGGACTCCTCGGGTGGGCGCAGACCCGCTACCACCGCTACCTGCTCGATCAGCACCCCTGGCACTTCGCGACCCGTATGAAGCTGTTCGGCAAGGGCGGCGGCAAGCGGGCGAAGAAGGATGCGATCACCCAGACGCTGGACCATCCGGGACGGAGCGTCGTGCCGTTCCTCTACCTGGCGGGGGCCGGCGCCCTGATCGGGTTGGGGGCCTGGAGCGCCTTCTCCGGCCGGGTGGATGCGATGGCCGCCTTCGCCATGCCCTGGGCGGCCTTCTTCTGGGCGAAGATGTTCTTCTGGCGGAGCGTGCTGGGACGGGGAAACGGCCGGTCGTAGCGCCGGACGACCGGGAGGGCGACGACCTACTTCGCGCGCTTGGGCTTGAGCTTCTTCTCCGACTTCGCCTGCGGGGTGCCGCCCTGTTCGAGGGTCCGCACGCGCTGCTCCAGGTCGCGCAGGTGCCGGCGCAGCTCGGGCAGCAGGGGAATCACCGCGTGGGCCTTGAGCGCCACCTCGCCCGACATGACCGGCGCACCGGCCACCATCTGGTTCGACGAGAGGTTGCGGTTCACGCCGGTCCTCGCCGCGATCATCACCTGATCCCCGACCTGGATGTGGTCCGCGATGCCGGCCTGGCCGCCGACCATGACGTGGTGGCCGACCGTCGTGCTCCCCGCGATGCCGACCTGGGCGACCAGGATGCTGTGCTCGCCGATCGTCACGTTGTGGGCGATCTGCACTAGGTTGTCCACCTTGGTGCCGCGCTTGATCGTCGTGCAGCCGAACGTCGCCCGGTCCACCGCGACGTTCGCCCCCAATTCCACGTCGTCCTCGATCACGACGGTGCCGAGCTGCGGGATCTTCTGGTGCCGGCCCTCGTGCTGGACATAGCCGAAGCCGTCGCTGCCGATGACGGTGCCGCTGTGGACGATGACGCGGGCCCCCAGTCGGCAGCGCTCGCCGACGGTGACGTTGGGGTAGAGGATGCTGTCGTCGCCGATCTCCGCGTCGTCCCCCACGAAGACGCCGGGGTAGAGCGTGACGCGGGCCCCGATGTGGACCCGGTCGCCGAGCGTGACGAAGGGCCAGATGGACACGTCGGGGCCGATCAGGACCTCGCGTCCCCTGGCGATGGGCTGGCCGATGCCCCGCGGCTTGCAGGCGGCCGTGAAGAAGCGCTCGACGATCTTCGCGAAGGCATAGGCGGGGTTGGGCGCCACGATCTGCGGGCGGGCCAACTGGGGGACCTCGCGCGCCACGACGAAGGCGGCGGCCCGGGAGGCGAGCGCCGCCTTCAGGTGGCGGTCCGAGGTGATGAAGGTTAGGTCGTTCGGCCCGGCCTCCGCCAGGCCGGCGACGCCGGCGACGGTCGTCCGACCGGAGCCGACCAGCCGCCCGCCGACGGCGTGGGCCAGGTCCTCCAGCGCGATCGCGGGCTGTTCGACCATGGCGGCTAGCCCTTCTTCTTCGCGGAGGGGCGTCGTCCGGAGGGGGCGGGGCGTGCCGGCGGCGCGGGGGCCAATCGCCCCTCGACGTAGGCGACCACGTCGGCGACGGTGGAGAGCTTCTGCAGGTCCTCGTCGGGGATCTGCAGGTCGAAGGCTTCCTCGATCCGGAACAGCAGCTCGATCGTGGCCATGGAGTCGAGGCCGAGGTCGTCGCGCAGCGACATGTCGGACTGGATCGTGGCGGGGTCGCGTTTGAGGTACTGGGCGAGAGCGGTCTTGATCCGCTCGGCGATCGCTGACTGATTCTGCATGCGGACGGTCTCCCCTGCCCAGGCGGTCGGCGGACCCCTGCGCGTTATCGGTGTCGCGTGAATACCACCGCCGCGTTGTTGCTGCCGAAGCCGAAGGCGTTGAGCAGCGCCACCTTCAGGGGGCGCTCCTGGGCCTCGGCGGAGATGCCCGGGAGGGCGCAGGCCGGGTCGGGGTCTTCATAGTTCACGGTCGGATGCGTGCGGCCGGTGCTGAGGCTCAGGGCGCAGGCGATCGCGCCCAGGGCACCGGCCGCGCCCAGCGTATGGCCGATCATGGACTTGGTCGCGTTGACGACGAGGCGGTCGGCGCCCTGGCCGAACACCCGCCGCAGCGCGCGTACCTCCACGGCGTCGCCGATGGGCGTGGACGTGGCGTGCGCGTTGACGTAGTCCACCTGGGCGGGCGTGAGGCCGGCGTCCCTGAGCGCGAGCGAGATGGTCGTGGCCACCTCCTCGCCGTCCTCCTTCGGGATCACCATGTGGTAGGCCTCGCTCGTGGCCGCGTAGCCCGCCACCTCGGCGTAGATGCGCGCGCCGCGCTTCTTCGCATGGGACAGCGACTCCAGGATCAGGGCGCCGGCTCCCTCGCCCATCACGAACCCGTCGCGCGCGCGGTCGAAGGGGCGGGAGGCCTTGGCCGGCCGGTCGTTGAACTTGGTGGACAGCGCGCGCAGCGAGCAGAATCCGGCGAACACCAGCGGCGTGAGGCTGGAGTCCGCCCCCGCCGTGACCACCACGTCGGCCCGGCCGGTGCGGATGCTCATCAAGGCCTGCCCGACCGCGTGGGCGCTGGAGGAGCAGGCGGTGGAGATGGTCAGGTTGGGGCCCTTGGCGCCCGTCGCCATCGCCACGATGCCCGAGGCCGAGTTCAGCGTGATCGTCGGGATGAAGTTGGGATGGACCCGATGGGGCTTCCGGCTCTGGTAGAGCTGCGTGATCTCCCGCTCGCCCATGACCATGCCGCCCATCCCGGCCCCCACGATGACGCCGACCCGGTGCGGGTCCTCGCGGTCGAGGCGGAGCCCCGAGTCCGCCATCGCTTCCTTGACGGCGACCAGGGCGAACTGCGCGTAACGGTCCACCCGCTCGGCCTGGGTCGAGTCGAGGTACTGCGTCGGCGTGAAGTCCAGCACCTGGCCGGCGACGCGGGAGCGGTAGTGTTCGAGGGCGAAGTCCCCGAGCGGACGGAGGGCGGAAATGCCGGACCGTCCCTCGATGGCGGACTTCCAGAACTGGTCCACCCCGATGCCGATCGGAGACACCACGCCCAGCCCTGTGATGACGACTCGCTTCGCCATGGTCTCCTGAGGTCGTCGCGGACCGAAAACCGCCCTTCTTTTACCCCAAGCCCGGCGTGAAATCAACTTGCCGCGCCCGTGGGGCACGCGGCGCGCAGGCCGCGTCCGCGGTCACTGGCGGACCCGCAGGAGCAGGTAGCCGCCGAAGGCCAGGAACAGCAGGTTCGTGACCCAACCCGCGAGGACGGGGGCGAGGACGCCGCTGCGCCCCAGCGCGATAGCTACCGAGTGCGTGGCCCAGTAGCCGAACCCCAGCACGAGCGCCTGGCCGACGCCGATCGCCACGCCGCCGCCGCGGACGCCGACCCGTCGCAGGCTCAGGGCGACGCCGACGATCGCCATGACGGTGCTCGCAAAGGGAAAGGCGATGCGGCCGTAGTAATCGGTCAGGATCCGGGCGACGTTGTAGCCGTCCCGGCGCAGGCGGACGGCGTAGTCCCAGACGTCCGCGAGCGTCATGTCCTCCGGTTCCAAGGAGAGCGAGGTCTGGAGGTCCTCGGGCGTCTGGGACAGGGTGAGGCCTCGTTGCGCGAAGGGGGTGGTTTCCAGGCGGCCGTCGGGGAGCAGGCGGCGGTGGAGGCCGTCGAGGAGCACCCAGCGGCCCTCCGTGAACCGCGCCTCCTTGGCCTCGATCAACTCGTCGAGCGTGAAGCCGTCGCCGAGCTGGTAGAGGCTGACCCCGTGCAGGCGCCCGCCGTCCGGCTCGACGACTTCGGCGTTCATGAGCGTCCGTGTGCCGATCTGGATCCAGGGACGGTCGCTCCGGAAGGCCTTCGTGCCGCCCTTCTTCTCGATCCTGGCGTGCTTGACGGCCTCGGCGCGGCCGTTGGCGAGCGGGATGACTTCCGCCGTGAACCAGAGGAGCAGCAGGCCGACGGCGAGCGCGAACAACAGGAAGGGCCAGGCGATCCGGGCCAGGCTGATGCCGCAGCTCCGCATCGCCGTCACCTCGTGGTTCCTCATGAGCATCCCCATCGTGAGCAGGGCGCCCATGAGGACCGCCAGGGGGGCGATCTGCAGCGAGATCGCGGGCGTCTTGAGGACGAAATACTCCAGGATGGTCAGGGCCTCGGCGTCGTAGTGGATGAACCGGCGGATCTTCTCGAAGAAGTCCACGACGAGGTATACCGTGAGCAGGCCGGCGAAGCACATCGCGAAGACCTTCGCGTACTCGCGCAGCAGGTAGCGGAAGAGGATCGTCATGGTCAGCGCCGGCTCACACGGTGGAAGAGCGCGCCGGTCAGGGCCAGGAACAGGCCGTTCGGCAGCCAGGCGCCGGCGAAGGGGGAGAGGATCAGCGTCGTGACCAGGAATTCGCAGAACACGTTGAGGACGTAGTAGACCACCACGACCAGCACGCCGACGGCGAAGCCCCCGATGCGCCCGGACCGCTTCGAGACGATGCCCAGCGGGACGCCGAGGAGGCCGAAGATCAGCGAGGCGGTCGGAAAGGCGAGGTCCTTGTAGTGCTCCATCAGCCGGCGCCGCGCCCCGGTGTCCCGCCAGCCGGTCCGGTCGAGCTGCTCGCGGATCGCGTCCGGCGTCGGCCGCTCCTCGACCGGCGCGTAGAGGCTCTGGTCGAGGTTCAGGCGGATGTCGTAGGTCGAAAAACTCAGCCGATGGTACTGCTCCGCGTCCTCGGGCCTGGTGTGAATCGTCCCGTCGTGGAGGCGGAGGCCGATCAGGTTGCGGAGGGGGTCGTTGAGGATGGTGTAGCCGGCGGCGACGATGATCCGCGGCTCGTCCGGCGTGCGCTGGTCGGCGATGAAGATGCCGTGTCCGCGCTCCCCCTGCCGGCTCTCGGGGACGTAGATGACCATGCGCGGCACGGGCTCGTTGAAGACCCCCCGGTCCAACGCGAGCACGAGCTGGTCGCGCAGCAGGCTCAGGGCCAGTTTTTTCAGCGAGATATTGCTCCAGGGCTGTCCCCATTGGGAGAGGAAGAGGGTCAGGGCGAATACGAGCGCCGAAAAGAGCGCCACGGGCCGGGTGAGCCGGCCGAGGCTCAAGCCGGCGGCCTGCATGGCGACCAGCTCCTTGTCGTAGGACAGGCGGCTGAAGGCCGTGATGGAGGCGATGATGCCGGCGATGGGGAGGGTGAGGACGAGGAACGACGGCAGGAGATGGAGGAACACCTTGACGACGGCCGGGAGCCCCACGCCCTTGGAGACGAGCAGCTCGACGAGCCGCAACAGCTCCTTCGTCAGCATGACGAAACAGAGGGCCCCGAGGCTGAGGAAGAAGGGGGGCAGGAGCTCGGAGAAGATGTACCGCGACAGGATGTTGCGCAACGACGCCTCGTGTCCGGGCGATGACGCAATATAAAGGATTTTCCAGAGGTTGTAAACCTGGCCGCCTTCGACGGGCGCGCCGCTCGGTTCCGCGCGAACGTCGGAGGGCGAGGGAAACCGGCTTGACATCCCCCAGGGCCTATGCTAAATGCTGCCGCGATTTTTCGGGATGTCGCGTGCATGGTCACCCAGTTCACCGTACCGCAGAGGGCTTTCCTTCTGCGGTATTTTTTTGCGCGCGAGACTGCGTAGCATTCCGTCGGGTTCGCCCACCCAGGTCGGTCGGGTGTTCGTGAAAGGAGGGGGCCTGTGAGAAGCAAGGGGACCGTCAAATGGTTCAACGATCGGAAGGGCTTCGGCTTCATACGGCTGGAGAACGGGGAGGATGTCTTCGTCCATTATTCCGCCCTGCAGGGGGACGGCTTCAAGACCTTGAAGGAGGGCGAGAGCGTGGAGTTCGACATCGTGCAGGGGGCCAAGGGTCCTCAGGCGGCGAACGTCCTGAAGATGTCCATGTCCTGACCGCTCGGGCCCGGCGTCAGGCCGGACCGGTGCAGAAGCGGCGCGCCAAGGGGGGCCGCCGTCCCTGGGGGGCGACGGCCCCCGTCGTTTATGGCCGGCGCCGGCGCGCGGAGGGCCGTTCCCGCTTCCTTGACAACCTCGGGCAAAGCTGCTAGTTCTGCGGCGGGTCTGGAGCACCGGCCTTGCCGCCCGACAAGAACACCATCCTTGAGAGCGCCCAGCTCTACACGTCGCGCGGTCAATACGACAGGGCGATCGCCGAGTGGAAACGACTGGCCGCCCTTGCGCCCGGCGACGGGACCGTCCACAACACCATCGGGGACCTGCATCTCAAACGGGACGCCCCGGGCGAAGCCGTCGAGGCTTACCTGGAGGCGGCCGCCGCCTTCCGGGCGGCCGGCGCGCCGCTCAAGGCGATCGCCGTCTATAAGAAAATCCTCAAGGTCGCCCCTGCCAGGTACGCCATCTACAAGGAGCTCGGCGACCTGAACGCCGAGCGCGGGCTGGTCAGCGACGCCGTCTCGGACTACCTGATCCTGGCCAAGGGATACCTCAAGGACGGCCGTCCCGCCGACGCGATCGTCGTCTATGAGACCATCCTCCGCCTGGACGCTGCGCAGTCCGAGGTACGCCGTCGCCTGGCCGATCTCTACCTGCAGGAGAATCGGGCGGAGCGGGCGCTCGAGGCCTACGTCGCGCTGGGGCGCGAGCGTCTGGCGCAGGGACAGACGCAGGAGGCCAGGGCGGCCGGCGAGGCCGCCCTCAAGATCGAGCCCGGCAACCCTTCCGCCCTGGCCCTGCTCGGCGCGGCGAGCGGGGAGCCGGCCACGGCCCCCCCGCCGGCTCCCGAACGCCAGGAGCAGGGGCTGGCCCCGCGGTCGGTCGAGCCGGCCGGAGGCGGCCGACGGGCGGGGCTGAACCGGGCCCTCGCGCTGATGGAGGAACGCCGGTTCGAGGCGGCCGAGGAGCTGCTCGCCGAACTCCTGTCCGCCGAGCCGGGCGACCCGGAGATCTGCCGCCTCCTGGCCTCACTGCACCTGCGCACCGGCCGGCTCGCGGTCGCGCAGTCGGAGTTCAAGTTCCTGGCCGAATCGGCGCTCCGCGCGCTGGACCATCGGCTCGCGGAATCGATGATCCGGGAATACCTCGCGGCGGACCCGGATTGCATCGCCCTGCTGGAGCTGCTGGGGCAGCTTCTGGAGCAGACCGGCGATCGGACCGGGGCCGCAGCCCAGTACGGCCGGGCCTTCGAGCTCCTCCTCGCTCATCCCGACCCGGAATATCCCACTCTCCCCGTGGAGTTGTACGGCAAAGTGCTCGCCCTCGCCCCGGCGAGCCCCCTGGTCGCCCGGTACGCGGAGCGTTTCGCGCGCCCGCCGAGCGCGGAGGAGCCGGCTGCTCCGGCCGAGGAGCCGGCGCCCCCCACGGGTCCCGCGTCTGCCGCGTCCTCCGCCTTCTCGTTCAAGCCGGCGGGCGCGCACGCCCATGCCGGGGAGCCGGGCGAAGCGGTGCCCGAGCCGGCGCCCACGTCCCCGGGGCTCCGGCTCCTGGCGGGCGACGATCCGACCGTCCCCGCCGACGAGGACGCGCCGGCGCCGGCTGCCGCCTTCGCGGGGCCTGCCGCCGGGGCGGAATCCGTCCGTGCCCCTGAGCCGGCTGAAGCCTGTGAGGAGCACCTCGAGTTGGGACTGGCCTTCCGGTACCTGGGCCTTTCGGCCGAGGCCCGGGATCAGCTTCGGATCGCCAGGGCGGGCCAGGACACCTTCGTCGCCGCGACGGTGGAACTGGCCCGGTGCCTGAACGACGAGGGCGACCAGGCGGCGGCCCTGGCACTGATCGAGGGGGCGTTGGCCGATCCGCGGAGCGCCGGGACGGCCGGCGAGGCCCTGCGCTACGCGCTGGCCGAACTCGCTGAGGCGCAGGGCGACCTCGATCGGGCCGCCCGGCTCTATCGGGAGATGCCGGCTTTCCGGGATTCGGCGGCGCGGCTCGAGCGGATCGAGCAGGGCGGCGGGCTGCCGCGGCCCGCCGAGGGGGCGCTGGTCGAGCCCGCCGCCGCACCGGGTCGGAAGAAGCGGCGCATCTCCTACCTGTAGCCCCGCCATGTCGCTCCTGGAATTCTTCGGCCTGCGGGAAAACCCCTTCGCGATCACGATCGACAGCCGCTTCTTCTCCAATACCCACCAGCACGCGGAGGCGCTCGTCCGGCTCAAGTACGCCGCCGAGCAGATGAAGGGGCTCGCTGTGCTCGTGGGGGACGTCGGCACCGGCAAGACCACGCTGGCCACGAGGCTGTTGGAAGACCTCGTGGCCGAGGGCTATGAGGCGGCGCTGCTGATCGTGATCCACGCGGGCGTCACCTCCGAGTGGATGTTGCGCAAGATGGCGCTGCAGATGGAAGTCGAGGCGCCGGCCGAGGGCAAGACCGAGCTGCTCACGCAGCTCGCCCGCCGGCTGCAGGAGGTCTTCGAGGCCGGGAAGAAAGCGGTGGTCCTGATCGACGAGGCCCAGATGCTCCGGAGCCGTGAGCTCATGGAGGACGTCCGCGGCCTTCTCAACATCGAGATCGACGGGCGCAAGGTCGTGACCTTTATCCTGTTCGGCCTGCCCGAGCTTGACGAGGTCCTGGCTCTGGATCGGCCGCTCCAGCAGCGGGTCGCCCATCGCTACAAGCTGACGGCGCTCGACGCGGAGGGGACGGCCGCCTACGTCAACTACCGTCTGCGGATCGCAGGCTGCTTAAGGCCGCCGTTCTCCCCGGAGGCGATCCCGCTCATCTGCCAGTATTCGGGGGGCATTCCCCGTCTCATCAACAGCCTCTGCGACAACGCGTTGCTCGAAGCCTTCCTGCGCAAGCACCCCAAGGTGGACGCCGCGCTCATCCACGACGTGGCGAGGGACTTGAACCTGGACCCGTAAGCCTCGACGAGTGAGAGATCGTTGATCGGGGGGCGATTGCAGGATGGTTGAGTGGCTGATGGACGAGGAGGGGATACGCTCAGCTTCGGGTCCCCCACCTTCAGTACCTCGTCGCCAATCCATCGCTCCGCGGGGTCACGTGCACTCCGCGGGGCTACGCGACCCGGTTCGGCGTCGGGCGTCCGGCGAGCACGGCCAGGATGTTTTCCAGGCAGATGAGTCCCATGCGGACCCGCGTCGAGAGCGTGGCCGAGCCGAGGTGGGGGAGCAGGACGACCTGCGGCAGGGCTGCGAGCCCGGGGTGCAGCGCCGGCTCATGCTCGTAGACGTCGAGCCCGGCGCCGGCCAGGCGTCCTTCGCGGAGGGCCTCGACGAGGGCCGCTTCGTCCACGACCGGCCCGCGGGCCGTGTTGATGAGGAGGGCGGTGGGGCGCATCAGCTTCAGGGCGGCGGCACCGATCAGGTGATGGGTGCCGGGCGTCAGCGGCACGTGCAGGCTGACGATGTCCGCCTCGCGGAGCAACAGTTCCAGCGGGGCGGGCCGCCACGCCGGCCGTCGCGCGTCCGCGGGCAGCTCATGTCGGGACCAGTAGCGGACCGTCATGGCGAAGCCCTCAGCCCGGCGGGCGACGGCCCGGCCGATGCGGCCCATGCCGACGAGGCCCAGGGTCTTGCCGTGCACGTCGGCTCCGAGTAACTGGGTCGGCGCCCAGCCGGTCCAGCGACCCTCGCGGACCAGCCGGTCCCCCTCGACGACGCGGCGCGCAACGGCGAGGAGCAGCGCCCAGGTCAGGTCCGCGGTCGCCTCGGTCAGAACATCCGGGGTGTTCGTGACGACGATGCCCCGCGCGGCGGCGGCGTCGAGATCGATGTTGTTGTACCCGACGGCGCAGTTGGCGATGATCCGGAGGCGCGGTGCGTGCTTGAGGAGGGCGGCGTCGATCCGTTCGGTCAGGGTGGTCAGCAGGGCGTCGGCGTCGCGGAGGCCCTCCCGCAGCCGGGAGGGGTCTGGCGGATCGTCCTGCACCGGCGCGGTGAGCCGGAACTCGGCCTGGATCCGGGCCATGACGGGTTCGGGCAGTCGCCTGGTCAGGCACAGGGCTGGGCGGGCATCCAGGTCGGTCATGGGGCTCACGCCTTCGGCGGCATCCTAGCCGATCCCTCCTCTGGCGACAAGCACCGGGCCGCCACGCCGGTCGCGGCGGCGGGCGCTCCGTGGAGCGCCCGCCGCGCCGCCGCCGACCTTGACCTGGTTCAAAACGCTTTGCTAGACTGGCGTGCTAACTCCCTGAGCAACGTGGATTTTCTTCCTGTTTCACCAATCACCACACGAGGGATGTGATGAAGGACTGGCTGTTCGATGAGGCGGATCGCGATGCGCGGCGGGTCCTCAAGGCCGAGGGCAACCCCGACGAATGGGGGGGCGGCCAGATCGAGGCGGAGGAGGAGCTGCCGCCGCCGCCGGCCAACGTGGTCGCCAAGCCGGGGAACGGTCGGAACACGATCACCTGGGACCCGGTGCCCGAGGCGATGTACTACAACTTGTACTTCGTCACGAGCAAGGGCGTCCAGATCAAGTTCTCCGAGCTGACGAGGCCGATCGCCAGCGCCGCGGACTTCAACCCCAAGAAGGGCGTCAAGAAGGAAACGGGCACCTGCATCGAGGGCGTGACCTCGCCCTTCGTCCACGACGACCTCGCCAACGGCACCTGCTACCACTACGTCCTCACGGTCGTGACCCCCAAGGGCGAGAGCCCCGAATCCGAGGAGGTCATGGCCATTCCCGCCCCCTACCTGGTGGGCCAGATCATCGGGCAGGCGGGGGTGGATGACGGGGAGTTCAGCTCGCCCACCGGCATCGCGATCGACCAGGACGGCTTCATCTACGTCGCGGACACCGACAACCACGCGATCCAGAAGTTCGACCGGGAGGGGAAGTTCGTCGCCCGCTGGGGCGGCGAGGCCAGTTCCGAGGAAGGCCAGTTCTACTATCCCCGCGGCCTGGCCGCGGGGCCGGCGGGCGAGGTGTACGTCGCGGACAGCGGCAACAACCGCGTGCAGAAGTTCGACCCCGAGGGGAACGTGATGAGCGCCTGGGGCAAGTTCGGCTTCGCCTGGCGCGGTGCCGACATGGGCAAGTTCGACGTACCCTGGGGCGTGACCACCGACAAGGATGGCAACATCTACGTGGCGGACACGAGCAACGCGCGCATCCAGAAGTTCAAGGACGACGGCACGCCCCTGATGAAGTGGGGACGCGACGGCAGCTTCGACGGCGCGTTCTTCTTCCCGCGGGGCGTGGCGGTGGACTTCGTCGGCAACATCTTCGTCGCCGACGAGGGCAACAACCGCATCCAGAAATTCGACTCGCGCGGCAGCTTCCTGACGAAGTGGGGCAAGGAGGGGAGTGGACCGGGTCAGTTCAAGGCCCCCTGGGGCGTCGCCTGCGACGCCCTGGGCAACGTGTACGTGGTGGACCAGGGGAACCACCGCATCCAGAAGTTCGACGGCAACGGGACCTTCATCTGCGCCTGGGGCAACCGGGGCATCACCGAGGGCCAGCTCAACTTCCCCGCCGGCATCGCGGTGGACCGGGAGGGCAACGTCTTCGTCGTGGACAGCGGCAACAACCGGGTCGTCAAGTACGTGCCGACGGAAGAAGAGCTCGAGCAGGAAAAGGCCCTGACGAGCAAGCCGGCGGAGGGCCTGCCTGCGCCGAAGAGCCTGGTCGCCAAGGCGGGCGATACGGAGGTGACCCTGAGCTGGCTGGAGATGCCGGGCGCCGTCTCCTATAACCTCTATTTCCACACGGAAGCCGGCGTGACGCCCCAGAGCGGGACGAGGATCGAGGGCGTCACGAGTCCCTACGTCCACAGCGGCCTGACGAACGACATGGCCTATTACTACGCCCTCAGCGCCGTGTACGAGGACGGCATGGAAAGCCCCCTCTCCGAGGAGGTGTCGGCCGTGCCGGTCCTGATCGACATGGCGGCGCCGCAGAACCCCAACGTCGTCCTGAACCACGGCGCGTTCATGACCAACTCGCCGGACGTGATCGCGACGATCTCCGCGAACGACGTGGACACGGGCGTGGCCGCCTACTATATCTCGGAGAGCCCGATCGCCCCCACCGCCGGCACGCCGGGCTGGGTGGAGATGGAGCCGGTCCAGAAGTTTGGGGCAGCGGTGCCGGTGACGCTCTCCCCCGGCGACGGGACCAAGACCGTCTACGTCTGGTTCAAGGACGCGGGCAACAACATCTCGGTGCCGGCCAGCGCCAGCATCCTGGTCAACACCTCCGGCTACCTCTGCGTGGCCAAGTGGGGCAAGGCCGGCCGCGGGGCCTCGCTGCTCCATGGCGGCGAGTTCATGGCGCCCATGTACGGCCTCGCCGTGGACCAGCAGGGCGCCCTGTTCGTCGTGGACAACGGCAACAACCGCGTCCAAAAGTTCGAAAACAACGGCACTTTCATCATCCTGTGGGGGAGCTTCGGGGCGGCCAATTCCAACTTCCACAACCCGACCGGCATCGCCTGCGACGCTAAGGGCGACGTCTACGTGGTGGACACGAACAACCACCGCATCCAGAAGTTCGACGGCAAGCTGGGCAGCTACCTCATGAAGTTCGGCTCCCGGGGGAACGGAGAGGGGCAGTTCAGCTCCCCCTGGGGGATCGCCGTGGACCGGGTGCGCGGCTATGTCTACGTCGTCGACAGCGCCAACTTCCGGGTCCAGAAGTTCGACCAGAACGGCGAATTCATCATGCAGTGGGGAAGCTTCGGCTCCAACGACGGGCAGTTCTACTTCGCGCGCGGCATCGCGGTGGACCCGGCGGATGGCGCGGTCTACGTCGTGGACATGGGCAACCACCGCATCCAGAAGTTCGACACGAGCACGAACGTGCTTCCCCAGCTCATCACGAAATGGGGCGGAGGGATCGGCCCCGGCCACGCGAGCAGCCCCCAGGCCCAGGAGGCCGGCCAGCTCCGCTCCCCCTGGGGCATCGCGGTGGACAGCCATGGCGACGTGTACGTCACCGACACGGGCAACCATCGCGTCCAGAAGTTCGACCGCGAGGGCAACTTCATCACCCAGTGGGGCGGGTTCGGGACCGGCGACGGCCAGTTCAACTTCCCCTACGGAATCGCGGTGGACGCCAAGGGGAGCGTCTTCGTCGTGGACAGCGGCAACATGCGCGTCCAGCAGTTCATGCCGGCCGAGGAGGGCGAGGAGCGGCTCCGCGACGAAGCGGAGGCCACGGCGGCGATCACCGACCAGTCGGCGCGGCCGCAGAACGCGTAGTCGGTTCCTTGTCGTCTCCGGGGCCGCTGTGGTAGAGTCGCCCATTCCGCCGCGGCGGCCGTGAACCCTGGGCAGGTGAAGCCATGCTCGACAAGGAAGTGCGAGAAGGGCTGACCTTCGACGACGTGATCCTCGTGCCGGCTCCGTCGGAGGTCCTGCCGAGCGAGACGGACACGCGCACCCACGTCACCCGCCACGTCACGATCAACATCCCCATCATCAGCGCGGCCATGGACACGGTGACCGAGGCCCGCCTCGCGATCGCCCTGGCCCGTGAGGGCGGCCTCGGGGTCATCCACCGCGTTCTCTCGCCCGCCGACCAGGCGGCCGAAGTGGACAAGGTCAAGAAGTCGGAGAGCGGGATGATTCTCGATCCCATCACCATCTCGCCCGACCAGACCCTTCGCGACGCCCATGATCTGATGGCCCGCTACCGCATCTCCGGCATCCCCGTGACCAAGGAGGGCCGGCTCGTCGGCATCCTGACCAATCGCGACCTGCGGTTCGAGAGCCGCATGGACCTCAAGGTGTCGCAGGTCATGACCAAGGACAAGCTGGTGACGGCCCCGGAGGGCACCAGCCTCGAGAAGGCCCGGGAGATCCTCCACGAGTACCGCATCGAAAAGCTGCCCGTCGTGAACAAGAAGGGCGAGCTCAAGGGGCTGATCACGATCAAGGACATCGAGAAGCGCATCAAGTATCCCCATGCCTGCAAGGACCAACACGGCCGGCTGCGCGTCGGCGCGGCGGTCGGCGTGGGGGCCGACGCGGAGCAGCGCCTCCCGCTCCTGATCAAGGCCGGCGTGGACCTGGTCGTGGTGGACACGGCCCACGGGCACGCGAAGAGCGTCCTCGACACGGTCCGGTCCATCAAGCAGAAGCATCCGGCCACCGAGGTCGTGGCGGGCAACATCGCCACCGCCGAGGCGGCGAAGGACCTGCTCAAGGCGGGCGTGGACGCCGTCAAGGTCGGCATCGGGCCCGGCTCGATCTGCACGACGCGGGTCGTGTCCGGCGTCGGCATGCCGCAGCTCACGGCGATCGCCGACTGCGCGGCGGCGCTGGCCGGGAGCGGCGTGCCGGTGATCGCCGACGGCGGGATCAAGTTCTCCGGCGACGTGACCAAGGCCCTGGCCGCTGGCGCGTCGGCGGTCATGATCGGCGGTATCCTCGCCGGCACGGAAGAGTCGCCGGGTGAGATGGTGCTGTTCCAGGGACGGACCTATAAGGTCTATCGCGGCATGGGCTCCCTCGGCGCGATGGAGCGCGGCGGCAAGGACCGGTATTTCCAGTCCGGGCGCCCGGAGGCCAAGCTGGTGCCGGAGGGGATCGAAGGCCGCGTGCCGTACAAGGGCACCCTGGCGGGGGTCATCTACCAGCTCGTCGGGGGCGTCAAGTCGGGTATGGGCTACTGCGGGTGCCGCACCATCCATGAGCTGCAGACCAAGGCCCGCTTCGTGCGCCAGACCCTCGCCGGCCTGCGCGAGGGCCACGTCCACGACGTGATCATCACCAAAGAGGCGCCGAACTACCGAACGGACTGGGGGGAGTGACACGTGAAATGTGAAGGGTGAACGGCGGCCATCGCGTTACGTCTCACGTTTCACCTTTCACGTTGAACGTTTCGATGGAACTCTGGCACGACAGGGTCCTGGTCCTCGACTTCGGCTCCCAGTACACCCAGTTGATCGCCCGGCGCATCCGGGAAGCCCAGGTCTACTCCCAGATCCTCCCCTGCACGACGCCCCTCGCGACGATCGTGGCTTACCGGCCCAAGGGGATCGTCCTGTCCGGCGGTCCCGCGAGCGTGTACGAGCGCAAGGCCCCCCGCGTCCCCCGAGCCCTCTTCGACCTCGGCTGCCCGATCCTGGGGATCTGCTACGGCATGCAGCTGATCACGCACCTGCTCGGCGGCGAGGTCGCCAAGGCCCCGCACCGTGAGTACGGCCGCGCGGAGATCACGATCGACGACGCCTCGGACCTGTTCAAGGGCGTGGCGCCGGGCGCTTCCAGTCCGGTGTGGATGTCGCACGGGGACCGCATCGAGCGCATGCCCAAGGGCTTCCGGTCCATTGCGCACACGGCCAACTCGCCGGTCGCGGCGATGAAGAACGTCTCCGGCGGGCGGCGCATCTACTGTCTGCAATTCCATCCGGAGGTGGCGCACACGCCGGGCGGCTCCCGGATGCTCAAAAACTTCGTCCACGACATCTGCGGCTGCCGGCCGACCTGGACGATGAGCTCCTACGTGGAGACGGCGGTGAAGGCCATCCGCGAGCAGGTCGGGGACCGGCAGGCCATCTGCGCGCTCAGCGGCGGGGTGGACAGCTCCGTCGCCGCCGTCCTCGCCCATCGCGCGCTCGGCCGGCAGCTCACCTGTGTGTTCGTGGACAACGGCCTGCTGCGCGACGGGGAGAAGGCGCAGGTCAAGGAGACCTTCGCCGAGCACTTGAAGCTGAACCTGCGGGTCCTGGACTGTGAGCGGCAGTTCCTGGCGGCCCTGAAGGGCGTCGCCGACCCGGAGCGGAAGCGCAAGATCATCGGCCGGCTGTTCATCCGGAACTTCGAGGCCGAGGCCCGGCGGCTGGGCCGGGTGGAGTTCCTGGTCCAGGGCACGCTCTATCCCGACGTGATCGAGAGCGTGAGCTTCAAGGGGCCGTCGGCCACGATCAAGACGCACCACAATGTCGGGGGGCTGCCGACCCGGATGCGCCTGAAGCTGACCGAGCCCCTGCGGGAGCTCTTCAAGGACGAGGTTCGGGTGCTGGGCAAGGAGCTCGGGTTGCCCGATGAGATCATCTGGCGGCAGCCCTTCCCGGGGCCCGGGCTGGCCATCCGAGTGCTGGGCCCCGTCACGGCCGAGCGGCTCGCGATCCTGCGGCGGGCCGAGGCCATCGTGGATCAGGAGATCCGGAATTCCGGCCTCTACCGAGAAGTGTGGCAGGCCTTCGCCGTGCTCCTGCCGGTGCGGACGGTGGGGGTCATGGGCGATCAGCGCACCTACGAGCACGTGATCGCGCTCCGGGCCGTGACGAGCCTGGACGGGATGACCGCCGATTGGGCCAAGCTGCCCTTCGAGCTGCTGGGGACGATCTCCAATCGCATCATCAACGAAGTGCGCGGCGTCAACCGGGTCGTCTACGACCTGAGCTCCAAGCCACCGTCGACGATCGAATGGGAGTAGAAGCCGTCAGGCGTCAGGAGTGCAAAGATGAGCTTCCATCCCCTCACGCCTCACGTCTAACCCCTCACGGGATTATGGAAATTCGTTTGCAGAAGGCCATCGCCGATTCCGGGCTCGCCTCGCGCCGCAAGGCGGAGGAGATGATCCGGGAGGGACGCGTGACGGTGAACGGGGCGGTCGTCCGCGAGATGGGCCTCAAGATCGACCCGGCGTGCGACCACGTCAAGGTGGACGGGCGGCACATCAAGCCGGTGCCGCCCGAGGTCTACGTCATGCTCAACAAGCCCAAGGGTTGCGTCTCCTCGCTGAGCGACCCGGAAGGGCGGCCCACCGTCGCCGACTTGCTCGGCCGCGTCAAGCTCCGGGTCTTTCCGGTCGGGCGCCTGGACTTCGACAGCGAGGGGCTGATGCTCCTGACCAACAACGGCGCGATGGCCCAGGCGCTGCTGCACCCGCGGCACCACGTGCCGAAGACCTACCTCATCAAGGTCAAGGGCGTGCTGAGCGACGAGGAGATCCGGCAACTGGAGCGGGGCGTGGGCCTGGATGACGGCCGGACGGCGCCGGCGACGGTGAAGAAGATCCGCAAGGTCGAGCAGAATTCCTGGGTCGAGATCACGATTCACGAGGGACGGAAGCACCAGGTGAAACGGATGCTGGAAAGCGTCGGACACCCGGTCCTCAAGCTCACCCGCGTGAGGTTCGGCCCGCTGACCCTCGGCGACCTGCCGGCGGGGGAGTTTCGATACCTGACGGACCGGGAGGCGAACGCGTTGCGCGCGGTGGTGCGCAGCCGGCTCGAGACCGCCGCCGCCCGCCCGATGCCTCGCGCCTCGCGGCCTTCGGTCCGGAGGAGCGCGTGAAGCAGCGGACGCATCATTGCGGCGAGCTGGCGAAGGGCCAGGTCGGGCAGACCGTCACCCTGACGGGCTGGGTGCACGGCCGGCGCGACCATGGCAACGTCATCTTCATCGATCTCCGCGACCGCTACGGTCTCACCCAGATCGTCTTCAACCCGGAGGTCAGCCAGGAGGCGCACCGCGGGGCCCACGTGCTGCGAGGGGAGTTCGTCGTCGCGGTCACCGGCACCGTGGCGCTCAGGCCGGCGGAGTCGGTCAATCCGCGGCTCCCCACGGGGGAGATCGAGGTCATGGTCCGGGAGGTCGAGGTCCTGAACGAGGCGCGGACGCCGCCCTTCCCGATCGAGGACGAGGTCCAGGTGGCCGAGGCCCTGCGGCTGAAGCACCGGTATCTCGACCTGCGCCGTCCCCGGATGCAGCGGC
This sequence comes from Candidatus Nitrospira neuquenensis, assembly GCF_979578155.1. Lineage (NCBI taxonomy): Bacteria > Pseudomonadati > Nitrospirota > Nitrospiria > Nitrospirales > Nitrospiraceae > Nitrospira > Candidatus Nitrospira neuquenensis. The sequence goes on along the minus strand of NZ_CEFZDU010000019.1, from coordinate 6,220 downwards.
TGCTGAAGCTGCGGCACGACGTGATGCAGGAGACCAGGACGTTCCTCAACGGGCGGGGGTTCCTGGAGATCGAAACTCCTGTGCTGACCAGGAGCACGCCGGAGGGGGCGAGGGATTATCTGGTGCCGAGCCGGGTGAACCCCGGGTCCTTCTACGCGCTGCCCCAATCGCCCCAGCTCTTCAAACAGATCCTGATGGTGAGCGGCGTGGACCGCTACTATCAGATCGCCCGCTGCTTCCGGGACGAGGACCTCCGGCACGACCGGCAGCCCGAATTCACCCAGATTGATCTCGAGGTCTCCTTCGCCGACCGTGACCTCGTCATGTCGCTGACGGAGGCGATGATCCGGCAGGTCTTCAGGCGGGCCGCCGGGGTCGAGCTGCCGGACCCCTTTCCGCGCATGACCTACGCCGAGGCGGTGGGCCGGTATGGGTCCGACAAGCCGGACCTGCGGTTCGGGATGCCGCTCCACGATGTGAGCGCGTGCGCGGCCGGGAGCGAGTTCAAGGTGTTCCGCGAGGCGGTCGCCAAGGGAGGCGTGGTCAAGGCGCTCATCGTCAAGGGCGGCGCGGCGATCGCGCGCAGCCGCATCGACTCGCTCGGCGAAACGGCCAAGACCTTCGGCGCGAAGGGCCTGGCCTGGGTGAAACTCACCGACGAGGGGCAGTTGGAATCCGTCATCGCGAAATTTTTGGACGCCAAGGCCCTGCGGGCGGCGCTGCCCGAGGCGGCGAACGGGGACCTGCTCTTGTTCGGCGCGGATCGGCCCGCCGTCGTCCATGAGGTGCTCGGCCGGATCCGGCTCCTGCTGGGCGAAGAGCTGAAGCTGATCGACCGGGCCGCCTGGAAGCCCCTCTGGGTCACCGAGTTTCCCCTGCTCGACTACGACCAGGATCAGAAGCGCTACATCTTCATGCACAACCCCTTCGCCGCCCCGATGGACGAGGACCTGCCGCTGCTCGACGCCGATCCCTTGAAGGTGCGGGCCAAGGCCTACGACATGGTGCTCAACGGCAGCGAGATCGGCGGGGGCAGCATCCGCAACCATCGCCGCGACGTCCAGCTCAAGATCCTGGACCTGCTCGGCATCAGCAAGCAGGAGGCGGAGGCGAAGTTCGGGTTCCTGCTGGAAGCCCTGGACCACGGCGCTCCGCCGCACGGCGGCATCGCCTTCGGGCTCGATCGCCTCGTCATGCTGCTGGGCGGGGCCGAGTCCATCCGCGACGTCATCGCCTTCCCCAAGACCCAGAAGGCCCAGTGCCCGCTCACCGACGCCCCCTCGCCGGTCGCCCCCGACCAATTGAAGGAACTCCGCATCAAGCTCGACAGGGTCGAGTAGGGCCGCTCGCCGTCCCGCCGCCGCTCCCCGCGCTTCCCATGCACCCGCTGGTTCGTCATCCGCTCATCCGACGGCGAGCGCTCCGCCGCCGTGCCCATGGACAGAGGCCGGCCGTCGGCCTAGACTGGTGGGGGCCACCCTGAGGGGAGGGATGCGCGCATGAGGGACATGAGGATGTCGTGGCCGTGGGCGCTCCTGGCCGGTTGCGCGGCGGCCGTGGCCTGCGCGCTCGTCGAGCCGAGGGAGACCACCTACCTTCGGTCGGCGAGCGGACAGGCCACCCAGGACGACGTGAAGCGGCACTTGGGCGAGCCGACGAAGGTGATGAGCGGCGCGGCCGGCGAAACTCTGTGGGTCTATCAGATTCGGGAGGAACAGCCTGGCAACCGCTGGACCTCGATCGGCATGTGGTGCTCCGAGTACGTGCTGACCTTCGACGCGAGGGCCGTGCTCCAGAAGTGGACCCAGGCCGAGTATCTGCATGGGGGCGAGCTCCAGCCGGACTATTGCGTGCCGGGCGGCGTGGACGGCAAATGAGACGGGCGGACCCTTCGGTAGATCGGCGCGGCCCGGCCGTGCTGGCCCTGGCCCTGGCGGTGCTGGGGGCGCAGGCGGCCTGCTCGGTGTTCTTCGCGAAGGAGACCCTCTACCTGCGGTCGGCGGTCCATCGGGCGACGCGGGAGGAGGTGCGCGAGCGGCTCGGCCCACCCACGGTGATCGCCCGATCAGCCGAAGGAGAGCCGCTCTGGGTCTATCACGTCTACGAGATCGAGCCGGGCGGGCAGAACAGTTGGTATGCCTACGGCTCTTGGTGCGACGAGTACGTCCTGAGCTTCGATGGACAGGGGGTGCTGCGCCGCTGGACCCACCGCTCGGAAAAGCACGGCGGCGAGCTGATGCCGACGTACTGCGTGACCGGCGGATACAAGCGGGAAGGCCGACCCGCGGTCCGTCTCCGGGACGGAGGAGTCGGTACCGTGGCCGCCCACTGTCTGTCCTGGCCGTGGTAAGCCCGGGAGCCGCACACCGTTTCGGATTGCCAGTGGCGTTTGGATTGCCCGGAATCCGGTCAGGGAGCCGGGGGGCTCCTGCGCGTTCACCGCCTTTCACCTTTTCGAACGGGATGAGGGTGAAGTCGAAGTCCCGCACGGTCGCCTTCAATAAGCCCTACGGCGTCCTGCCCTGCTTTACCGATGAGCGGGGACGGCCAACCCTGGCCGACTTCGTGACGATCCCCGGGGTCTATGCGGCGGGCCGGTTGGATCTCGACAGCGAAGGGCTGATGCTGCTGACCTCGGACGGCTCCCTGGCGCAGTACATCACCGACCCCCGGCACAAGCTTCCGAAAGTCTATTGGGCGCAGGTCGAGCGCATTCCGGACGAGGAGGCGTTGGAGAGGCTCCGAGCGGGCGTCGAAGTCGGCGGCAAGCGCACGAGGCCCGCCGTGGTGCGACGGCTCCCGAACGAGCCTAAGCTGCCCGAGCGATCCGTGCCGATCCGGTTCCGCAAATCCGTGCCGACCGCCTGGCTGGAGATCACGATCCGGGAAGGCATGAACCGGCAGGTCCGACGCATGACGGCGTCGGTCGGGCACCCCACGGTGCGCCTTGTCCGGGTGGCCGTCGGACCGATTGAACTGGGCGAGCTCCTGCCCGGCCGCTGGCGGGACTTGACGGGCCGGGAGATTGAGCGGATAACGGGGGCCGCCAAGCAGGGCGGTTGGGGGCGAACACTGCCGGGAGCGGCGAGCCGATCCGAGGTGCGCCGGTCATGTGACAGCGCCGCACGTGCGCGACGGATGCCCTCTAAGGGTGGTCCCGGCGGGGCGTGATCCAGGGGCCAGGGTCTTCTCGGTCAACCGGAGGGAGCGACCCATGAAGTGTCTCAATGAACTGGTGAAGGGGCTGCTGTGGGCGAGCGTGACGATCGCGGGCCTCGCGGTGGGAACGGCTCACGCCGGCGGCAATCTGGTGACCAAGCCCTGCAAGTACTCGGTCCAGGAGACCGTCGACCGGATCGAGAAGGCTGTCACGGACAAGGGGTTGAAGATCTTTGCCCGTATCGATCATGGTCGGGAGGCGAAGAACGTGGGGCTCGAGATGAAGCCCACGGTGCTTCTGATCTTCGGGAATCCGAAAGGCGGCACCGCCTTGATGGTGGCCAGGCCGACCGCGGCCATTGACCTCCCCATGAAGGCCCTGGTGTGGGAAGACAAGGACGGTAAGGTCTGGCTCACCTACAACGCACCGGAGCTGCTGCAAGAACGCCACGGCATGCCGGCGGACCTGGTCGCCAAGCTCGAGCCGGTGGGGCGGTTGCTGGAGCGGACGGTGGAATGAGCCCGCTCGGGGCGGCTCTCGCGTCGGGGAGTTCGGAGTGAACTTGATCCTCAGGACCCAAGCGTGCGAGAAGCCCAGGCGTACGTTTTCGGTGCGTCGAGGGTTTGAGTGATGCGGGAATGCAGGTGGCGGGCGTTTTCAGCAGCCGTTAGATTTGCTCGACGTCGGCGATGATCGTGTGGTACCCGCTCGCGCCGGCCGGCTGCGGGCGGACGATCTCTTCGATCTGCATCTGGCCCTTCGTGTCGATGGCGCGGACGGCGACCTGGAATTTGCCGGCCTTCGGCGGCCGCCAGGTGTAGTTCCAGATGACCCAGGAGTAGGGCGATTGGGGCGGCTCCAGTTCCGCCGGCTCCCACGTCTTGCCGGCGTCAACGCTCAGCTCCACCCGCGAGATGGAGTGGGGGCCGCCGAAGGCGATACCGCGGAATTTCTGTACCGGCCCCTGCAACGCTTGGTAATGGCCGGGGCTGTCGATGCGGGAGAAGATCTTGATCGTGCCGTCGTCGGTCCAACCCTTCTGTTGCCAGTAGCCCTTGTAATCGCCCGGATAAACCTCGATCTCGGTGATCCACTTGACGTTCTTGATCCCGTAGAGGCCGGGCACGATCAGCCGGAGCGGGAAGCCGTGCGCCTTGGGCAGCTTTTCCCCATTCATCAAATAGGCCAGCATGACGTCGTCCCCCATGGCGCGCGAGAAGGGGATGCTGTCGTGGTAGCCGTCGATGGCACGGAAGACGACGTCGCGGGCCACCTCCTCGTCGGCGCCGGCGTCCTTGAGCAGCGCCTTGAGCGAGATGCCGCGCCACATGGCGTTCCCGAGGCTGTCGCCGCCGGGCAGCGTGTCGATGCACATGAGGGTGACCACTTGGTCGAAGGCCTCGCGGTTTAGGATGTCGCGCCAGCCCAGTTGCATGGGCGTTTTGACCGCGCCGGTGACGTGGACGCGCCACTGCTCGATATTGACCTCGCGCGCGATGCTGACGGCCGAGTCGGCATAGTTGACGACGTAGAACTTGTCGTTCGGCGTGAAGTACAGGGTCTCGCGCGGCGGCACGGCGAACATGCGGCCGAACACGCCGCCGATTGCGTCGCAGCCGCCCGTGAGGCCGGCGAGCAGGCCGAGGCCCCCGGCCTTGAGCAACGTGCGACGGCTGAATGCCGGCCGGAACGGCGACATCGCGTGGCTCCCTCCAAGACCTTGAATAGTCGAATTATGATACAGCCGTCCCACGGGCGCAAGGCGTGGGTGCCTTCGTGGTCCGCTGAGGCGACTGCCCGGCAAATCTACGTGGACGAAGAAAAACACAAACGGGGGAGTAAAACCGTGGCTCGGCCCTTGACAAGGGGGAGGCCAGGGCTGTATAAACAGCATCACTTCGTCGGTGACCGCTGAGAGTTTCAAGTCCGCAAGAAATTCGCGCTTGACATCCCTCACAGCGATGTAGTACAGTCGGCGGCTCGCGCGACGGATCGTTTTCGTTTCGTTCTTTGACAACTGAATAGAGCGAGTGAAGGTAAGGTGTATTGAGGTGGCGGCCCTTGGGTTCAATTCCACTTCAACACTTTCTGAGAGTTTGATCCTGGCTCAGAACGAACGCTGGCGGCGCGCTTAACACATGCAAGTCGAGCGAGAAGGCGTAGCAATACGCTTGTAAAGCGGCGAACGGGTGAGTAACACGTGGGTAACCTACCCTCGAGTGGGGAATAACCAGCCGAAAGGTTGGCTAATACCGCGTACGCTTCCGGTCCCACGGGGCCGGAAGGAAAGCCGTGCCGAGGGCATGGCGCTCAAGGATGGGCTCACGTCCTATCAGCTTGTTGGTGAGGTAACGGCTCACCAAGGCTACGACGGGTAGCTGGTCTGAGAGGACGATCAGCCACACTGGCACTGCGACACGGGCCAGACTCCTACGGGAGGCAGCAGTGAGGAATATTGCGCAATGGGCGAAAGCCTGACGCAGCGACGCCGCGTGGGGGATGAAGGTCTTCGGATTGTAAACCCCTTTCGGGAGGGAAGATGGGACGGGTAACCGTCCGGACGGTACCTCCAGAAGCAGCCACGGCTAACTTCGTGCCAGCAGCCGCGGTAATACGAAGGTGGCGAGCGTTGTTCGGATTTACTGGGCGTACAGGGAGCGTAGGCGGTTGGGTAAGCCCTTCGGGAAATCTCCCGGCTTAACCGGGAAAGTTCGGAGGGGACTGCCCAGCTAGAGGACGGGAGAGGAGCGCGGAATTCCCGGTGTAGCGGTGAAATGCGTAGAGATCGGGAGGAAGGCCGGTGGCGAAGGCGGCGCTCTGGAACGTTCCTGACGCTGAGGCTCGAAAGCGTGGGGAGCAAACAGGATTAGATACCCTGGTAGTCCACGCCCTAAACGATGGACACTAAGTGTCGGCGGGTTACCGCCGGTGCCGCAGCTAACGCAGTAAGTGTCCCGCCTGGGGAGTACGGCCGCAAGGTTGAAACTCAAAGGAATTGACGGGGGCCCGCACAAGCGGTGGAGCATGTGGTTTAATTCGACGCAACGCGAAGAACCTTAC
>NZ_CEFZDU010000018.1:0-39043 GCF_979578155.1 Candidatus Nitrospira neuquenensis | reverse complement strand
ATTACAAATGACGCAACGATCTGTCTCTCGGTAAGATTTTAGATGACTCAATACGTCGCCTTGACGCTCGCCTCCGCCGCGCGGTATTCTGCCGCGAGAATCACGCGGAGCGCCCGATCGCCATGGACGATTCCACCGCCGCTGCGCCCGAGCAGGCAGCCGAGCAGTCTCCCGAACAGGCCGAGCCGGTCCTGACGCCGGAGGAGTACGTCGAGGGCCTGGTGAAGAAGGCCCGGGCGGCGGCGGGGAAGCTGGCCGCGCTCTCGACGACGGTCAAGGACCAGGCGCTGCTCGCCATGGCCGACCGGCTGATCGAGCGGACCGACGACCTGCTGGCCGAAAACGAGAAGGACCTCGCGGCGCTGGAGGAGGCGCCGGAGCGGAAGGCCTTCGCGGACCGCCTGCGGCTCACGCCCGAGCGCATCGCGGAGATGGCCGAGGGGCTGCGCACGGTCGCCGCGCTCGCGGACCCGCTCGGCGAGACGCCGCGGATGTGGCGCCGGCCGAACGGCCTGCAGGTGGGCCGGATGCGGGTGCCGATCGGCGTCGTCGGAATCATCTACGAGGCCCGCCCGAACGTGACGGCCGACTCCGCCGCCCTTTGCCTCAAGTCGGGCAATGCCTGCGTGCTGCGGGGCGGCAAGGAGGCGATCCATTCCAATGCCCTCATCGCGAGGCTCCTCGTGGAGGCGGCGGAAAAGGCCGGTGTCCCGGAGGGGGCGATCGCCTTCGTGGACCGGACCGACCGGGAGGTGGTGTCGGCGCTGCTCAAGCAGGACCGGTACGTGGACCTCATCATCCCGCGCGGCGGCCCTTCCCTCATGAAGACCGTGACGGAGGCATCCCGCATTCCCGTCATCAAGCACGACGCGGGCATCTGCCACGTCTACGTGGACGCCGGGGCGGACGTCGCCATGGCGCGCGCGATCTGCGTCAACGCCAAGGTCCAGCGCCCCTCGACCTGCAACGCGATGGAAACCCTGCTCGTCCACCAGTCGGTCGCGCGGGCGCTGCTCCCGGACTTGGTCGCGGAGCTGCGGGCGGCCAAGGTGGACGTGCGCGGCTGTCCCAAGACGGTTTCGCTCTGCCCGGAGGTTGCGCCGGCGTCCGACGCGGACTACGGCCAGGAGTTCCTGGACCTCATCCTGGCCGTCAAGGTCGTGCGGAACATGGAGGAGGCGATGGAGCACATCGCCCGCTACGGCTCGCGCCACACCGAGGCGATCGTGACGAACGACTACGGCCGCGCCCTGCGGTTCCTCCGCGAGGTGGACGCGAGCGCCGTGCTCGTCAACGCCTCCACGCGGCTGAACGACGGGTACCAGTTCGGGCTCGGGGCGGAGATCGGGATCAGTACGACGCGCATCCACGCCCGCGGGCCGATGGGGCTGGAAGAGCTCACCTGCTTCAAGTTCATCGCCTTCGGGTCCGGCCAGATCCGCGAATGACGTGGACGATTCCCTCCTAGACGTCCTCGACCGATCGGGCTCCCTCGTCTTCCCCCTCAACCGGGCGTCCCTGCGCGAGGTCGCCGCGGGCGGCCGCGTCCGGCGCCTCCCCACGGGTCACCTGGTCTTCTACGGGCCCCACGGCCGGCGCATCCTCGCGACCGATCCCGGCGGCACGCCCCTGCACGAATGCGAGTGGACGCCGGATGGGAGGGGAGGGGCCCGGCTGGCACGCGCCCGCCTGCATCTGGACTGGGGACAGTGGGTGGGGCTCACGCCCGGCGGCCTGGTCAACGAGACGGTGCTCGACCTTTCGCGGAAACCCGGCTGGCGGGCGCTGCGGGCCGACGACCTCCGCGGCATGGCCGCGCGGGCGCTACGCGTTCCGATCGAGGAGGTGCGCTGTTTCTACGGGGACGAGGACCTGGTGCTCGACGGCGCCGGACACGCGACGATCCGCCACCGGAAGGACGCCTTCTTCATCCTGGAGGACGGCACGTTCGAGCGGGCCCGCTTCATGGCGTGCATGGGGGCGATGCACTGGGAGCGGATCGACTTTCTGCCCGTCGTCGAGCTGTTCCGCTCGCTCCTGCCTGGCACCGGCTCCGCCGCCTTCGAATTGATCCGCGGCCTCTACGACGATCAGAACCGGGACGGCCGCCTGCCGCTCCGCTACCGCGGCATCCCGACCTATCCCTCCGAGGCGGCCTACAAGCTCTTCGGCGCCTTCTTCGCACCGAGCCACCCGAGCGGCGAGCCCTTTCCGGTCTTCATGGACCCGCCGCGCTCCCAGGAGGTGACCTGGCTGCCGGTCCCGGACCCGCCGCGGCGCTACTTCGACCGCGAGCGGCGTCTCTGCGTGACGATCCAGGGCGCGACGGTCCAGAAGGCGACGCCGGCCGACGATCCGGCCGGACTGGCCTTCGTCCGGCCGAGGCCGGACGGCTTCGCCCCCTGCGGGCGGAGCGTCACGGTGTCGCACGGCAAGTTGATCCTCAGGGACGGCGAGACGGCGACCGAGGTTCCGGTCGATCCGGCCTGGGGCCCGATCGCCGACAGCCCGGCGACAGCCCTCGCGGGGACGGGCGCGGCAAGAGGGGAGGGCTGGCTCGCCCTGTTTCGGGACGCGCCGCCCCGGGTCACCGCCGCGCAGGCGTGGTCGTCCGTGCTGCTCTATCCGCTGGACGACCGGGAGATCGATGAACCCGCCGCCCAGCCCTTCGTCGCCGACTTCCTCCAGGACGAGATGGAGCAGGACCGCGACCTGGCGGCGAGGGCGTCCCGGGCCGGGCGCATCCTGGCGCTGCGCTTCGAGGCGGCGCTGGAGGCGCTCATCGCCCTGGACCGGCCGGCGGCCGTCACCCTGCTCTATGAGCATCCCGCGCTCGCGCAGCGACAAGCCCAGGCCCTCTGGAACCGACTCGCGCAGGCGGGCAAGCTGGATTGGACCGGCCGATTCTCCTTCCTCCCGGCGGTCAGCGAGCCGGCGGTCCTCGGCGAGCGCTACGACCTCATCTACGCCTGGACGCCCTATGCCCTGTTCGACCGCTCCGACGCGCTGGGCCGGACGGCCGCGGCCCTGGCCGGCGCGCTCGCACCGGGCGGCATGGTCTTCGCCGTCGGACCGGCGCACCTGGGCGCGCTGCTCCGGGCCCGTGGCCTGCGCCTGGTCCGCGAGGCCCCCGTCGAGTCGCTGCCGACCTTCCGCATGCACCGGAGCATTCTCCCGAAGGCGCGGCTCACCGAAGGGTTGACGCTGTTCCTCGCGGCCGGCCGCTGATGCGGTGAAAGCGGAACCTCGTTTCCGCCCCCTTGACACCGTCTTTCCGTCCCCGTAAGATGCGGCCACCTTTAACGCTCATCCGGTGAGGTGAGCAAGGAGTCCGTCCGATGCGGTACGGCCAGCCACGCGCCGTCCCCGACAACCGACACCTTCTTGTCCAGGCCGGGCAGGAAGGTTTTTTTATGCCCTGAATCCGGACGGCCGCCGTGGAGAAGCAAGGCAAAGCGACCGAGAGGCTGGTCATGGACGCCGGCGAGATGGCCCGCGCCCTGACCCGGATCGCGCACGAGATCCTCGAGCGCAACCGCGGGACCGAGCGGCTCGCGCTGGTCGGCATCCGCACCGGCGGCGTGTACCTCGCCCACCGGCTGGCCAAGCGGATCCAGGAGATCGAGAAGGCGCAGGTGCCCATCGGCGAGCTGGACATCACGCTCTACCGCGACGACCTGGCGCTCCGCAAGGAGCAGCCGGTGCTCCGGAAGACGACGATCCCCTTCAACATCTCGGGCCTGACCGTCGTGCTGGTGGACGACGTGCTCTTCACGGGCCGGACGACCCGCGCGGCGATGGACGGGTTGATCGACCTCGGCCGGCCGGCCGAGGTCCAGCTCGCGGTCCTGGTGGACCGAGGCCACCGGCAGCTCCCGATCAAGGCCACCTTCATCGGCAAGAACATCCCGACGGCGCGGGACGAAGAAGTTCATGTGTTCCTCGAAGAAGCGGGCGAAGAGGACCGCGTGGTCATCGTCAAGACGTGACGCGGAGGACGCCATGAGCCTCAAGCACAAGGACCTGGTCGGCATCGCGTCCCTGACTCCGGAGGAGATCACGCAGATACTGGACACCGCCGAGTCGTTCAAGGAGGTCAGCGGCCGCGACATCAAAAAAGTGCCGGCGCTCCGGGGCAAGACCGTCGTCAACCTCTTCTTCGAGCCGAGCACGCGCACCCGCACCTCCTTCGAGCTGGCGGCCAAGCGGCTCAGCGCCGACGTGATCAATTTCTCGCCCTCCTCCAGCAGCGTCGTCAAGGGCGAGACGCTCCTGGACACGGCGCGCAACATCGAGGCCATGCAGGCGGACCTCATCGTGCTCCGCCACCCGGCCGCGGGCGCGGCGGACACGCTGGCGCGCGGGGTCAAGTCGTCGGTGATCAACGCCGGGGACGGCTGGCACGAGCATCCGACGCAGGCGCTGCTCGACCTCTTCACGCTGCGGGAGAAGAAGCTGGAGTTCCGCGGCCTCACGGTGGCGATCGTGGGAGACCTGGCCCACAGCCGGGTCGCCCGGTCCAACATTTACGCGCTGACGAAACTGGGAGCGGAGGTCCGGGCGGTCGGCCCCCCGACGATGATCCCGGCGTGCCTGGAGCGGCTGGGCGTGACCGTTTACCACCGGATGGAGGAAGGGCTCCGCGGCGCGGACGTCGTCATGATGCTGCGCCTGCAGCTCGAACGGCAGGGGCGGGCGCTGTTCCCGAGCATCCGGGAGTACTCCCGCCTCTACGCCCTGACGCCCGAGCGGGTCAAGCTGGCGGCGCCCAACGCGGTGATCATGCACCCCGGGCCGATCAACCGCGGCGTCGAGATCGCGCCGGAAGTGGCGGACAGCTTCTCGTCGGTGATCCTGGACCAGGTCGCCAACGGCGTGGCGGTCCGGATGGCGGTGCTCTATCTCCTCGCGGGCTCGGCATAGGGGGAGTTGACGCGTTCATGACGATGCTGATCACGGGCGGCCGGGTGATCGACCCGGGTCGGGTGAACGGCCCGGCGGACGTCCTCATCGAGAACGGGAAGATCGCCGCCGTCGGTCCCGGCCTGGCGGCCCGCGCCCGCGCGAGCGGCGGCACGACCGTGGTCGACGCGACCGGGAAGCTGGTCCTTCCGGGGTTCGTGGACCTGCACGTGCACCTGCGCGAGCCGGGCTTCGAGTACAAGGAGACGATCGAAACGGGCACGGCCTCGGCGGCGGCCGGCGGCTTCACCTCCGTCTGCTGCATGCCCAACACGAGCCCCGTGAACGACAACCAGTCCGTCACCGAGTTCATCCTGGAGCGGGCCGCGGCGGCCGGCTACGCCCACGTGTTCCCCGTCGGCGCGATCACCAAGGGCTCCGAGGGGAAGGAGCTGGCGGAGATCGGCGACCTGCACCGCGCCGGCTGCGTGGCGATCTCCGACGACGGCCGGCCGGTGATGAACAGCCTCGTGATGCGCCGGGCCATGGAATACGCGCGCGCCTTCGACCTGCCGGTCGTGGACCACTGCGAGGACCTACACCTCTCCGAGGGCGGATGCATGAACGAGGGGCTCGTCTCGACGCAGATGGGGCTGCCCGGCATCCCCGCCGCCGCGGAGGAGGTGATGGTGGCGCGCAACCTGGCCCTGGCCGAGCTGACCGGCGCCCGGCTGCACCTAGCCCACATCAGCACGGCGGGCTCCGTGCGGATCGTGCGCGAGGCCAAGTCGCGGGGACTCAGGGTCACCGCCGAGGCCTGCCCCCACCACTTCACGCTGACGGAGGAGGCGGTGCGCGGCTTCAACACGCTCGCGAAGATGAACCCGCCGCTGCGTGCCTGGGGCGACGTGCAGGCGATCAAGGAGGGACTCCGCGACGGCACCATCGATGCGATCGCGACCGACCACGCGCCGCACGCGGTGCAGGACAAACAGCAGCAGTTCGCCGAGGCGCCCTTCGGCGTGGTGGGGCTGGAGACCGCGCTCCCGCTCACGCTGGCGCTAGTGGAGGAGGGCGTGCTCGCGCTGGAGACCGCGGTCGCCAAGCTGACGAGCGAGCCCGCCCGCGTGTTCGGGCTCGCGAAGGGGAGCCTGGCGCCGGGCGCGGACGCGGACGTGGTCATCGTGGACCCGGAGGAGCCCTGGGAGGTGGACCCCTCCCGGTTCCGTTCACGGAGCCGCAACACGCCCTTCGCCGGCTGGAAGGTCAAGGGCCGGGTGCGGACGACGATCCTCGCCGGCCGGGTCGTGTTCGAGGCGGCGGGCGGGAAGGGCTGACGCCGGCTCGTATGGCGCCCGGAGCGAGAGCCGGATGGGGGCTCGTTCTCTGCCAGACGGTGGAGCTGGTGGCCCTGGCCGTCTGGGTGGGCGGGTTGATCGTGATCGTCGCGGCGGTGATCCCGGCGGTCTTCAACTCCTTCGGGATGGAGCCCGGCGGGCGGTTCCTGACGCGATTGTTCTCCGGGTATAATCGGCTCGTCGGGGCGTCGGCGATCCTGCTGGCGGGATGTCTCGGCTTCCGGCGGCGGCTGGCGCGCGGCGGCCGGGCGGAGCCGATCCCCCGGCCGGAGCTGTGGCTGCTGGTCGTGATGGCGGCGGTGGCCGGCGCGATCACCTTCTGGCTCGGCCCCGAGTCGGTCGAGCTCCAGGAGCAGGCCTTCCGGGCCCGGGACGAGGCGGCGAAGAAGGCGGCCTACGACGCCTTCTTCCGGACGCACCATCTCGTGCGGGGGCTCTATGTCGTCAACCTGCTCCTCGGCGTGGCGGTGCTGGCGGTGAAGGTGAAAGCCTGGCAGAGGAATGTTGCGTTGTGAGTGTTGAGTGCAAGACGGGCATGAAGAAAGCGATTCTGGCATTGGCGGACGGGACGGTCTTCGAGGGCCGGGCGCTCGGCTTTGAAGGGGAGACGGTCGGGGAGCTTGTCTTCAACACCGCCATGACCGGCTACCAAGAGATCCTGACCGACCCCTCGTATAAGGGCCAGATCGTCACGATGACCTGCCCGCACATCGGCAACTACGGGGTCGCCGGGAGCGACGCGGAGTCCCGCCGGCTCTGGGCCGAGGGCTTCATCGTCAAGGAGGCCAGCCGCCGTCCGAGCAACTGGCGGTCGGAGCGGGCCCTCGACGACTACCTGCGCGAGGCGCGCCTGGTCGGTATCGAGGGGGTGGACACGCGGGCGCTGACGCGGCGGCTGCGCGAGGGCGGCTCGCAGCCGGGAGTGATCTCGCACACCGACCTCGACCCCCGTCGGGCCGTGGAGAAGGCGCGGGCCGCGCCGGGGATCGTCGGGCGGGACCTGGTCGCGGACGTGACGTGCGACCGGCCTTACGAGTGGACGGAAGGCTCCGGGCGCTGGACGCCGGACGTGGACCGGACACCGGGGGGCGGCACCTCGTCCGGGCGGACCTTCCACGTCGTGGCCTATGACTTCGGCGTCAAGCTGAACATCCTGCGCAGCCTCGTGGACGCAGGCTGCCGGGTGACGGTGGTGCCGGCCTCCACGCCCGCTGCCGCGGTCAAGGCCCTGGCACCGGACGGCGTCCTCCTGTCCAACGGCCCGGGCGACCCCGAGGGGCTGCCCTACGCGATGGAAGCGGTGCGACAGTTGATCGGCTGGCGGCCGATCCTGGGCATCTGCCTGGGCCACCAGATTCTCGGGCTCGCGCTCGGCTTCAAGACCTACAAGCTGAAGTTCGGCCACCATGCGGCGAACCACCCCGTCTTGGACCTTCGGACGCGGGGCGTCTCGATCACCTCCCAGAACCATAATTTCGCGGTGCGGATGCCCGCGGCGGGCGCGCTGGCGGCGGACACGCCCTTCGGCCGCGTGGCCGTCAGTCACCTGAGCCTGAACGATGACTCGGTCGAGGGGCTGACCTGCCTCGACCAGCCCGTGCTCTCGGTCCAGTACCACCCGGAGGCGGCCCCGGGCCCGCACGATGCGGCGTACCTGTTTCGGCAGTTCACCTCCATGATGGAGTCATTCCATGCCTGAGCCCGTTTCTCGGTCGGGCGTCCTCGCGGCCGTCGGCGCGATGTCCCTCGCGCTGGCCGGCTGCATCACGATCAATCTCATGCCCGGGCCCGGCCCCCTCAAAGAAGAGGTGGTGGGCGGATCGGGCCCGGCCAAGGTGCTGCTGATCGAGGTGTCGGGCGTGATCAGCGACCATGAACGCGGCGGCCTCCTGGAAGAGCCCAACCTGCTGGCTCACGTGAAGGAGGAGTTGTCCCGCGCGTCCGAGGACGACGCCGTCAAGGCGCTCGTGCTCCGCATCAACAGCCCGGGCGGCACGGTCACGGCCTCCGACGTCCTCCACCACGAGATCATGAAGTTTAAGGAAAAGCGCAAGATCCCGGTCATCGCCTCGATCATGGACGTCGGCGCCTCCGGCGGCTACTACGTCGCGGTGGCCGCGGACAAGATCGTGGCGCATCCCTCGTCGGTCACGGGGAGCATCGGCGTCATCATGATGACGATGAACGCCCGAGGGCTGATGGAGAAGATCGGCATGGAGGCCACCGCCGTGACCTCCGGGCCGCGCAAGGACATGGGGTCGCCCTTCCGGGCGATGACCGACGAGGAGCGCCAGATCTTCCAGGGCGTCATCAACTCGTTCTACGAGCGGTTCCTGACGGTCGTGAAGGAGGGCCGGACGAACCTCTCGGCGGACGAGGTGCGGAAGCTCGCGGACGGCCGCATCTACGCCGGCGAGCAGGCCAAGACGCTCGGCCTGGTGGACAGCGTCGGCTACCTGGACGACGCGGTCGAGCTGGCCAAGCAGCAGGCGGGCGTGCACGAGGCCCGTGTCGTGACCTACCGGAGGCCGGGCGAGTACCGGAACAATATCTACTCGCGGCTCTCCGGCGACGGAGCCGGACTCGCCGCGCTGGCCGGCCTCGACCCGATGGCCCTGGCCCGGGGCGGCACGCCCCGCTTCATGTACCTGTGGATGCCGTGAAGGGATTGACGGATTGGAGGATTGGCGATCGAATCGGGCAAGGAACCCCTCGCCGGTTCAGTCAGCCAATCCCCCACTCATCCGATGGCTCAATGTCGCGTTCCTTCAACGACGCAATGACCCAATGAATCACCGCTTCAAGGCCTCGACCGATTCCTGGGATCGGCTGGCGCACGCGCCCGTCGGCCGCCGCGCGCTGCTTGCGCTGGGGGCCCGCGGCGTGCTCGCGCTCTGCGCCGGGTCCGGCCTGGCCTCCGCGCTGGCCGGCTGCTACCGCGCCCCGGGGACGGCCCGTGACCAGCTCATCTTCATCTCGGAGGAGAAGGAGATCGAGATGGGCGTGGCGGCCTTCCGGTCCATCCTGCGGGAGGCGCCGCTCAACGAAAACCCGGAGATCAACGAGATGGTGCACCGGGTGGGCGGCCGGATCGCCAAGGTCGCCAACAAGCCCGAGTACCACTGGGAGTTCGCCGTCATCCAAGAGGACCAGATGGTCAACGCCTTCGCCCTGCCGGGGGGCAAGGTCGCGGTGTTTACCGGCATCCTCAAGTACACGAAGGACGAGACCGGCCTCGCCACGGTCATGGGACACGAGGTCGCGCACGCTTTGCAGCGCCACGGCGCGGAGCGCATGAGCCGCGGGCTGCTGGAGCAGATCGCGCAGCTCGGCGCGCTGGCCGGCTCCATCGGGGGGCACATGGACCCGAGCATCGCGATGGGCGCCATGCAGGCCTACGGCGTCGGCGTGTCGCTGCCCTTCAACCGGAAGCAGGAATCGGAGGCGGACTTCGTCGGGCTGCGGCTGATGGCCATGGCCGGCTACGACCCGCGCCAAGCGGTCCCTTTCTGGGAGCGTATGGCCGGCTGTCCCAAGCAGTGGATCGGCAAGCTCTGCTTCCGGTCCCAGAACGCGATCCCGGAATTCCTGTCCACCCACCCCTCGGACGTCACCAGAATCAACCAAATCGAGGCCTGGCTGCCGGACGCCCTGCGGTTCTACCAGCCGGCGAACGCGCCGGCCCAGGGCCCGGAGCCCCCGCCACCCTATCTCAGCCCCCCGTCCCAGTTCCAGGGCCCCATGCCCCGGAGCAGTTAGGCCGTCGCCGACGCCCGAGAGGACCCCGTGCCCAGACGCACCGACATCCGCTCCATCCTGCTGATCGGCTCCGGCCCCATCGTCATCGGCCAGGCCTGCGAGTTCGACTACTCGGGCACGCAGGCCTGCAAGGCCCTGCGGGAGGAGGGGTACCGCGTCGTCCTGATCAACAGCAATCCCGCCACGATCATGACCGACCCGGAGCTGGCGGACCGGACCTACGTCGAACCCATCACGCCCGACGTCGTCGAGCGGATCATCGAGCGGGAGCGGCCGGACGCGCTGCTGCCGACCATGGGCGGGCAGACCGCGCTCAACGTCGCGGTGGCGCTGGCCAAGCGCGGGTCGCTGGCCAAGTACGGGGTGCAGCTCATCGGCGCGTCGGCGGAGGCGATCCACAAGGCGGAGGACCGCGAGGCCTTCCGCCGGGCCATGTGGAAGATCGGCCTGCGGACTCCCGCCAGCGGCATCGCGCGCACGCCGGCCGAGGCCGAGGCGGAGCTCGCCCGTGTCGGCTTCCCGGCGATCGTCCGTCCGTCCTTCACGCTCGGCGGCACGGGCGGCAACATCGCCTACAACGTCGAGGAGTTCAAGCGCTGCGTCGAGTGGGGGCTCCAGGCCAGCCCGGTCGGGGAGGTCCTGATCGAGGAGTCCGTCATCGGCTGGAAGGAGTATGAACTGGAGGTCATGCGCGACCTCAAGGACAACGTCGTCATCGTCTGCCCGATCGAGAACGTCGACCCGATGGGCATCCACACGGGCGACAGCATCACGGTCGCGCCGGCCCTGACGCTCACGGACCGGGAATACCAGGTCATGCGGGACGCAGCGCGGCGGATCATCCGGGAGGTCGGGGTGGATACGGGCGGGTCGAACATCCAGTTCGGCATCCACCCCGGCACGGGCGAGATGGTCGTCATCGAGATGAACCCCCGCGTCTCCCGCAGCTCCGCGCTCGCCTCGAAGGCCACCGGCTTTCCCATCGCCAAGATCGCGGCGAAGCTCGCGGTCGGCTACACGCTCGACGAGATCACCAACGACATCACCCGCGTCACGAAGGCCGCCTTCGAGCCGTCGATCGACTACGTGGTCGTGAAGATCCCGCGGTTCGCCTTCGAGAAATTCCCCGGCGCCGACCCGACGCTGACGACCCAGATGAAGTCGGTCGGGGAGGCCATGGCGATCGGACGGACCTTCCGGGAGGCGCTCCAGAAGGCGGTGCGCTCCCTGGAAGTGGACCGCTGCGGCCTTGTGTCGCTGCAGGGCTGGGACCGCGGCCTACCGGAAGGGCTTTCCCCCCAGGAGGCGGCGGAGCGGACCCGCGCCGCGCTCAGCACGCCGCACCCCGACCGCCTGTGGCACCTGGCCGACGCGATCCGGGCCGGGGTGCCGCCCGAGGAGCTGTTCGCCCTCACGAAGATCGACCCCTGGTTCCTGGACCAGCTCCGCGAGCTCGTCGAGTTCGAGCGGCGGCTCGTCGCGCACGGCCCGCCGCCCGACGCCGGCCTGCTGCGGGCCGCCAAGTCGCTCGGCTTCTCGGACGAGCGCATCGGGCAGCTCACGGGCCTGCCCACGCGCGAGGTGCGCGCGAGACGCGCCGCCGCCGGCCCCCGGGTCACCTACAAGCGCGTGGACACCTGCGCGGCGGAGTTCGAGGCGCACACGCCCTACCTCTACTCGACCTACGACGGCGAGTGCGAGGCCGCGCCGACGACGCGGCCCAAGGTCGCCATCCTCGGCGGGGGACCGAACCGGATCGGGCAGGGGATCGAGTTCGATTACTGCTGCGTGCACGCCGCCTTCGCGCTCCGGGAGTTGGGCGTCGAGACCATCATGGTCAACTGCAACCCGGAGACGGTCAGCACCGACTACGACACCTCCGACCGGCTCTATTTCGAGCCGCTCACCGAGGAGGACGTGTTGAACCTCGTCGAGATCGAGCGCCCGCTCGGCGTCGTCGTCCAGTTCGGCGGGCAGACGCCGCTCAAACTGGCGCTCCCCCTGGAGCGGGCCGGCGTGACGATCCTCGGCACGAGCCCCGACGCGATCGATCGGGCCGAGGACCGCGAGCGGTTCCGCGAGCTACTCGGGCGGCTGGGCCTGACGCAGCCGGCGAGCGGGATGGCGCGCTCGGCCCAGGAGGCGGCCCGCGTCGCCGCGCGGATCACCTACCCGGTCATGGTCCGACCCTCCTACGTGCTCGGGGGCCGCGCGATGCAGATCGTGTACGACGAGGCCGGGCTGATGGGCTACATGGCCTCGGCGGTCAAGGCCTCGCCCGACCACCCGGTGCTCATTGACAAGTACCTGGAGGACGCGATCGAGATCGACGTGGACGCGATCTCGGACGGGCGGCGGGTCGTCGTCGCCGGCATCATGGAGCACATCGAGGAGGCGGGCGTCCATTCCGGCGACTCCGCCTGCTCGCTCCCGCCCTATAGCCTGGACCCCGGCGTGGTGGCCGAGATCCGCCGGCAGGCCGCGGCGCTCGCGATGGACCTCGGGGTGGTCGGGCTGATGAACGCCCAGTTCGCCGTCAAGCAGGGCACGGTCTATGTGCTCGAGGTCAACCCGCGCGCATCCCGGACGGTCCCCTTCGTCAGCAAGGCCATCGGCGCGCCGCTCGCCAAGCTCGCGATGAAGGTGATGATGGGCAGGACGCTGGACGAGCTCGGCTTCACCGAGGCGCCGGCGCCGGCCCACGTGGCCGTGAAGGAGGCCGTCTTCCCCTTCACGAAGTTCGCGGGGGTGGACGTGCTGCTCGGGCCGGAAATGCGGTCCACGGGCGAGGTCATGGGCATCGACGACGACTTCGGGTGGGCCTTCGCCAAGTCCCAGGCCGCGGCCGGCGTGCCACTGCCGACGGGCGGCACCGCCTTCCTGAGCGTCAAGGACGGGGACAAGCCGGCGGCCCTGGAGGTGGCGAGGCGGCTCAAGCGGCTCGGCTTCCGCATCGAGGCCACGAAGGGCACCGCGGCCTACCTGGTGGAGCGGGGCGTGGAAGCCTCCTTCGTGAACAAGGTGGGGGAGGGACGGCCCCACATCGTGGACCACATCAAGAACGGCGAGATCTGCCTCGTCGTCAACACGGTGGGCAGCGAGTCCTCGCACCTGGACTCCAAGTCCATCCGCCGGGAGGCGCTCCATCGCGGCGTGCCCTACTACACGACCATGCCCGGCGCCAAGGCCGCGGTCCTCGCGGTCGAGGCGAGCGCCAGGCGGGGTCTGGCGATCAAATCCTTGCAGGAATACCACCGAGCCACCGGTTCAGCGTGACGGCTCGCGGCCGGGAGCCGACAGCGGAGAGACCATGCCGACACCCATCACCAAGAAGGGCTACGAAGCGCTCAAGGCGGAGCTGGACCGCCTGAAGAAGATCGAGCGACCGAAGGTCATCGAGGCGATCGCCGAGGCCCGATCGCACGGCGACCTGAGCGAGAACGCCGAATACGAGGCCGCCAAGGAGCGGCAGGGGTTCATCGAGTCCCGGATCACCGAGCTGGAGCGCAAGCTCGCGGAGGCGCGGATCATCGAGACCGCGAACCTCGCCAGCGAGACGGTCGTCTTCGGGGCCACCGTCGTGCTGCTCGACGTCCAGGCCGGCGAGCAGAAGACCTACACCCTCGTCGGACAGGACGAGGCCGACCTGAAGAACGGGCGCATCTCCGTCCAGTCCCCGGTGGGGAAGGCGCTGATCGGCCACCGGGTCGGCGACCTGGTGGAGGTCAAGACCCCCGCCCGCCAGGCGGAGTACGAGGTGCTGGAGATCAGGTTCGAAGAACTGTGACGGGTGACCGGCCATGCCCACCGCGATCTCGCTCATCACGCTTTTGACCGACTTCGGCGACCGCGACTATTTCGTCGCGAGCATGAAGGGGGTGATCCTCAACATCAACCCCCAATGCCGGATCGTGGACCTGAGCCATCAGGTCCCGCCGCAGCGGATCGAGGAGGCCGCCTACCTGCTGAAGTCCTGCTACAAGTACTTCCCCGACGGCACGATCCACGTGGCAGTCGTGGACCCCGGGGTCGGCACGACCCGCCGCGCCCTGCTGGCCTCCAGCGCGCGCTACTTCTTCCTCGGCCCGGACAACGGCGTCCTCAGCCAGGCGCTGGAGGAGGAGACCTCGGTCGAGGTTCGGCAGATCGAGAACAAGCAGTACCGGCTCGACTCGGAGGGGGCGACCTTCGACGGCCGCGACCTCTTCGCCCCCTCGGCCGCCTGGCTGACCCGCGGCCAGGCCCCCGGCTCCTACGGCCGGCTGATCAGGGACCACGTCAAGCTGCCCTGCCCCCAGCCCGCCTGGTCCGGCGGAGTCCTCGTCGGGCAGGTCGTCTACGTGGACCGATACGGCAACCTCATCTCCAACGTCACCCCGCTTTTCCTCAAGGAAGTCACGGGCAAGTCCCGCCGCGACACGGTCACGGTCCGGATCGCCGGCGCGACGATCGACGGCCTCGTGGGCAGCTACGCCGCCGGGTCCTCCTCCGCTCCCGCCGCGCTCATCAACAGCAACGGCCAGCTCGAGGTCTTCGTCAAGAACGGTAGCGCCGCCGACCTCTTGAAGTGCGGCCGCGGCGAACGGATCGAGCTCATCTGACCACCTGAGCGGACCCGCGGCGATCCTCGAGGCCCAAACTCCCTGCCCGTGGGAGCCGTCTTGCGGCTGCGGTCCCGGGGAGGGCGCCGAGGAGCGCCTATGGAACGGAAGCGCATCGCGACGGGCACGGTCTGGGAGCGGGTCGTGGGCTATTCGCGCGCCGTCCGGAGCGGCTCCTATGTCCACGTCTCCGGGACCACCGCGACGGACAAGGAGGGGCAGCTCGTCGGCCGGGGGGACGCCTACCGGCAGACGGTCCAGGCCCGCGCCAACCTCGATGCGGCGCTCAAGGTCGCCGGGGCGAGCCTCAAGGACGTCGTCCGCACCCGCATCTACGTGGTGAACATCGACGAGTGGGAGAAGGTCGGCAAGGCGCGCGGGGAGCTGTTCCGCGACATCCGCCCCGCGACCAGCATGGTCGAGGGGCGGCGGCTGATCAACCCCGACATGCTCGTCGAGATCGAGGCCGACGCCTCCGTCGGCCGAGCGCGGCAGAGCGTCATCCCGGCAGGCTTCGCCACTTGGCGAGATATTCCTGGACCGTCATCACCACGGTCCCGTGGCTCCAGGTCAGGGGCGAGACGGAAAGCGGCGCGTGGGTGTAGGGGTGGACCTGCTCGGCAAGGACGCCGGAGGGGAGCCCGTGCTCCGCGCACCAGTGCAGGAGGGCGGCGGCGGGCTTGAGGTCCTCGCGCTGCTTGGCGGTCGCGATGCGCCACTGCGCCAGCCAGAGGGTGCAGATGAACCAGGGATTGCCGGGGACGTTGGCGATGTCCTGGCTCTGCTGGTGGTAGTAGTCGTTATCGTAGCGCGCCATCCCGCCGGACCCGCCCTTGATCCACAGCCGCTCGCGCACCGCCTTCATCGTGTCCACGACCCGCGGATCGTCGACGGGCAGCATGCCGAAGGCCCAGAGGCCGAAGAGGGAGGAGTCCAGCGTCGGGTCGACCTCCCAGGCCCCGTCCGGCTTGCGGTTGGCCATGCGGACGAATCGCCCGAGCTCGCGCCGGTACAGCACGGCCTCGACCCCGGCCTTCACCTCGGCCGCGGCATGCCGATATTTCTCCGCGGCCGTACATTCCCCGAAGGCCCAGGCGAACTCGCCCGCCGCCTGCAGTCCCGCCCAGACCGCGCCGCAGGTGAAGGCCAGCACGCCGCGCCGCTCCTCCCACAGGTCGTAGGAGGGCAGCGGCAGCCCCGTCGCATCCCGGTACTCGGTCATGAAGTCGGCCGCCCGGATGATCAGCGAGCGGTAGAGGGGCTTGATGAACTCGACGTCCCTCCATTTCTGGAAGTGCTTCCAGAGCGCCCAGATGACCAGCGCGGTCTCGTCCTCCTGGATGGGCAGGTCCTTGCGCCCGTCGCGGATCCAGGGATGCCAGCTCGAGGCGAGGGTGCGGTCGGGGTTGTACTTGTGGAGGAGGTAGCCCTCCTTGCTCATCACGTCCCGACAGAACTGAAAGAAGGGCCTGGTGATGTCCAGGTAGCCGGCGAGGTCCAGGGCGTAGGCGACGAGCGCGCCGTCCCTGGGCCACATGTAGGAGTAGGTGTCGCGCACCGCCGAGGCGATGTCCGAATCGTTCGCCGCGAGGATGGCCCCTCCGTTGTCGATCTGAGTGCGGAGGATCAGCAGGCTGGATTCGTACATGGCGCGCACCGAGTCCGGCAGCTCGCCGAAGTCCGGCCGGTGGATCTCCAACCAGAGTCGCCAGTACGAGGCCGTCCGGTTGATGAAGTGCCAGGGTCCCCGGTGCCGAACCGACCGGTTGAGCCGCGTCACCTCCTCGAACGACGAACCCACCGCCAGCCAGTAATAGGCCGTCTGGGTGGCGCGTGGCGCCAGGGTCAGGTGCACCGCGACCGTCGAGTCCACGGAGCCCTGGGCGATGGGATTGCCGGAGAGGTGGCCGTCCTCCGCGTCCTTCCAGGTGCCCTGGAGGTTTTGGATCCCCTTGTGCCCACAGGCCCAGCCGTCCACGCCGAGATGCCAGCCTTCGACGGTATCGGGCGGGTCGTCGGCCCGGCGGCCCGGCGTGGCCGCGTTGATCAGGAACCAGCGGGGCCCCTTGTAGTGGAGCACCGCACGCCGCTCCGGCTCGTAGTAGGCGGTGTCGCCGGTCTCGTGGGACGAGATGTAGAAGTCGTGGTGGAAGAACAGGCGCACCTCGCGGGGCTGCTCGGCGGGATTGCCGACGTCGATCCGCCGCACGAAGAGGTTCTCGTGAAAGTCCACCGCATCGTGGCAGACCAGCTCCAGGCGCAGGTCCGGATGGGACAGCTCGACCTCGGTGACGAGGGTGCCCTGGGCGTAGCGCAGCGTGCGGCGCCAGCCGCCGTCGTCCACCCACCGGAACTGGCCGTCCACCCAGACGCCGAAACGGCAGACATGGCCGTTCGTGTGATTCTCCAGCCCGACATGGGGCCAGTAGAGGTCCCGCATCTGGTAGGAGCCGTCCACGTTGACGAGCAGGGCGCCGTTGCCGAGCGGCAGGTCACGCGGCATGGGTCACCAGCAGGGTGAGGAGCATGGTCGCGGCCGGCGGGCGACGGCCGGGCCGGGCGCGCCAGTATAGCGCAGCAGGTGGCCGGACGAAAGGTGGCGGCCGCGGCGGCTAGAGCCGTCCTGCGGCCGCAGGCGTCGCGCCGCCGTCCGTGACCGCGACGATCGACCGCTCGACGATCGAGACCATCCGGACGAGGTCCTTCAGGTTCGTGCTCAGGGGCGGCATGAGCACGATCACGTTGCCCAGGGGTCTGATCAGCAACCCCGACCGGCGGGCCTCCATGGCCACGCGGTGGCCCATCCGCTCCTCCAGCGGGTAGGGGGCGCGGGACGCGCGATCGACGACCAGCTCGATCCCGACCATGAAGCCCCGCTGCCGGACGTCGCCGACGTGCGGCAGCCGATCCAGGGACCGGAGGAGCCGGCGGAGGGCGGCGATCTTGGGACGCAGCCGCGCCAGCGTGCGCTCCCGACGGAAGACCTCCAGGTTGGCCAGCGCGACCGCGCAGCCCAGCGCGTTCCCGGTGTAGCTGTGGCCGTGGAAGAACGTCTTCCATTCCCCGTACTCGCCGAGGAAGGCGCGGTAGACCTCCTCCGTGGCCAACGTCGCGCCCAGCGGCAGGTAGCCGCCGGTCAGTCCCTTGCTCAGGGCCATGAGGTCCGGCGTGACCCCTTCGTGCTGGCAGGCGAACATCCGCCCCGTCCGCCCGAACCCGGTGGCGACCTCGTCGGCGATCAGGAGCACGTCGTACCGCGTGCACAGCTCCCGGAGGCGCGAGAGGTAGCCGGGCGGCGCGGTGACCATGCCGGCCGCGGCCTGGACCAGCGGCTCGACGACGAACCCCGCCAGGTCGCGGTGACGGCGCATGAACAGGGCTTCCACCGGCTCCAGACAGGCGATGCCGCAGGCCGGATACGCCCGGCCCAGCGGGCAGCGGTAGCAATAGGGCGCGGGGGCGGCGAGCGTCCGGAACTGCATCGGCTTGAACCGGTCCTGGAACAGACCGATGCCGCCGACGCTCATGGCCCCGGCCGTGTCGCCGTGGTAGGCGAGCGTCAGGTGGGCGAAGGTCCGCTTGGGACCCGCCGCGCGCCCGCACTGCCGCCAGTACTGGAGCGCCATCTTGAGCGCGACTTCGACGGCGGTGGAGCCGTCGTCGGAGAAGAAACAGCGCGTCAGGCCGCGCGGCGCGAGCCGCACCAGCGCGCGGGCGAGCCGGATGGCCGGCGGGCTGGAGAGGCCCAACAGGGTGCTGTGGGCGATGCGCCCGAGCTGCACGCGGACCGCGCGGTCGAGGAGCGGGTGCCGGTGGCCGTGCAGGTTCACCCAGAGGGACGACACGCCGTCCAGGTAGGTGCGCCCGGCCATGTCGGTCAGCCGCACGCCGCGCCCGCGCTCGATGATGAGGGGCGGCTCCGCCTCCCACTCCTTCATCTGCGTGAACGGATGCCAGAGGTATCGGCGGTCCCAGGCGCCGAGTTGAGCGGCGCGCCGGTCAGGCCGGCCGTTCGGCCCCGTTGGAGGCGTCGTGGGCACGGGAATCCTCTCTTGCACGTAGAGGGCCGGCGGATTATAGAGACGAGGCTTCCGCTTTGACAACCTCCGGGCCACCTACTATAATGACCCAATTTCCCCGAACACGAGCAGGGATTTGCACACTCTCATCAGGAACTTCTGTATTATCGCCCATATCGATCACGGGAAATCCACCCTCGCTGACCGGTTTCTCGAAGTCACCGGCGCCGTCACGGCCCGGGAGTTCCGCGAACAGATCCTCGACGCCATGGACCTTGAGCGTGAGCGCGGCATCACGATCAAGGCCCATGCGGTGGCGATCCGGTACCGGGCGAAGGACGGGCGGACCTACGCCCTCCACCTGATTGATACGCCCGGCCACGTGGACTTCACCTATGAGGTCTCGCGGAGCCTGGCCGCCTGCGAGGGCGCGCTCCTGCTCGTGGACGCCACGCAGGGCGTGGAGGCCCAGACGATCGCCAACGCCTACCTGGCGATCGCCAACAACCTGACGATCATCCCCGTGATCAACAAGATCGACCTGCCCAGCGCGGACGTGGAGGGGGTCAAACGCCAGATCGAGGAAGTGCTCGGCCTGGACGTGAAGGACGCGCTCCCGGTGAGCGCCAAGGAGGGTAAGGGCGTCGTCGAGGTGCTGGAGGCGGTGATCGAGCGGATCCCGCCGCCGACCGGCGACCTCCGGAAGCCGCTCAAGGCCCTGGTCTTCGACTCGTGGTTCGACAACTACCAGGGCGTGGTCGTGCTGATCCGGGTGATCGACGGCGTCGTGAAGCCCGGGATGAAGATCCTCGTCATGTCCACCACGCGGACCTTCGAGGTGCTGGAGGTCGGCCAGTTCACGCCCAAGCGGACGAAGGTCGAGAGCCTCGGCGCCGGCGAGGTCGGCTACCTCTGCGCCGGCATGAAGGAGGTGGCCGACACGAAGATCGGCGACACGCTCACGGACGCCGCGCGGCCGACCGACCGGGCGTTCCCCGGCTACAAGGAGGCCAAGCCGCTCGTCTTCTGCGGTCTCTACTCGACCGACACCGCCCGCTACGAGGACTTGCGCGAGGCCCTGAAGAAGCTGCGCCTCAACGACTCATCCTTCGTGTACGAGCCGGAAACGTCGCTGGCGCTGGGCTTCGGCTTCCGCTGCGGCTTCCTCGGCCTGCTGCACATGGAGATCATCCAGGAGCGGCTGGAGCGGGAATACGAGCTGACGCTGATCACGACCGCCCCCACGGTCGTCTACCGGGTGCTGACGACCGCGGGGGAGACGCTGACGATCGACAACCCGTCCAAGCTGCCCCCGCCGAACGCGATCGAGCGGTACGAAGAGCCCTTCATCCAGGCGACGATCATCACCCCGGAGCGGTACGTGGGCGGGATCCTGCAGCTCTGCCAGGACCGGCGCGGCACGCAGAAGGGGCTCCAGTACCTGGACCCCACCAGGGTCCTCCTGACCTACGAGCTGCCGCTGAACGAGGTCATCCTGGACTTCTACGACAAGCTCAAGTCCAAGACCCAGGGCTATGCCTCGCTGGACTACGAGCTGATCGGCTACCGGGACTCGGACCTGGTCAAGGTGGACCTCCTGCTGAACGGCGAGACGGTGGACGCCCTCTCCTTCATCACGCACCGGGAGAAGGCGCAGATCCGTGGCCGCCAGCTCGCCGAGAAGATGAAGGAGCTGATTCCCAAGCAGATGTTCGAGGTGGCGATCCAGGCCGCCATCGGCAACAAGGTGATCGCCCGGGAGACGGTCGGCGCGCTCAAGAAGAACGTCACCGCCAAGTGCTACGGCGGCGACATCACCAGGAAACGCAAGCTGTGGGAGAAACAGAAAGAAGGCAAGAAACGGATGAAGCAGGTGGGGCGCGTGGAAGTGCCACAGGAAGCCTTCCTGGCCCTGTTGAAGGTGACGGGAGAGTGATCATGGACGAGGCTCCCCGACGCACCGAGGAGACCCAGGCCGCCTCGGCCGAGGCCGTCGCGCCGTCCGCCGTGGCGGAGACGCTCTCGATGCCCGAGGCGGCCGCGCCGCCCGCGGCCCCGCCCGCCTCGCGCAAGTCGCTCGTTCGCGAGTACACCGAGGCGATCATCGTCGCGATGATCCTGGCCTTCGCGATCCGGGTCTTCGTCGTCCAGGCCTTCAAGATCCCGTCCGGCTCGATGATCCCCACACTTCTGATCGGGGATCATATCCTCGTCAGCAAGCTCTCCTACGGGCTCCAGTGGCCGACGAACTGCGTGTTCAAGCCCGCCTTTCCGCCGGTGACCTGCTACTCTTCCAAGACCCTGATCCCCTTCGGGGCGCCGCGCCGCGGCGACATCATCGTCTTCCGGTACCCCGAGGACGAGGACAAGGACTTCATCAAGCGGATCGTCGGGCTGCCGGGCGACAAGGTCCAGATCGTCAACAAGACGGTCTACATCAACGACCAGCCGCTCGACGACCGCACCTACACTCAGCGCGTGGACCCCGGGCTCATCGACGGCACCATCAACCCCCGGGACAACTTCGGGCCCGTCACGGTCCCGGAGGGCGCCTACTTCGTCATGGGGGACAACCGGGACCAGAGCCTGGACAGCCGGTTCTGGGGGTTCGTCACCGCCGACAAGATCCGCGGCAATGCCTTTCGGATCTACTGGTCGTGGAGCGGGCAGGGGAAGTGGTACGAGTGGGTGCGATGGGAACGGATCGGAAAGGCCATCCAGTGAGCCGGCCCCGTCCGGCGACACGGGGCGCGCGGCCGGGCGGCGCGGCGCCCGAGGGAGCCCCCGTCCCGCCGGAGACGGCCGCGAGCCTGCGCCAGTACATCGCGCGGTTCCCTCAGGCCCGGATCCTGGTCGTCGGGGACCTGATCCTGGACCACTATGTCTGGGGCAAGGTGAACCGGATCTCGCCGGAAGCGCCGGTTCCCGTCGTCCACGTCCACTCGGAATCGCTCAAGCTCGGCGGCGCCGCGAACGTCTACAACAATGTCGTGGCCCTGGGCGGCCAAGCGGACCTCTGCGGCGTCGTCGGGTCGGACGAGAGCGGACGCCTCCTGCTCAAGGAGCTGGGCCCCAAGCGGCAGGGACGCGGCGGTGTGATCATCGACCCGAACCGTCCCACGACCAGGAAGACGCGGGTGGTGGCCCACAATCAGCAGGTCGTGCGATATGACGTCGAGCGGGCGGCCGAGATCGCGCCGCGCATCCAGCAGCGCGTCCTTCGGTACGTGGAGTCGCGCCTCCGCGAGGCCGACTGTCTCGTCGTGTCCGATTATGCAAAGGGCGTGATCACCGGGCCGCTGATGGCGGAGCTGACCCGGCTGGCGGCGCAGCGCCGCATCCCGATCGTGGTGGACCCCAAGGTCGAGCACTTCTCCTATTACAAGGGCGTGACCGTGGTCACGCCGAATCACCTGGAGGCCGCGAGGGCGGCTGGACTCCAGCAGGCCGAGGACGACCGGGCCGTCGCGGAGGCCGGGGAGATGATCCGGCAGCGGCTGGGCTGCCGGTGCGTGCTCGTCACGCGCGGCGAGAAGGGGATGAGCCTCTTCGAGTCCGACGGCTCCAACTGGCACATTCCGACCATGGCCCGGCAGGTCTACGACGTCACCGGCGCGGGCGACACGGTCGTCGGCACGCTGGCGTTGGCGCTGGCGACGGGGGCTTCCATGAGGGACGCCGCGATGCTGGCGAACCAGGCCGCGGGCCTCGTCGTCGGCCTGGTCGGCACGGCGACCGTGACGGCGGACCGGCTCGCGGAGGCGCTGACCCATGGCTGACCGGCCCCCCAGGGTGACAGTCATCGTCCCGGCCCGGTACGGCTCCTCGCGGTACCCGGGCAAGCCCCTGGCCCCGCTGCTCGGCAAGCCCCTGATCCAGCATGTTTACGAGCGGGCCCGCGCCTCGCGCGGCGTGGATGAGGTCCTCGTCGCCACCGACGACCCGCGCATCCTGAACGCCGTGGCCGGCTTCGGCGGCCGGGCCGTCCTGACCGCGGATGGCTACCGCACCGGATCGGACCGGGTGGCGGCTGTCGCGGCCACGCTGCCAGGCGAGGTTTTCGTGAACCTCCAGGGAGACGAGATCTTCCTCCACCCGGACCTCCTGAGCGACCTGGTGGTTCCCTTCCTCGCGAGCGGGGCGGCCATGGGCACGCTGAAGCGCCGCATCGCATCGCAGGGGGACCTGGAGAACCCCGCCGTCGTCAAGGTCGTCACGGACGCCGGCGGCGAGGCGCTCTACTTCTCTCGCGCGCCGATCCCCCACGTGCGCGACCAGGCGATCCGCGCGGTCCAGCCCGGGTTGCATTACGCTCACCTCGGCCTTTACAGTTATACGCGCGAGGCGCTGGCGCGGTTCGCCGCGCTGCCGACGGGACGGCTCGAGGACGCGGAGAAGCTGGAGCAGCTCAGGGCGATGGAACACGGCATCCGGATCCAAGTCTGGGAAACTGTCCACCCGTCGCTGCGGATCGACACGCCGGAGGACCTGGCGCGCGCCGAGGCCGAGCTGCAGCGGCTCGTGCCGGTCTGAGCGGGAGCGGACAGGCCGGAGGGGAGGGGGCCATGGGCAAATACATCTTCGTGACCGGCGGCGTGGTGTCCTCCCTGGGCAAGGGGCTCGCCTCCGCCTCCATCGGCAACCTGCTGGAGAGCCGCGGGCTCAAGATCACCTTCCTCAAGCTCGACCCCTACATCAACGTGGACCCCGGGACCATGAATCCCTACCAGCACGGGGAGGTCTACGTCACGGACGACGGGGCCGAAACGGACCTGGACCTCGGTCACTACGAGCGCTACACCTCGCTTACGCTCACGCGGGAGAACAACTACACGACCGGCCGCATCTACCACAGCGTCATCCAGAAGGAGCGGCGCGGGGACTACCTCGGCGGGACCGTCCAGGTCGTGCCCCACATCACGGACGAGATCAAGCGCACGATCTTGGAGGTGGCCGAGGGCACCGACGTCGCGATCATCGAGATCGGCGGGACCGTCGGCGACATCGAGAGCCTGCCCTTCCTGGAAGCTATCCGGCAGATTCCCTACGACGTCGGCCGCGAGAACGTCCTCTACGTCCACCTGACGCTCGTCCCCTACATCGGGGCGGCGGGGGAGCTCAAGACGAAGCCCACGCAGCACTCGGTGAACAAGCTGCGGGAGATCGGCATCCAGCCCAACATCCTCCTGTGCCGGACCGACCGCTATCTGCCGCCGGACCTCAAGGAAAAGATCGCGCTCTTCAGCAACCTGGAGAAGGACGCGGTCATCACGGCCAAGGACGTCGAGACGGTGTACGAGGTGCCGATCGTCTTCCGGAAGGAGGGGCTGGACGAGCTGATCGTGCGCCTGCTCCGGCTGGAGACTGGCCCGCCGAACCTGCGGGAATGGGACGCGCTCGTGCAGCGGATCAAGTACCCGAAGCACGAGGTGTCCATCGCGCTCGTCGGCAAGTACGTCGGCTTGAAGGAGTCCTACAAGAGCCTGACGGAGGCGCTCGTCCACGGCGGCATCGAGCACGAGACCCGCGTGCGCATCCAGTGGATCGAATCCGAGGACATCGAGCGCACCGGTACCGAGCGGCTGCTCAAGGAGGCGGACGGGATCCTGATCCCGGGCGGGTTCGGCAACCGGGGCACGGAGGGCAAGATCCAGACGATCCAGTATGCGCGGGAGCGGCGGGTCCCGTTCTTCGGGCTGTGTTTGGGGATGCAGCTCGCGGTGATCGAGCTGGCCCGCAACGCGGCCGGCTTGGCCGGCGCCAACAGCGCGGAGTTCGACCCGGCCACGCCGCATCCCGTCGTCCATCTCATGGCCGACCAGCGGGGCGTGAGCGGCAAGGGCGGCACCATGCGGCTGGGTGCCTACCCCTGCCGCCTGCTGGACGGCAGCCTCGCGCACAAGGCCTACGGCGTGCCGGAGGTCCGGGAGCGGCACCGGCACCGCTA
This sequence comes from Candidatus Nitrospira neuquenensis, assembly GCF_979578155.1. Taxonomy (NCBI): domain Bacteria; kingdom Pseudomonadati; phylum Nitrospirota; class Nitrospiria; order Nitrospirales; family Nitrospiraceae; genus Nitrospira; species Candidatus Nitrospira neuquenensis. The sequence goes on along the minus strand of NZ_CEFZDU010000018.1, from coordinate 14,457 downwards.
CGAGTTCAACAACGCCTACCGCGAGCGCTTGACCGGCAAGGGGCTGGTCCTGAGCGGCCTCTCGCCGGACGGGCAGCTCGTCGAGATCGTCGAGCTGCGCGATCATCCCTGGTTTCTGGCGACCCAGTTTCATCCGGAGTTCACCTCGCGCCCGCACCGACCGCACCCGCTCTTCCGCGAGTTCGTCGGCGCAGCGCTGCGGCGGAAGTGCGGCTCCTGAGCGCCGTCACAGGACGAGGCCATGGCCCATGAGGTGGAGATCGGCGGGCTGAAGATCGGGGGCGGGCGGCGGCACGTCCTGATCGCCGGGCCTTGCGTGATCGAGAGCGAGGCCCACGCGCTGGAGACGGCCGCGCGCATCGCCGAAATCGCCGCCGCCCTCAACCTGCCCTACGTCTTCAAGTCCTCTTACGACAAGGCCAACCGGACCTCGATCCATTCTTTCCGTGGGCCCGGGCTGGAGGAGGGGCTGGCCGTCCTCCGATTGGTGCGCGAGCGGGTCGGGGCGCCCGTGCTGACCGACGTGCACAGCGTCGAGGAGGCGACCCGCGCCGGGGAGGTCGTGGACGTGCTCCAGATTCCCGCCTTCCTCTGCCGGCAGACCGACCTCCTCGTGGCCGCGGCCAAGACCGGACGGGTCGTGAACGTGAAGAAGGGGCAGTTCCTCGCCCCCTGGGACATGGGGAACGTCGTCAAGAAGCTGGAGGAGGCGGGGAATCGGCGTATCCTCCTCACCGAGCGGGGCGCCTCCTTCGGGTACAACAACCTGGTCGTGGACATGCGCTCGCTCCCGATCATGCGACGGCTTGGCTATCCCGTCGTCTTCGACGCGACGCACAGCGTCCAGTTGCCGGGCGGGGGAGGGACGCATTCCTCCGGGCAGCGCGAGTTCGTCCCCCACCTGGCCTGCGCCGCGGCCGCGGCCGGCTGCGACGGCTTTTTCATGGAAGTCCATCCGAGCCCGGACCGGGCGCCCTCCGACGGCCCCAACATGGTGCCGCTGGATCAGTTGAAGCCGCTCCTGGAGCGGCTCCTGCGCATCTGCGAGGCGGCGGGCAAGGGGCCGGAGACCCTCGCATGAGCATCGAGCACGGCCGGCGGGTCCTGGAGATCGAGGCGCGCGCCGTGCGCGACCTGATCGGACGCCTGGACCACCGCTTCGAGGCCGCGGTCCGCCTGCTGCTCGACTGTGCGGGCAAGGTCGTCGTTTCCGGAATGGGAAAGTCCGGCCTGGTCGGCCAGAAGATCGCGGCGACGCTGGCGAGCACGGGCACGCCCGCCTTCTTCCTGCATCCGGCCGAGGGGGTCCACGGGGACCTGGGCATGCTGGCCAGGAAGGACGCGGTCATCGCCATCTCCAACAGCGGGGAGACGGAAGAGCTGCTCCGCCTGCTCCCGCACGTCAAGCGGCTCAACGTGCCCGTGATCGCCATGACGGGACGGCCCCAGTCCACCCTGGGCAAGAACAGCGACGTCGTGCTGGACATCTCCGTGGCGGAGGAGGCTTGCCCGATGGGGCTCGCGCCGACCGCCAGCACGACAGCGACGCTGGCGATGGGCGACGCGCTGGCGATCGCCCTGCTGCAGGCGCGCGGGTTCAAGGAGGACGACTTCGCCCAGTTCCATCCGGGCGGCGTCCTGGGCCGCCGCCTGCTCCTGAAGGTGCGCGACCTGATGCACCAGGGGACGGCCATCCCGCTTGTGCGGGAAGAGGCGCCGGCGCGGGAAGCCATCCTGGAGATGACCACCAAGAAGCTCGGCATGACGGCGATGGTGGACGGGGAGGGCAAGCTGGCGGGCATCGTCACGGACGGCGACCTCCGACGGTTCCTCGAAAAGGGGAAAGACCTCGCGGGAGCCCTGGCCCGCGATTTGGGGAGCCGGAATCCCAGGACGATCGGCCCGGACGAGCTGGCCGCCCGGGCGGTCCAGGTCATGGAACAGCACGCCATCACCTCCCTGGTCGTGGTCGAGGGCGGACGTACGATCGTCGGCGTCATCCACCTCCACGACCTGCTCAAGAGCGGCGTCGTCTGAGATGGGGCGCGCAGCGCGCACGAAGGGCTGACCCCATGCGGGTGACGGAAGCCTACAAGCAGAACAACGCGCTCCCGGCCGGTGCGAGCGCGGCGCGGACGAACCTGAACCTGCCGAACCTCCTGACGCTCGGCCGGATTCTGCTCATCCCCGTGTTCGTGCTTCTGTTCCTGACGCCGACGGCCGAGCGGGCCGCGGCGGCGGCCGCCGTCTTCGTCATCGCTGCGGTCACCGACCTCCTGGACGGGTACCTGGCCCGGCGCCGGTCGGAGGTAACGAAGTTGGGCCGGCTGCTGGACCCCATCGCGGACAAGCTGCTCGTGCTCTCCGGCCTGATCATGCTGGTGCAGTTCCAACGGGTCCACGCCGTCGTGGCGATCCTGATCATCGCCCGCGAGGTCGCGGTGACGGGGATGCGGGCGGTCGCCGCGTCGGAGGGGATCGTGCTGTCGGCCGAGACGATCGGCAAGTACAAGATGGCCCTCCAGGTCGTCGCGATCGTGACCCTCATCCTCGAAGACGCGCTGAGCCCGTGGCTGGGCGATCTGCATCGGCTGGGAACGCTGCTGCTCTACGTCGCCCTCGCCCTGGGGCTCGTCTCCGGAGCGCGGTACCTGATCGAGTTCTGGCGACGGATCGCCACCAAGGGGATCTGACCGTCGTGGCGGACGGATGGCTGGGCCCGGCGTTGATGGTCGGCGGCTACCTGCTCGGCTCGATTCCCTTCGGGCTCCTCTCGACTCGCCTCCTCGGCGCCCCGGACCCCCGCATAGCCGGCAGCGGCAACATCGGCTTTACCAACGTCCTTCGGGTCGCCGGCAAGACGGCGGGCATCCTGACCCTGGTCGGCGACATGGGCAAGGGATGGATCGTCGGCGTCGTCGCGAAGGCGACGCTGGACGAGGACACCTGGGTCCTGGCCGTGGCGTTGACGCCGGTCCTGGGACATCTCTTTCCGGTCTTTCTGGGGTTTCGCGGCGGCAAGGGCGTGGCCACGGCCTTGGGGGCGGTCCTGGGCGTGGCGCCGGCCGCGGGGCTGGCCTCTATCGCGATCTGGGCGACTTCGGTCGGGATCTGGCGATACTCTTCCGGCGGAGCGCTGGCGGCCTTCGCGGCGCTTCCCGCGCTGGCTCTCCTGCTCGAGGGGACGCGCTTCGCGTTGTTCTCGCTCCTCCTGTCCGGGCTCATCACGGTCCGCCACAAGGACAACATCCTCAGGCTCTGGGAGGGCACCGAGCCGAAGATCGGCCACAGGCGGCACGCCACCTGAGGCCGCATCGGCACCCGTGGCGAAACGCATCCCTTCACCCCGCGAGCATCTCTAACCGACGATCCGACCTCACGGCGCCGCCTGGAACGATCGGAGGGCGGTGGAGTTTTGAGACGAGGCGGGTTGTTGCTTTTTGCGAGGAGGCAGGCTACAAGGGGGCGTCGAGCAGGGGCCGGCCAAGGTGTTAGTTGACATAATCACTCTTATCCGACTTTAATCCTCGGGCCCATGACTGCCGAATTCCTCCGCCGCATCCGCCGCGACCTCACCATCACGCTGGAGGGTTTCCGGGAAACCGTCATCGCGATCGCCGAGCACGTTACCCGGAAGGTCCAGATCATGAGCCTCCACTGGCAGGCGGCGGCGACGCTCGGCCAAATGAAGGCCGTCCATCGCGACCTCGGCCGCCGACTGGTCGACGCCGTCGCCCGGAGGTCCGACCTCCTTCCCCCTACGCCGGAGGAAAGGGCCGACGTTGAGCGTCAGGTCATCGAGGCGTCCCGACGTCTCCAGTTGCTGCGACGCGACATGGGACGGACCGATGGTATGATCGGCGACCTGGAGCTTGAGGTACTGCGCGAGGACTGGCTGGCTTTTCAGCGAGACCTGGCGATCCGGGCGGCGTCGATCCAGCGCGTGGTCGTGCCGCGCGGCTCGACCGCTCTCGACCGGACGGTGCGCGAGATCGGCTTATCCCCCTCGGTCCGCCTGGTCGCCGTGCTTCGTGGGCCGACGGTGTTGGTCGACTTCGAGCACCTGCGTTTCCGGGCCGGCGATACGGTCGTGCTGCTCGGACGACGGGACGACCTGAAGGAGGCGGTGCCGCGGTTCACGACGCGCCGCACCGCTACGGCCTGACCGACGAGAACTCTGCGAAGGGGGACAGACGCCTCATGGGCATCAGGTTGCACATCGTCCGTGTCGTCCTCTCCGTGGCCCTCTGCATGGCCTGCCCGCCGCCGGCGTCCTCGGCTACCCCGCCCGCGCGCGGCGCCCCGGACGGGCTCGCGTTGCTCCAGCAGTTCGAGGAGGTGATCACCGAGCTGGCCGAGCGGGTCAAGCCCGCCGTCGTCAATGTGCTGCCCGTCCAGGGAGTCGGGCGCTCCAAGGAATCCTCGCGGGAACGGCCGCCCAACACGCCGGGGTCGGGCTCCGGCGTCATCATCGACCCGGAAGGCCACATCGTCACCAACAACCATGTCGTCGGCGACGCGTCGGAGGTGGAGGTGCGCCTCTCGGACAAGACCAAGTTCGTGGCCCAGGTGGTCGGCAAGGATCCCGACACCGACTTGGCCGTGCTCAAGGTGTCCTCCGAGCGCCCCCTCCCCTACGTAGGGTTCGGGGACTCCAGCCTCGTCAAGGTCGGTCAGTGGGTCATGGCCGTCGGCAACCCCTTCGGGCTGGACCGGACGGTCACGCTGGGCGTCGTGAGCGGCATCGGACGCGAGAACATGAACCTGTCCCGGTACGAGAACTTCATCCAGACCGACGCCTCGATCAATCCCGGCAACTCCGGCGGCCCGCTCTTCAACGTCCGCGGCGAGGTCATCGGCATCAACACGGCGATCATCAACTTCGCCCAGGGCATCGGGTTCGCCATCCCCTCGAACATGGCCAAGCAGGTCATCCAACAGCTCCTCACCCGCGGCAAGGTGGTCCGCGGCTGGCTGGGGGTCGGGATCCAACCCCTGACGGCCGAGCTCGCCACCAAGTTTGGGGTCAAGGAGGGCGAGGGCGTGCTGGTCAACGAGGTCTTCGAGAACGACCCCGCCGCCCGCGGCGGCATCAAGCCGGGCGACATCATCACCAAAATCAACGGGAAACCGGTGGATACCCCCAACAGCCTGTCGCGGTTGATCGCCGGCCTGGCGCCGGGGGACGTCGCCCAGATCGAGGTCATGCGGGACGGGAAGCTCCAGGTGCTCGCGGTAACCTTAAGCGAACGGCGGGAGACCGCCACGGTCGCTTCCGTGCCCCAGTCCAAGCAGGAGCTGAAGCTCGGCCTCGACGTGCAGGACCTGACGGCGGAGCTGGCCGAGAAGTTCAAACTGAAAGAGAGCGCCGGGGTGCTGATCACCAAGGTGGAGTCGGGCAGCGCGGCACAGGTCGAAGGGCTGCGGGAAGGGGACCTGATCAAGGAGGTCAACCGCCGCGAGGTGGCCAGCGTGCGGGAGTTCACCGAGGCGGTGGGCCGCGTCAAGCGCGGCGAAACCGTGCTCTTGCGGGTGCTCCGCGAGAACCGCGCCTTCTATGTCGTGCTGAAGCCGAGCGACAAGTGAGCTGGCGCGACCGGCCGGGGCCTGCGCTCGAACGGCTGCCGTCCCGCCACCGACCGGGGAGGACGGCTGCTGGCTCACCGCATCAATACGCGACACGTCCGCCGGTGATCGAGTTCGGGTCGGCGCGGGCTTGAGCATCTCGGCCCGGGCGCCGGGGTCTTGGCGGAAACCGCCACCGGGCATCCCTCCTCAACCCGACTCAGTTGATGTTCTGTGACAAACGGCATGCAAGCTGCCGTTCCCTGGTCCTCCCCTGCCCCGATGCGCCTTGCGGTCGGCATGCATCCCGTCGCCCTCGCGGTCGAACCCCGCGGCCGATTCCTGTACGTCGCGAACTGGGGCGAGCATACGGTCGGGGCCTATCGGATTGCCGCGGGCGGCGGGCTCGATCCCGTGCCGGGCGCTCCGTTTCCATCCGGGCGCTGGCCCCATTCGGTGGCCGTTGCGCCATCCGGGAATTATCTCTACACGGCTAACGGCGATTCGAACGATGTGTCCGCGTACCGCATCGACGCGGACACGGGCACCCTGGAGCCGCTGGCCGGATCCCCCTATCCGGCCGGTCACCACCCGGAATCGATCACGCTCAGTCCTTCGGGCCACTTCGCCTACGTGTGTAACGGGTTCGGCGGAGACATCAGCGCCTATCGGGTGCAGCGCGACACCGGCGGGCTTTGGCCGTCGATGGCGTCCCCTATCGCGACCGGCGAAAAACCGCTGGCCATGGCCATCGAGTGCTCGGGACGGTATGCCTATGTCGCCAATCGCCGCTTCGATGTCTGGGGGTACCGGATCGAGGGGGAGAGCGGGGCGCTGGAGCTCTTGCCGGAGTCGCCGTTCGCCGCGGGAAAGGGACCGACCGCGATCGTCGCAGACCCTTCCGGGAGGTTCCTCTACGTCGCGAATTTCAAGTCCGACACCATCACTGGGTACTGCATCGACCCTGGGAGCGGGGCGCTCCGTGGCTTGGACGGCTCTCCCTATCCGACCGGCAACACGCCCGTCGGTATCACGGTCGAACCCTCCGGCGCCTTTCTCTACGCGACCAACGGCGGGGACGGTACGATTTCAGGCTGGCGCATCGACGCGGATAGCGGCGGACTGACCGAGATCGCTGGCTCGCCCTTCCCGTCGGGCACGACGCCCTGTGGCATCGCCGCAGACCCGTCCGCTCGGTTCCTCTACGCAGCGAACTGGGGATCCAACGATCTCTTCGCTTACCGCATCGATCGTCCCGGCGGCGCCCTGACCCGCCTAGGGTACCGCTGACCAGTGCGGGCGCGGTACGCTCACCAGCGGCGTGTCGGGGTGGATCTCGCGTACGATTTTGGCCATCAGCCCCTCCGTCGCGTCGGGATCCAGCCAGCCCCATTCGCCGTTATAGTTGGCCTCGAGGAAAATGTACCGGTCGTCCCGGCGCAGGAAATCCAGGCGGGCAAAATGCTGTCCGACCTCGGCCATGAAGCCGAAGATCGCGGCCCGCAGCCCTGCCGGAATCTCGACCTGCTTCCAGCCGCGGTGGGCGTATTCCGTCGCGGCGCGGCGCCAATCGATCGTCTGGTCGATGAACGCCGAGCGATCGAGCTCAAAGGCAAACAGCTCGTCGCGCACCACCGCGACCGTTACGTCATGGGTCGCGTCGACGTAGTCGGTGAGAAACCATGGCTGGGCCGGGTCCAGCGAGCCCTCCTCGACCTTCTGGCTGTAGAAGCCGATGCCCTCCGTGTACTTGAAGTTGAAGCTCTTGCACACCGCCACCTTCCCGTTCCTCAGGAGGTCGCCGCGGTTCAGCACGAATCGGTAGGGCGCGATCTCGAAATACTTCGGCGCGACCCGCAATTGCTGCAGCTTGCCCGAGCGCTGCGTGGCGAGGGGCTGACTCAGGACGACCTTGCCCTGGAGCCAGAAGATGTTCAGCACGTCGGCCCAGGCCATGTACACTTCCTCTTCGGCGTAGCGATCAAGGTCGCTGAGGCGGGTTTGCGGAAACAGGACCGAGCCGCGGATGGAGGATCGCCGGTACACCTTCGCGATCGAGGCATCGGTGACGCGGCGGCCGGTGGGGTCCGCGATTTCGACGCCCGCCTCGCCGAAGCACAGGGCGTAATCCCGCCAGAGGTCGCTGTTATACCGGAAGACACGGTCGCTCCCGAGCCTCCGCACGAGAAGGTCGGCGAGATAGTCGATGGAATTGGCGAGGAGGAGGGTAACCGGACGCGCTGGTGAGGACATAGGGTGGGGCAAGGCAGCGCCCGTCACGGGTGCGTCCCGCCCGCCTGCGCGCGGGCGGAACGTCCGAGCCGGCGACGGATGCCGGGTGAATGCCTACTCGTCGCTCTCGCCGTCGAACTGCGTGCTGCTCGTCGGCGCGCCGGTGGTCATCATCAGCGTGCGGATCCGCTCGCTTTCCGTCCACCGTCTGGTCTGGGTCCGGTGGTCATAGGCGCAGCCCCCCATTTCCGCGCGCCAGAGGAAGCTCTCGTCGGGCTTCCGGCTGACCAGATCGGCCGGCGTCAGTTTTACGGTCGAGACCGCTCCCTGAGTCTGCATAGGGCACCTCCCGGTTGAACCGTCCTCGCTGTCACCGCTCCGCCGTGGCCACGCCCGTTTCCACCCGAGACGCGGGGAGGGACGGACGACCGCTTCGAGCGAACCCTTACACCCTTGCGCTGGAGAATGTCAAATGCCTGGCGGCGTGGTCATCGCCGGATCGCCCACTCCTCTCCCGCCAAGGGTCGGAGCCGGCCGGGCCGGAAGCGACACGGGGCCGGCCAGGGGAATGCCCTGCTCCCTCTTGATTGACTTCCCCTCCCCGTCCGACTATCATTTCGCAGCCGAGGATCTCACGGTGCCCTCCCAATTCATCCACCTCCACCTCCATACCCAGTACAGCCTCCTGGACGGGGCCAACCAGATCGACCCGTTGATCCGGCAGGTTCGGGACTTCAATATGCCCGCGGTCGCCGTCACGGACCACGGGAACCTGTTCGGGGCGGTGGAGTTCTACCGGAAGGCCAAGGAGGCAGAGATCAAGCCGATCATCGGCTGCGAAGCCTACCTCGCCCCCAAGAGCCGTTTCGACAAGGACAGCCAGCTCCCCCACAACGAGTACTACCATCTGATCCTCCTCGCAGCGAACCAGACCGGCTACCAGAACCTGCTCAAGCTGAGCAGTAAAGCTTACCTTGAGGGATTCTATTATAAGCCTCGCATTGATAAGGAGTTATTGCGAGAGCACGCTGAGGGGCTGGTCGCTCTCTCCGGCTGCCTGAGCGGCGAGGTCCCCTACCTGATCTCGCGGGATCGCCTCGACGACGCGATCAAGACCGCCGGCGAGTACCAGGAGATCTTCGGGAAGGAGCGGTACTTCTTCGAGGTCCAGGAAAACGGCGTCGCCGAGCAGCAGGTCGTGAACCGTGGCCTCCAGGAGATGGCCAAGCGGATGGGCGTCCCCCTCGTCGCGACTAACGACTGCCACTATCTCCGAAAGGGCGACGCCAAGGTCCACGACATCCTGCTCTGCCTGCAGACCGGCAAGACGCTCAACGAGCCCAACCGCATGCGGTTCCACACGGACCAGCTCTACGTGAAGTCCACGGAGGAGATGCTGGCCGCCTTCCGCGACTGGCCGGACGCGGTCTGGAACACGAGCCATGTCGCCGAGCTGTGCAACGTGGAGTTCACGTTCGGGACCTACCACTTGCCCGACTACCGCGTCCCCGAGGGGGAGACGCTCGACAGCTACCTCGACAAGCTGGCGCTGAAGGGGCTGGCCGACCGGCTTCGGGAGCGCCCGTCGGGCATCCCCGAAGCGGAATATCAGAAACGGCTCCGCCACGAGCTGACCGTCATCACCTCGATGGGCTTCGCGGGGTACTTCCTCATCGTCTGGGACATCATCAACTTCGCCAAGACCAGGGGTATCCCCGTCGGACCCGGCCGGGGGTCCAGCGCGGGCAGCCTCGTCGCCTACGCGCTGCGGATCACCGACCTCGACCCCCTCGTCTACGGCCTCCTGTTCGAGCGGTTCCTCAACCCCGAGCGCATCTCGCTCCCCGACATCGACATGGACTTCTGCATGGACCGTCGGCAGGAGGTCATCAACTACGTCGTGGAGAAGTACGGGCACGACCACGTCTGCCAGATCATCACCTTCGGGACGATGAAGGCCCGGGCGGCGATCCGCGACGTCGGCCGCGTCATGGAGATGCCCTACGCCGACGTGGACCGCATCGCCAAGCTGGTGCCGGAGGAGCTGAACATCACGCTGGAGAAGGCCCTGGAGGCCGAGCCCCGCCTGAAGGACCTGGTGGACAACGACCCGAAGGTGCGCGACGTCTTCCAGGCGGCGCGCGCCCTGGAAGGCTCGCCGCGCCACGCCTCGACCCACGCCGCCGGCGTCGTCATCTCCAAGGAGCCGCTGACCACCCACGTCCCGCTCTACAAGGGTTCGAAGGACAGCGACGAAGTCGTCACCCAGTTTCCGATGGGCGACGTCGAGAAGGTCGGTCTCGTCAAGTTCGACTTCCTCGGGCTGAAGACGCTCACGATGATCGCCCACGCGGAGCGGCTGATCAACGAGGGCCGGCCCGCCGCGGCCGGCGAGCCCTTCTCGATCGCCGCGGCCCCGCTCGACGACGCCGCGACCTTCGCGCTGCTGTCCTCCGGCAAGACGATGGGCATCTTCCAGCTCGAAAGCTCCGGCATGCGGGACCTGCTGATGGGCCTCCGGCCGGACCGGTTCGAGGACATTATCGCCATCATCGCGCTGTACCGCCCCGGTCCGATGGACCTGATCCCCGACTTCATCAAGCGTAAGCAGGGCAAGATCCCGATCACCTACGAGGTGCCGCTCCTGGAGCCGATCCTCAAGGAGACCTACGGGATCATCGTCTATCAGGAGCAGGTCATGGCGATCGCCAACACGGTCGCCGGCTTCTCGCTCGGCCAGGCCGACATCCTCCGGCGGGCCATGGGCAAGAAGAAACAGGAGGAGATGGTCAAGCTCCGGGCCAAGTTCCTGGAGGGCGCGAAGAAGAACGGGATCGTGCAGAAGACCGCCGAGAAGCTCTTCGACCTGATCCAGAAGTTCGCCGGCTACGGGTTCAACAAGTCGCACGCGGCGGCCTACGCGCTGGTCACCTACCAGACCGCCTACCTCAAGGCCCACCACCCGACCGAGTTCATGGCGGCGCTGCTGACGAGCGAAATGGGCAACACGGACAAGGTCGTCCGGTACATCAACGAATGCCGCGAGCTCGGCATCCCCGTCCTGCCGCCGGACGTCAACGCCAGCGGGAAGGACTTCTCCGTCTCGGGCGGCGGCATCCGCTTCGGCCTGGCGGCCGTCAAGAACGTGGGGGCAGGGGTGACGGAGGCGGTGCTCGAGGCCAGGGCCGCCGAGGGCCCGTATCGCTCCTTCTTCGACTTCTGCCACCGGGTGGACGGACACAGGCTCAACAAGCGGGCGCTGGAATGCCTCATCAAGGCCGGCGCCTTCGACTCGACCGGCGCCCGGCGGGCCCAGCTCGTCGCCGTGCTCGACCGCGCCGTGGACCAGGCCGTCGCCGCGCAGAAGGCGGCCGACTCCGGACAGACGAGCATCTTCGCCGCGATGGAGACCGAAGACAGCGGGAACGGTCGGGGGGTCCTGCCCGTGGACGAGAGCCTTCCCGACCTGCCCGAATGGCCGGAGGACGAGCTGCTCAAGCATGAAAAGGAGCTGATCGGCTTCTACATCACGAGCCATCCGCTGGCGCGTTACGAGGCCATCGTCCGCCGCTTCTCCACCGTGACGACCGAAAAGCTGGCCGAGGCGGCCGACGGCAAGGAGGTCAAGCTCTGCGGGATCGTCACGACCGTGAAGACGACCCTCACCAAGAAGGGCGACCGCATGGCCTACATCCAGCTCGAGGACCTGCAGGGACTGGTCGAGATCATCGTCTTTCCGGACCTCTACCGCACCGCGGAGCCGCTGCTCGTCCCCGAGCGGCTGGTGCAGGTGACGGGCATCGTGGACCGCGCGGACAAGGGGTCCCGGATCAAGGGCACGAAGATCGAGTCCCTGGCCGAGGTGCAGACCCGGTCCGTGTCACGGGTCGTCATCCGACTCGATGACCATCCCGAGGCGCCGGGCCGCCTACGGCAACTCCAGGCCATCGTGCAACGTCATCCCGGGCCGGCCCCCGTCTCGTTGACGCTGCGCTTGACGCCGACCCTGGAAGCGGACACGACCCCCCTGCCGGCCCTGGGCGTGCTGCCGGCCGAGCCCTTCGTGTCCGAAGTCGAGGCCGTCCTGGGCAAGGGCAGCGTGGCCCTGCTATAAGAGGTCCGATGCGCGACTACCTGGAATTCGAAAAGCCCCTCCGAGAGATCGAGGAACGGCTGGAGAAGCTGGCCGGAAGCGGCTCTTCGCGGGCCTCGGTGCAGGAGGAGACCCGCAAGCTGAAGGCCAGGCTCGCCGAGGTGGAGCAGGAACTGTACGGCAAGCTCACGCCGTGGCAGCGCACGCAACTGGCCCGCCACCCCCAGCGGCCGACGGTGCTCGACTACGTGAGCGGCTTCAGCAGCGAGTTCTTGGAGCTCCACGGCGATCGCCTGTTCGGGGACGATCGCGCGATCGTCGGCGGTTTCGCCCGGCTGAACGGCCGGTCCGTGATGGTCATCGGCCACCAGAAGGGCCGTGCGCTCAAGGAGCGCATGCAGCGCAACTTCGGGATGCCCAACCCCGAGGGGTACCGCAAGGCCCTCCGCCTCATGAAACTGGCCGAGAAGTTCCGCCGTCCCATCGTCACGTTCATCGACACGCCCGGCGCCTATCCGGGGATCGGGGCCGAGGAGCGGGGGCAGGCCGAAGCCATCGCGCGCAACCTGCTCATGATGTCGCGGCTCACGGTCCCGATCGTGTCGGTCGTGATCGGCGAGGGGGGCAGCGGCGGCGCACTGGCCCTGGGACTGGCGGACCGCATCCTCATGCTGGAGCACGCCGTCTACTCGGTGATTTCCCCCGAGGGCTGCGCGGCGATCCTGTGGGACGATCCGGCCAAGACGCAGGACGCGGCGACCGCGTTGAGGATGACCGCGGGCGACCTGCACCGACTGGGAGTGATCGACGAGATCGTCCCGGAGCCGGTGGGCGGCGCTCACCGCGACCCGCAGGCGGCCGCGCAACAGGTCGCCAAGGCTCTGGCGGCCCACCTGGCCCAACTGGAAGAGATGCCGGTCGAGGAATTGCTGCGCGGACGCTACGACAAGTTCCGTCGGATGGGCGCGGTCATCGGGCCGGGCGGGGCCGGCTCGCCCTGAGCATCGCTCCGGACTACCGGCCCCGCCGTCCGGTCATCGCTGGAAGGCGTGGGTCGACTGGTGACCGTGGTGGGAGGGGGCCCCTCCCTGCCCGTGCTGCGCCTCGTGCTCCCTGCCTCCCGGCCGGTGCCGGCTCCCCTCAGCATGACGGTGGCCGTGGCCCTGCGGCGTGGACCCGGCGGGCACCCGTTTGCCCAGCAGCCGCTCGATGGCCCGCAACTGGCTCGTCTCCTCGGGGGTGACGAAGCTCGACGCGCGGCCCGACGCACCGGCCCTGGCGGTCCGCCCGATCCGGTGGACATAATCCTCAGGCGAACTCGGCAGGTCGAAATTGATCACGTGGGCGATGTCGTTCACGTGGATGCCGCGGGCCATCACGTCCGTCGCGACCAACACGCGGTACCGCCCGCTCTTGAACCCCTGCAACGCCTCGCGCCGCTGGCCCATCGTGCGGTCCCCGTGCAGGACGGCAACCTTCATGCCGTCGTTCTGCAGCAGGCGCCCGAGCCGGTCGGCCCGCGACTTGGTCCTGGTGAACACCAGGGACGAGCCCTGCTCCTTCTTAAGGAGCGCGCGCAGGAGGTCGGCCTTCTCCTCGCGGCTGGAGTGGAAGAGCTGCTGATCCACCCCCTCCGCCGCCGCGCCGCTCGCCGCGACGGTGATCCTGACCGGATGCTTCAGGTTGGCCCGCACGAGCGCAGCCAGGTCGTCCGGCATCGTCGCCGAGAACAGCAGGGTCTGCCGCTCCTCCGGCAGCGCATCCAGGATCTGATCGATCTGCGGGGCGAAACCCATGTCGAGCAGCCGATCGGCCTCGTCCAGCACGAAGATCTCCAACGCCAGCAGGTTGATCGTGCCCTTCCACATGTGGTCGAGCACGCGCCCCGGCGTCGCGACGAGGATATCCGGGCGCTGGCGCAGGGCCCGCTCCTGCTGGGCCATGTCGGCGCCGCCCACGATGAGGGCCGCCCCGATGTTCCGGCGCTGCCCGAACTGCTCGATGACCTTCTGGATCTGGCCCGCCAGCTCCCTGGTCGGGGCCAGGATCATGGCGCGCGTGCCGTGGCCGCCGGCCAGCCGCTCGATCATCGGCAGCACGAAGGCCGCGGTCTTGCCCGTGCCCGTCTGGGCGCAGCCGATGACGTCCTTGCCCTGGAGGGCCGGGGGAATCGCGCCCCGTTGGATGGGCGTGGGCGCGGCGTAGCCGGCCCGCTCCAGGTCGCGCAGGGCGGAGGCGGACAGGCCGAGGCCCGCGAACGAATCGGTGGATTCCGTGATCATGTCGTTTCTATCCCTTCTGTTGGGGCGGCTGAGCAGGCGGCGGATCAGGGGGTAACAAGCGGAACGTTCCCGGCGGAAAGGGAAGGCTCAGGCAGGTCGCTCCAGGAAAGCCCAAACTCAGTCGGACCCGAATGCCGGTCCGATGGTTGGTTTCAGCGTGACGCCGCCTCGGACCGATGAAAGCGGCAACGATCGGGAGTCTATCGTAAGAAACCCTGAAAGTCAAGCTCCCGTATTGAGTCATCTAAAATCTTACCGAGAGACAGATCGTTGCGTCATTTGTAA
>NZ_CEFZDU010000017.1:0-39432 GCF_979578155.1 Candidatus Nitrospira neuquenensis | reverse complement strand
ACCCCGCCGGATGTTCACTCTGGTCCGTCACCCCGGCGGACGCCGGGGTCCAGTCTCACTTCCTTGCGCCGACATGACGGCGGCCGGCCGCGCTGGGGCCTCAGGCCGAACCGCTCGGAACCCACCGCCCCTCACGAGAAGCCGAACTGCCCGAGGATGTCGTCAACCAGGTTCTGCTCGAGCGCCGTGGACCGGGAGGCTTCGAGCTGGCGGAGCAGCTCCCCCGCGCGTCCCTCCGCCCCGGCCCGGCCCCCGCGCTGGGCGAGGCCGAACACGACGATCATCTGGAGCAGCCGGTGCTGGATGTCGTCCAGGATGCCGAGGATCTTCTTGACGCGCTGGGCGACCAGGTCCTGGAAGGAACAGGCGGTCACGATGCCGACGAGCCGCCTGTCGTCCTCGGCCAGCGACAGCCGGATCGCCGCGATCCGGTCGGCAAGCTCCGCCCCGCCGGCGCCCGCCGCGCACCGCGCCGCGAGCGCGTCCAGGGCCTCCGCCACCCGCTCGCGGTTGTCCTGGATCTGCTCGGCCAGCCCCATCACGCGGTGCGTGCCCTCCTCGGTCAGCCGGGAGAGGTCGCAGAGGTGCTCGCTCGCGGCCGGGAGCTGCTCGGAAGAGGCGGCGACGGGCGCCTCCACCGCCTGGAGCTTCCGGACCGTGGTCTCCACGTAGCGGGTCAGCTCTCCCAGCTCCTCGTACAGCGTCCGATCGGTGGTGCCCACGGCGTCTCCTCCAATAGCGTGCACGGCGGGGGGCGAGGCGTCGGGAAGGCGCCGCCGGCTCGGCCGCGCCGCGCCCCGCGCCCCCGTCTATTTGAAAATCTTGTTCATCTTCTCCTGGAGCGTCTCGGCGGTGAACGGCTTGACGATGTAATTGCTGACGCCCGCCTGCACGGCCTCGATGATGTTTTCCTTCTGCGCCTCGGCGGTGACCATCAGGACCGGGATATCCTTGAGCGCGCCGTCGGCCCGGATCGCCCGCAGCAGCTCGATGCCGCTCATGACCGGCATGTTCCAGTCCGACACCACGAAGCCGAAGCGGTCGGCGCGCATCTTGGCGAGCGCCTCCTGGCCGTTCTCGGCCTCCTCCACGTTGCCGAAACCCAGTTGCTTCAGGATGTTCTTGACGATGCGCCTCATGGTGGACATGTCGTCCACGACCATGATTTTCATGTTGCGGTCCGCGGTCATCGCAGGGGCCTCCTTGGTCCGTCTCAGCGGGACGCGCCGCGCAGCAGCCGCCGCACTTCCCCGACGAGGCGCTCCCGGGTCACCGGCTTGGTCAGGTAAGCGGCCGCGCCGGCGGCGAGTCCGGCCTCGCGCTCCTTATCGGCGTCCTCGGTCGTCAACATGAGCACCGGGATGCCGCCGAGCGCCGGGTCCTGTTTCAGGGACCGGGTCAGCGCCACCCCGTCCATGCCGGGCATGTTCATGTCGGTGATGATGAGGTCCACCGCCTCCCGCGCCAGTTTTTCCAGGGCGTCCAGGCCGTTCTCGGCCTGGACGACGGCGCAGCCGGTCGGCTTCAGGTAGAGGTCCACCAGCTTCCTGGTGGTCAGGCAATCGTCCACGATGAGGATCGTCCCGGCCATGTGCTCACCCGTCGTGCGTGGTTCGTCGTGCGTGATGCGTCACTCCTCACGCGTGGCTCGCAGGAGCGGATCGGTCTTCCCGTTTCACCTCTCACGTTGCACCCTTCACGCCTTCTGATACACCACCGCCCGGTGGGCATGGACCGGCCGGAAGGCCCGCGACAGGTTGTGCAGGGACTCCGAGAAGCCGATCACCAGGTACCCCTCCGGCCGGAGGCAGTCGTAGAGGCTGTTGACGATCTGCTGCTTGGCCCGTTCGTCGAAATAGATCAGGCAGTTGCGGCAGAACACGGCGTCCAGCCCTCGGATCATCTTCAGGCGGGGCGCGTCGTAGAGGTTCACGTTGGCGAATTTCACGAGGCGCTTGACCCTCGGCGCGAGCACGTACTGCCCGTCCTCGAGGGCGAAATACTTCTCCCGCAGGGCCGGCGGAACGTGTCGGACCGCGTACTCGCCGTAGACCCCCTTGCGGGCCGCGTTGAGCGCCGCCTCGCTGATGTCGCTCGCCAGGACCTCGATGGTCCAGCCGGCGAGGGCCGACTGCTCCAGCAGGAGCATCGCCAGGGTGTAGGGCTCGTCGCCCGTCGAGCAGGCGGCGCTCCAGAGGCGGAGCTGCCGCGACCCCCCGTTGGCCCGGATCGCGGCCGGCAGGATCACGTCGGTGAAGGCCTGGAGCTGCATCGGGTCCCGGAAGAAGTACGTCTCGTTGGTCGTGACCGCGTTGAACAGCGCGTGCAGCTCGCGGTCGCGCCAGGCGTCGAACTTGAGCAGATGGTAGTACTCCTCGAAGGAGGCGCAGTTCCGCTCCTTCAGGCGGGCCTGCAGGCGGCTCTCCAGCACGTACTTCTTGTTGTCCTGGAAGTACATCCCGCTCTGCTCGTAGATGAAGTCGCGGAGTCCGGCGAAGACGGCGGCGCTCAGTTCCATGCCGGCGTCTCCCCGACCGGTCCGACGCCGGGCGTCCCCTCCGACGTCCCGCCGATCGCCGCCAGGGCCGCGGCCGCGGCCCGGCGCACCAGCGACGGCTCGCGGTCGCCGGCCGCGATCGCGGCCAGGAGCGGCGCCGCCTCGGCCGCCCGCAGCGCGCCGAGCCGCTCGACCGCGCGGTACCGCACCCAGGCGTCCGGGTCCCGGAGCCCCTGCGTCATCAGGGCCTGGCGCGCCTCCGGCCGATCCCAGCGGGCCAACCCGATGACGGCGGCCAGCCGCACCTTCTCATGGTCGTCCGACATCGCGAGCGCCAGCGGCCCGAGCGCCGCCGGATCGTCGAACCGGCCGAGCGCCTCCACGACGGCCTGCCGCACCGACCACTCCGGGTCGCCCACGGCGTCGAGCAGGGCGGACAGCCCGCCGGCCGGCCGGGCGAGCCCGATCGCGCGGGCCGCGGACTCCCGAACCTCCGGCCTGGCGTGGGTCAGGAGCGGGAAGAACCGCGCGAGCAGGTCCGGGCGGGCGACCCGGAGCACCGTGTCCACGATCTGGTCCCGGACCTCCCGATAGCGCTCGGTCTCCAGCTTGGCCAGGAGCGCGCGCACGTCCGCGGCCCTCCCCGAGCGGCCGAGCTGCCGCACCGCCTCGACGCGCACGTGCCCCGTCTCGTCGTCCACCGCCGCCGCCACGCCGTCGAGCGCCTCGGGCGTCCCGATCCGACCGAGCGCCGCCGTCGCGAGGCGGCGCAGCTCCCAGTTGCGGCTCGACGCCCGCACCGTCGCCAGCGCCGCCACGGCGTCGCGCGCCCGCAGCTCCCCGAGCGCCCGAACGGCCGCCGCGCAGAGCCGGTCCTCGTCGGGCCGCACCGCGCGGATCAGCTCGCGGACGTCGCCGGTCCCCACCAGCGCCGCCACGACCCGGTCCTCGACCTCCTCGCCCCCCTCCGGCCAGTCCCCATAGATGTCCAGCACCGCGCGGGTCCCGCGCGGGTCGCCCAGGCGGCCCAGCCCCGTGATCGCCGCGAGCCGCAGCTCCGGGTCCGCTCCGCGACCGGCCTCGGTCAGGATGCCCAGCCAGACCCCGCGGTCGAGTCTCGTCCAGACCGGAGCCTCGACACGCTCGGCCAGCGCCACCAGGGCCTTGACGAGCGAGGGTCGCAATTCCGGTCCCGCCCCCGGCGCCAGGTCCACGAGCGCCGGCAGCGTCGTCCCCTCGACGTCCAGCCGCGCCAAGGCCTCGACCGCCGCGGCGCGCGCCGCCCCGTCGCCCCGGCGCGCGAGCGCGAGCAGCGGCGCGAGCCCCGAGGAGTCGCCGATGTCGGCCAGCGCCGTCACGGCGGAGAAGACGACCCACTCCTCGTCGTCGAGCAAGGCGGTGAGCGCCGGCACCGCCTCGCGGACGCGCAGCCGGCCCAGCGCCTCCGCGGCGGAGGCGCGCAGGGTGGGCGAGGGGTCGTGCAGCATCCGCGTGAGCGGGCCGACGAGGCGCGGATCGCACGGGGGGCCGAGCGCATCCACGACCAGCCGGCGGACGTGGGGGTCGGGGGAGTCGAGCAGCGGCAGGACGGCCTCGATCGCCCCGGGCAGCACCCGCCCGATGACCTCGACGGCCATGTTGCGGATCGCGGGCGGCTCGCGCAGCAGCCCGACCAGGCGCTCGACCACCTCGGCCCCGCCGACCCGGATGAGGCCGGTGACCGCGGCCTGCTGCACGCCGGGATGCGGGTCCCACAGGCCGGCGACGAGCAGGTCCAGATCCCCCGCGTCGCCCCGCTCCGCCGCCGCCGCCAACTGCTCGCGCCGGTCGGCGGGGTCTTGCGTCGCGCCGCTGATCGCCATGCCTCAGCTCTCCGACGACACCGGACCGGCCGGAGGCGTCTCGCCAATCGCCCGCCGGGCGCGCAGCCAGTCCCGGACATCCCGGCGGAGAAACCGCCAGTGCTTGCCGATGCGGGACGCGGGAAGCTGGCCGAGCCGCGCCAGCTTGTAGACGGTGGACTTCGGCACGCGGAGGAACCGCGCCACCTCCAGCACGGTCAGGACTTCCTCTCCCTTCGCGGGCTCCGGTTCCACGGCGTGCTCTGTCGTCGGCGTCTCGTTCATGACGACTGCCGTATCGGCCGTCCGCCCTGGAAACTTGACGCCGCCTGGCACGGCCCCTGCTGCATCGGGGGCGAGGGCGGCCGCGTGCGCCCGCGCCGGCGGGGCGACGCCGCGAGGGACAGCGCCTGGACGGGCTGCACGACGCGAGGAGGGGAGCGATGGCGACCATCATCTCGGTGGCCTCCGGCAAGGGAGGGGTCGGCAAAAGCGTCCTGGTGGGCAATCTCGGCCTGCTGCTGGCCCGGCGCGGCCTGGACGTGGTCCTGGCCGACCTGGACGTCGGGGGGGCGGATCTGCACATCCTGTTCGGCCTGCTCCATCCGGCCGCGACGCTGACGGATTTCCTGCGCCGCCGGGCCGGGGCACTCGAGGCGGTGGCCCTGCCGGTGCCCGGCCAACCCCGCCTGCGCCTGCTGGCGGGGACGGGCGACACGCTCGCGACCGCGAACATGCCCTACGCGCGGAAGCGCCGCCTGATCGGCCGGCTGCGCGAGGTGCCGGCGGACGTGATCCTCGTGGACGTCGGGGCGGGGACGAGCCTGCCCACGCTCGACTTCTTCCTGATGGCGGACCACCACCTGGCCGTGGCGACCGCCGACCCGACCTCCGTGCTCGACCTCTACCGCTTCATCAAGCTCGCCGCGATCCGCCGGGTGCTCGCCGCCCTGGTCGCGCGCGACCCGGCGGCCGACGCGCTGGCCGACCGGGACTTCGCTTCCGTGCGGGACGTGATCGAGGCGGCCGGCGCCGCGGGCTCCGCCGAGCGGGCCGAGGCGGCGCTGACGGGGTTCCGCCCCTGCCTCGTGCTGAACCGGATGACCGGCCGGGCGCGGGTCAACACGCTCCAGCTCCGCCGGCTGCTCCGGGACTATGTCGGGGGCGATCTGCTGGTCCTGGGGGAGGTCCCGGAAGATGAAGCGGTCGTGCGGTCGGTCCGCGGCTTCCTGCCGGTCGTGGAGGCCGAGCCCGCCAGCCCGGCCGCGCGCGCCTTGGAGCAGGTCGCCGATTCCCTCCTGCTGGTCCTCAAGGACGCCCGACGCCCGGCGGCGCTGGAGACCGGAGGGATGGTTGATTGAAGAGTGTGGAGCGTTGATGGGGGAACGGCCCCACGGCCTTCGCCCCCGATCCTTCTCAGCCGTCGCCCTTCGAGCGACACGTCTCAATCGACACTCTCGTCGATCGTCAACCTTCAATCCCTCTCACGCTTGCTGGTTTCTCCTCGCCCTGAGGATTTCCGCCTGCCGCTTTAGGATGTAGCGGATGATCCGCTCGCGGTCGTCGGCGGCGATCTCGCTGAACCTCACCGCGACGTCGTACGTCGCGGTCTCCCCGCGGACCGCGGCGGCCCGCACGATCTCCCCCCGCGCCTGCACCGGCAGGAAGGGCGGGAGCACGAGCTTGAGCGTCACCATCTCCCCCCGCCGGAAGGGCCGGGTCGAGCGGAACCGCAGGCCGCTGCCGCTCAGGTTCACGTCGCTCGCGGTCGGCAACCGCACCGCCTCGGGATGGATGCGCGCCAGGGCGCGCAGCATCGCCTCCATCGCCCAGTCCAGTTTCATCAGCCAGGGGACCAGCCAGGTCTCGGCGCCCGTCTCCGCGGCGCGCGCCAGGAGCTCCGGGGTCGGCCCGCCGAGGAAGGCCGCCACGGCCGCCTCGACGGCGGCGTCGCCGCCCTCCGCCCCCCGGCCGGCGTCGCCGTCGGCCCGACATTCCAGCAGCAGGCGGTCGTCCATCCGCAGCAGCGCGCGCCGCTCGTCGCCGACCGCGGGCGGCTCGGACGTCCTCGCCCCCGCTCTCTGCGGTCTTACACCGGCCATCTCATCCTCCCGCCGCCGCCCCGACGTACCCGCACCCGCCGCCCCGCAGGACCAGCGGCGCGGTCGTCTCCCGGCCGGCGACCTCGACGCGGTTGCGCCCGCCGGTCTTGGCCCGGTAGAGGGCGGCGTCGGCGGCGGCGATCAGCGCCTCCACGCTCCCGACCGCCGGATCGGGGATGGAGGCCACGCCGAGGCTCGCGGTCAGGGTGACCGGGACGCCCTTGAGCGTGAAGGCGGCCCGCGACACGGTGTCCCGGATGCGCTCCGCCAATTGCGAGGCGTGCGCCAGGTCGGTGCGGGGCAGGACGACGGCGAATTCCTCCCCGCCGTACCGCGCGACGACGTCCGCCCCGCGGACGGTCCGCTGGATCGTCTCCGCGACCCCGCGGAGGATCCGGTCCCCGCAGACGTGGCCGAACCGGTCGTTGTAGTCCTTGAAGTGGTCGAGGTCCACCATCAGGAGGCACAGCGGCGTGCCGCGCCGCTCGCACTCCTTGAATTCCCGCGCGAGGCACTGGGCCAGGGCGCGCCGGTTCGGCACGCCGGTGAGGCTGTCGGTCAGGGCGAGGTTCCGGACCTGGCTGTGGGTCTGGGCGTTGTCCAGCGCGAGGGCGAGGGACGTCGCCACGGCCTGGACCAGCTCGATCTCCTCCGGGTTGTAGGCGGGACCGGCCAGGCGAGCCACGCGCAGCAGGCCGGCGGTGCGGCAGCCGACGAGCAGCGGCGTCTCGACCGACGCGCCGGGCCCGGCGGCCGCCGGGCCCGTGGGCCGGCCGGACGTCTCGAGCGCCGTGCGGGTCGCCGCCTCGAGGCGCCGGTCCATCGGGGCGCGTCCCTCCACCCAGGTCCGCATCGGCTCCCACCAGAGCACGCCGACCACATCCACGTCGAGCAGCTCCGGCAGGCGCCCCGCCACCTCGCGGACGATGGCGTCGGGATCGAGCGCGCCCGCGATCGCCTGCCCCAGCTTGGTGAGCGACTCGAAGCGGCGGTTCCACCGCAGGAGCCCGTCGCGCTCGCGGGCGAGCGCCTCGTTCGCGGCCTTCAACTGGCCCGAGAGGTCGCGGACCTGGAGAAAGGCCCGGCGGATGTCCAGCCCCTGCCGGAGCGATTCCTCCAGGCGGCCGGGGCGGACGGGCAGGGGGAGGTAATCGTAGGCGCCGCCGCGGAGCAGGGCGGCCGCGTGCTCGGCCCCGTAATCGCGGCCGATGGCGAGCACGCAGGCGTCGCACTCCCGCTCGCGCAACCGATCGAAGAGCGCCAGCGCCCCCCGTCCCGCATTCCGCACGTGGTAGAGCAGGGCCTCGGCCCGTCCCCGCGCCAGCCGGTCGAGCACCTCCTCGTCGGTCCGCGCCGCGACCGTCGCGTACCGCCCCTCCGGCAGCGACCGGATCAGGCGCTCGGTCAGCCCGGCCGAGCGGCTGGCCACGAGCACGGACGGCCGCTCCGATGATCCCGTCATGGTCTCCCTCCGCTCCTCGGCTCGGGCTCGACCGGCTCGCGGGGTCGCTGGAGGTCGCGGGCCTCCCGCGAGAGGGAAATCCGGTCGTCTGCCCGTTCGCCCCCGGTAAGCCGCGCCGGCTCCTCCGGCGCGACCTTCAAGATCCGCTGATAGGTCCGGACCAGGTTGTGGATCTCCGAGAAGTGGATGCTCACGGCGCACCTTCTCCGGCGCGGCCCCGTCGCTCAGACGCGCGCGCTGACCCCCCCGCGCCCGGGCGCCCCCGCGCCGCCGTAGCCGGCCAGCGCCGCCTCCGCCTCGCGGACGCGGCGCAGGGCCAGCCCCGTCTCCGCCATCCAGGCTTCCACCGCCTCCTCATGACGCCGCCGGCGGTCGAGGAGCCCGGCCAGCAGCCGGGCGAGCCGCTCGGCCTCGGCCGGATCGCCCGCCCGCGCCGCCGCCCGGGTCAGGGCCCGATCCAGGGCGGCGACCAGCCCGTCGCAGTCCGCGGCCACCGCCTCCAGCGCCGGCAGGTCCCTGGCGCGCAGCGCCGCCTCCCCCCGGTCCATCAGGTCCAGGAGTCCGGCCGCCGCGGCCGTGCCCTCCCGTCGCGCGTCGTCCGTCATCGGCCGGCCCTCCTCACGGCCGCGCCGCCGCCGGCTGCGCCAGCGCCCGCCAGCCCTCGCGCAGCTCCTCGAGCAGCCGCGCGGCCTCCTCCATGGCGGCGGGGTCGTTGCCGTGGTTGGCGGCCGTGAGCCGGTTGATAATGTAGGCGTAGAGGGCGTCCAGCCGGGCGGCGATCTCCCCGCCCCGCTCCCGGTCGAGCACCGCCTGCAGTTCGACCACGATGTCCACCGCCCCGCACAGCGACCGGCACTTCTCCGCGATGTCCCCCTCGCGCAGACGTGCCCCCGCCCTGCGCGCGAGCTGGATCGCCCGGTCGTACAGCAGCACGACCAGCTCCACCGGAGAGGCCTGCTGCACCTGATTGCGCCGATAGGCCCCGAGGGCCTGCCCCGCCGACACCATGCGTCTTCCTCCCGATCCCGCCGCTCCCGTCACCGCTTCGCCACCTGCTGGGCCAGGTTGGCCAGCGAGGCGAGCGAGTTCGTCACCGCCTGGCTCTGCGCCTGGAGCCGGCCGAGCACCGACTCCAGGCGCTGGAACTCATCGCGGAAGCGCCGCTCCATGGCGGCGAGCTGCCGTTGCTTGCCCGCGATCTGCTCGTCGAGGTCCTCGATGGACTTGGTGAGGCCGTCGAGCCGCGCCTGCACCGTGCCCTTCTCCTTGGTCGTCGCCTCCAGCAGGGCGGCCATGCGGTCCGCCACGCCGGCCGACACGGTCACGGTCCCGTAGGTGCCGGCCGAGGACACCGGCGCCTTGACGGACAGCCCCGCCTCCCCGAAGCCGGAGGCGCTGGTCAGGGTCTCGCCCGCGCCGCTCGCCGCGTGCCCGCCGATCCGCCCGGCCACGTCCACGCCGGTCGCGGTCAGGACGGTCGTGCCGATCCCCGACTGGTTGCCGTCGTCGGCCCGGTTGGAGTAGGCGACGATCTTGTAGTCGTCGCCGTAGTGGGTCGCCGTGAGCTTGACCTTGCCGCCGCTGTTCGAGGCGCCGAGCGCCATCCCCTTCGTCGCGAAGGCGCTGTTGAGCGCGTTGACGATGTCGCTGATCGTGCTGCCGGCGGCGAGCGACACGCTGACGGACACGGGCGCGTCCGCCGAGGCCGTCGCGTTCGAGTAGAGGCCCACCGTCAGCGTCTCCGCCTGCGTGATGCCGGCGCTGGGGACCGCCGTCCCGGCCGTGATGGCCGCCTTGACCGGGACGGTCGTCACCTCGACCGCGTAGACGCCCGCCCTCGTGTCCGCCGTCTTGCCGACGTATTCGATCCCCGAGTGGCTGGGCACGCCGAGCCCGACGAAGAGCCGGGTGACGTCGGTGAGGTTTTTCGCGAGGGCCGCATCGAGCTTGGATTCGTTCAGCGTGAGCTGGCCCGTGGACTTGCTCGAGGTCACGCCGACCGCGGCGAGGCTGTTGATCCCGGAGTCGGCCCCCGGCACGACGGAGGTGATCAGGCCCTGGAGCTGGCGCTTGAGCGCGAGGGCCGTCTGGTCTCCCAGCAGGGGCCGGGCCTGGCCGCTCTTCGGGTCGAACGAGAGCTGGTCGTTCAGGTACTGGATGGCCTTGTTATAGGCGTTGACGAAGTCCTTGACCCGCCCCTTGATGTCCGTGCCGTCGGTCGAGACGGTCACGTCCACCGTCTCGCCGGCGGCCGCCTTGATCAGGTTCAGCGTGACGCCCTGGATGGCGTCCGTGACGGTGTTGCTCGCGCTGGACAGGGTCAGGTTGCCGACGGTCAGGACCGCGTCCTGGGCGGACTGGAGCGTCGGGTTGAAGACGTCCACGGTGAAGGTGTCGCCCGAGGCCAGCGTGCCGGCGCCGAAGGCGAGCTGCACGCCCTCGTTGACGGAGTTCGAGGCCGCCGCGCCGTCGATGTAGTTCGTCAGCGCGCCCTGGGTCGTGATCGCGTTGCTCCCGTCGTACGTCGCGCCGTTCGACCCCAGCCAGGTGACGCCGCCGTCGGTCGAGTACTTGTACGTCGCCGCCCCCGCCGCGCCCGCGGTGACGATCTTGACGAGGAAGGTCTTGTTCGTCGTGCCCGTGTAGGTGTCGCCCGCGTTGGAGGTGACGGTGCCGGTGAAGCCGTTGGTCGTCGCGGCGTAGGCGGCCTCGACCTTCTTGTTCGTGAAATCGAGGTCCGTGGGGTTGCTCGTGATCGAGATCGTATTGGCCGCGCCGGTGTTCCTGGCCGTGAGCACCAGCCGATAGGGGTTGGACCCGGAGCCGTCGTTGACGATCGAGGCGGTCGCGTCCCCGCCCGCCGCGTTGATCGCGTCCCGAAGCTGGACCAGCGTCATCGTCGTGGAGACCGCGACGCTGGTCGCTTTCCCGGCGGGGCCGACCCTGAACGTGAAGGTGCCGCTGGAGCCGGCCACCGCCGTCGTGTTCTGGTCCGCGAAGCCCTGCGCGGCGATCGAGTGGGCCTGGGCGAGCTGGGCGACCGTGACCTGGTACTGGCCGACGGCCGCGTTGCTCGCGGCCGAGGCCGAGAGCAGCTCGACGCCCTGCGTGCTCTTGGTGACGGCGACGGTGCGATAGTTGAAGGTGGCCAGGCTGGCGAGCGCGCCCGCCTTGGCCTTGAGGTCGGAGACCTGGACGCTCAGGTTGCCGAGCTCGGTGCTCTTGCCCACGAGCGTCGCCCGACGCTGCTGGAGCAATCCGAGGGGGCGCTGCTCGGCCGCCATCAGCTTGGCGACGAGCTCATCGTAGTTGATCCCGGACGAAACCCCGGTGGAGAGGGCGATGGCCATCTTGGTCCCGGTTGGCGTCGCGGACCGCGAGTCGGTCCCGGGACTATATCGGCGATCAGGCGGTTCGGCTGAAGAGGAGCCCCGTTAGGGCCCGCAGGTGGGCCTCGATGGCGAGCTGTTCCTCGGCCGGGATCTGCCGGACCACCTCGCCGGTGGCCTCGTCAACCACGGACACGACGATCTGGTCGGTGTCCAGGTCCACCCGGAACCGGACGGAGACACGGCCCGCCTCCAGCGCCTCGTTGGCACGGGCGACGGCCTCTCGCGCCCGATCGAGGCCCGGCCCCGCGCCGGCCCCCTTCCTGACGCCCGCCCCACGCCCCGCGGCCTCCCCCGGCGATGGGCCGGGCGGCGCGATGGGCACGGCGGGCACCGGATCGAACTCGACGGACATGGCGGCCCCCCTCCCGGTTCCCGGCCCCGTCCCGCGCGTGGCGGGCGGAGCCCGGGGGCTCCCTCAGGCCCGAGGGGGAGGGGGCCGCGAGCGGCCCCCTCCCCCGGTCGGCCTCGACTTACCGCAGCAACTGCAACGCCACCTGCGGCGTGGAGTTGGCCTGGGCCAGGATGGCCGTGCCGGCCTGCACCAGGATCTGGGCCCGCGTGAACTTCGCCGTCTCGAGGGCGAAGTCCGCGTCCCGGATCCGGGATTCGGACGCCGACAGGTTCTCCGCGGCCACGTTCAGGCTCTCCACCGTGAGCTGGATCCGGTTCTGCACCGCGCCGATCTTGGCGCGCGTGCTGTCCACCTGCGAGAGCGCCGAGTCGAGCGACAGGATCGCGTTCTCCGCGCCGCTCTGGGTGGAGATGTCCAACGCGCTGATGCGGTTGGCCGAGCTCGTGGCCACCGTCTGGGACGCCAGCCCGGTGCCGGCGGAGTCGGTGCCCAACCGGCTGGGCGCGTTGCCGCCCACCGTGAAGGAGCCCTTGGAATTCAGCGTCACGCTGCCGCGCGTGACGTTGTTCGTGTTCGACACGGTGATGCCCAGCGTCGCGGTCATGGCCGCCGCCGTGCCGTCCACGGCGATGTTACGCCCGTCCTTGGCGCTCAGCACCAGCTGGCCGGCCGAATCGAGCGAGGCCGAGACGCCGGTGTCCGAGGTCTTGGCGTTGATGGCCGAGACCAGGGCGCCGTTCCCGTCCGAGGCCTGCACCGTCACCGCGCCGATGTCCACGCCGTTGATGTAGAAGTCGCCGGCGACCAGCGTCGCCGCCGTGACCGCGGAGCTGCCCGTCAGGGTCGTGGTGTCCACCTTCGCGGACACATCCGTGGTGTTCTTGACCGCGTTGATCGCGGCCGCCTTGGCGATGGCCGAGCTCTGGCCGTTGTAGGTGGTCACGGCCGCCGCCGCCGAGGTCCCCATGAACCCGCTGGCGCTCGTCGCGATCTCGCTCCCGAAGATCAGGCCGAGGCCGGTGCCGGCCGTGCCGTACAGCGTGAGGTCCCGCCCGCCCGTCGCCGTGAAGACGACGAAGGCCGAGGCCGCGCTGCCCGCGCCGCGGAGCTTGACGCCGGTGACGCTGGCGAGCCCCAGGTTCGTGTTCACCGTGCTGATGACGCCGGTGATCAAGCTGCCGCTGGAGGCCGCCGTGCTCGACGTGTAGGTGCCCATCAGGATCGTCGCCGTCGTGGCGCCGTTCCCCACCACGAGGAAGTTGCTCGCGGTCGTGTCGATGCTGGCCGCGGCGCTCGCGATGTTGCCGCGGAACTCCAGCACGGACACCGTGTCGTCGTTGCTGTCCGACACGATGTTGGTGCCGTTGATCTTGACCTGGCCCGCGGCGATGTTCGCGCTCTGGCCGTTGAACGCCCCGTCCTGCTGATAGGCCGTGAGCGTCGCGCGGGTGCCCAGCGACTTCGCCCGCGAGTCGCCGATGTCGAAGGTGATGTTCTGCCCGCTGTTGGAGCCGATCTGGAAGAACTTGCCCGTGAAGGAGCCGTCCAGCAGGCTCACCCCGTTGAACTCCGCCGTGTTCGCCGTCCGCGTCAGCTCGGCGATGAGCTGCTGGGCCTCCGCGTTCAGCGTCGCCCGGTCCGAGGCCGCGTTGTCGTCCGAGGCGGCCTGGACGGCCAGCTCGCGCAGCCGCTGCAGGATGTTCGTGGTGGTGTTCAGCGCGCCCTCCGCCGTCTGCACGAGAGAGATGGCGTTGTTCACGTTCCGGGCCGCCTGCTGGAGGCCGCGGACCTGGGCTTGCAGCTTGTTGGCGATCGAGAGGCCCGCCGCGTCGTCGCCGGCCCGGTTGATCCGGAGGCCCGACGACAGGCGTTCCAGCGACTTGCTCAACTGGTTGTTCGAGATCCCGACGTTGCGCTGGGCGTTGATGCTCGCCAGGTTGGTGTTGACGGTCAGTGCCATGGTGCGATCCTCCTTGAGATGTGAGCCGTGGCTTCCGTGCGTCGGTCCCTGCGGTCCCCCAGCAGCGCGCGCCCGGTCGTCACCTCCCCTCCGGGGACCCGTGGACAGGGCCGTTATCGGCGCGCGGGGCGCGCGTCTTGAACGGCGACGCGGGCGTGTGCGGGATCGGCGCGGAGCGGGCAACAACGGAGCGGAACGGAGCGGCGGCGGGCGGCTAGGCCGATTCGATGGAGGGCGTGTCGGGCTCGTCGCCGGGATGGGGAGCCCCTTCCAGCTCCCGCAGGAACCAGTCCAGGTCCGCCCTGCAGCTCGTGCAGTACAGGCCCGGCAGGCGGTCGCTCGGTCGGGCGAAGTGGCCGCGCGCCCAGAGGCGGCGGATGTCCTCGTAGGTCAGCCCCAGGCAATAGCACAACAGGGTCCGAGCCATCGTCACCTCCGCGGGCCGACCGGAGCGGCGGCCGGCGGCGGGACGCCGCCCACCCGGCCCTCGTCCATCGCCGGCTTGTAGGTCTGCATCAGGTGCTCCAGGAACGTCAGCGCCCCGGTCCGCCGGTCCACGCCCGCGACGTAGCAGACCGGCTTGGCCACGCCCTCGACGATCACGTACTCGATCGGCTCCTCCCCGGCGGGCAAAGAGAGCGTCAGCGGACGGAGCGGCGGGATCGCGACACGCCGACTCTCCACGCCGCGCCGCGTGACGAGCCGCACCTCCGGCTCGATGGCCGCCCGCTCGCAGACGTTGCCCAGGTAGAGCCGCACCTCCAGCCACGGCGGCGTCGGCCCCAGGGGGAAGTAGCCGTGGTTGGGCCAGTAGGTGACCGCGTTCGTGAGCCCCAGGCTCACGTCCAGCGGATAGTGGATCGGCGTCGCCGCCGCCCGCTCTTGGTAGAGGAACCCGTACTGGTAGGGATGGCGCTTGCCCGGCAGGTCGTAGGCGACTTCGGTGAGCACGAGACCGCCGGCCGGCGCGCCGGGGAACAGCGCCCCCAGGTCCACGACCGTCCGCTCCAGCGTCAGCGAGGCCGCGGCGCGCTCGCGCCCCTCCTCGTCGTACAGGAAGGCCGAGACCGCCGAGATCCGGGCCGACCGGAAGCTCCGGTGCGGATGGGCCAGCTCGACGAAGTGCCGGGCGCCGGGGAAGAGAAAGGTCGAGAAGACCATGTGCCGCATCGGGCCCTCACTTCACGTGCTGGATCGAAAAGGTCTCGGCCGGCGCCGCCGCGGGCTCGACGATCGTGTAGAAGTCGTAGGGGGAGGTCGAATCCACGACGACCTGATCGCAGTCCAGCCCCCGCCCCACGCCGGGAAAGAGGGATTGCAGACAGACGAGCCGGCTCCCCAGCCGCGGCAACGTCACGGCCGCGACCTCCACCGGCCGCCCCGCCGCCGGCCGCGACAGCGTGATCCGATTCGGCCCCGCCCCGCAGTTGATGAGCAGGAGCGAGAGCAGGGCGTCCGGCGCCGGCGGCAGCGGCACCCAGCGCGTCCGTGGACGGGGCGGTTCCTCCAGCCGATCGCGGCGCGAGTGGCAGGTGGCGAAGGTGCGCGGCCCGACGACCTGGAAGTGGCAGAGCGCGTAGGGCCCGCGCAGGACCAGGATGCCGTACTCCAGGACGGGCCGGTCGGCCCGGCCCAGCGACAGCCGCCAGACCTCCTCCGGCGCCACCCGCTTCCGCCAGGTCGCGAGCCTCGTCCCGTCCGCCGCGTACTGGTCCACGATCCGCTCGCTCCGCGACCAGGCCTCGAGCCGCCGCCGCCAGGCGTCGCTCGCGCGGCCGAAGCGCCCGCCGAGGTGGTGCACCAGGTCGCTGACGAGGACGTGCGTTTCCAGGCTTTCCGTCCTGATCCAGGGGAGGAACTCGACGGCCTTGCCCGCCGGGTAGGCGAGGATCCGCCCCGGGGCCGGGGCCTCCATGACGGCGGCGTCAGCCACGGCGCGGCGCCTCCCACAGATAGGCCTCCTCGGGCACGAAGTCGCGCGGCGCCTGATCGGGCCGGAGCGCGTTCTTAAACCCCCCGCGGCCGTCGAGGAAGGTCCCGCCGGGAAACCGGCGCAGCGCCGCCTCCCGGTACTGGCGCGCGTCGTGGAGGAACAGGAGCCCGCCCGGCGCCAGCACGCGCGCCTCGGCGAGGCGCGCCAGCGCGGGCTCGCGGGCGCGCCCGTCCACGATCGCCACGTCCGCGGGGCCGGTCAGCGCCGCGAGGTATTCGTGAAACTCCTCGGCCGTCCCGTCGCCGGTCTGCCCCGTGCACTGCCGGAGCAGCAACCGGACGGCGAGGGGGCCGGCGAAGAAGGCCGTCTCCACGG
This sequence comes from Candidatus Nitrospira neuquenensis, assembly GCF_979578155.1. Classification (NCBI taxonomy): domain Bacteria; kingdom Pseudomonadati; phylum Nitrospirota; class Nitrospiria; order Nitrospirales; family Nitrospiraceae; genus Nitrospira; species Candidatus Nitrospira neuquenensis. The sequence goes on along the minus strand of NZ_CEFZDU010000017.1, from coordinate 23,518 downwards.
CGAGCAGCGGCTTCTCGTAATACATCGGCTTGAGCCCGGCCACCCGCCGGACCTCCTCGAGCGGCTCCGCCTTGGCGTGCCGGACGAGCAGCCGTCGGACCCACTGCTCGACGATCTCGAACCAGTGCCGGTTGTGCTCGATGCCGACGTAGGTCCCGCCCGCCGTCCGGAGCTGCCCGACGAGGTGGTACGTGGAGATGCCGATGCCGGCCTCCAGGACCGTCGGCCGCGGCCGCGCCGCGATCGCCGCGCGCAGCGCGTCGAACACGTTGGGGCTCATGTTGGGGCCGAGCCGTTCCACGTCGGCGGCGGCGAGGGCCGGGTCGGGGCGGAGCTTGAGGCGGACGGGATCGACGACGGCCGTCATGGGATCCTCCCGGTGAGCGCGGGCGGCGACGCGCCGGCCCGCCGGTAGGCGGCCGCGGCCTTGAGCGCGAGGTCGTGCCGCGCCGGCTCGCGACGGTGCGCCGCCTCGTAACAGTCGCCGGCGGCCAGGAAGCGCTCGGCCAGGTAGAGCCCGTCGCCCGCCTGCTCCCAGAGCGCTTCGTCCGCCGTCGCGGCCGCGAGCAGGAACCGCTCGGCCGGCCCGCCCTCCCCCTGCCGCGCGCAGAAGAGGCCGACCTCCTTGAGCAGGAGCGGGTGCTCCGGCAGCGCGCCGAGCGCCTCCTCCCAGACGCCCAGGGCGCCGGCCAGGTCGCCCCGCTCTTCGCAGAGCCGCGCCAGGTCCAGGTACGGCTCCGGCCGGTCCGGATGCGCGCGGATGGCCTCGCGGAATTTCCGCTCGGCCCTCGCCGGATCGCCGGCCTTCCAGTAGAACTCCCCCTCGTAGAGCAGGACCTCGCCGCCCAGCTCCGGCCCGCGGACGCGGCGCGCCTCGGCCGTCTTCGCGGCCCAGGCCTCGGCCTTCTCGCGGCAGCGGCGGATCAGCTCGCCGACGCGCCGGTTGCGGGGATCGGCGGCGGCCACCGGGCGCAGGTAGGCCAGGGCCTCGTGGGGCCGGTGGCAGCGGTAGAGGAGGTCGCCCATGAGGAGGCGCGCGTCCCGGTCGTCCGGGTCCTCCTTGAGGGTCGCCTCGCAGAGGGCGCGGGCGCGGGGGTAGTCCTCGATCTTCAGGCAGAGCCGCGCCGCCAGAAGCCGCCCCTCCCGGCTGTCCGTCGGGATCGCGTCCAGCCGCGCCAGGTCCTCCAGTCGGCTCAGCAGCACGGCCAGCCCGCGGATGAAGGGCTCCAGCACGTCCTTGAGCTCCCGGTAGTAGCGGCGCGCCCGCTCGACCTGCCGGCGGAAGCGCTCCTTCCGGTCCGCCAGCTCGTCGATCGCGCGGTTGTCCTCGCGGGACATGAACAGCTCGAGCTGGAAGGCGCCCTCGACGAGCAGGTCCATCAGCTCGCGCCGGCCCTCCATCATCCGGCTGTGGCGCTCGGCGAGCCGGGAGAGGGCCTCGGCGCGCGGGCTGTCCTCCCGTCCCTGCCGGATGAGCTTGGCGCACTTGTCCGTGTAGCCGATCATCTTCGCGCAGACGGCGCGCGTTTCCTTCGCCGTCGCCAGCAGCCGCCGCACCTCCGCGGCCAGCCCCGCGAGGTCCAGCTCCGCCGGCTCCTCGCCGCAGACCGCCGCGCAGCGGCCGGCGACGTCGAGCGGCGCGGCCGGGAGGCATTCGGCGAGCGCGTCGCGCAGCGTGAGCACCTCCGTCCCCGCGAGCCCCAGGCCGCCCTCGGTCGCGTTGATGACGCGGGCGGGACAGTCCCGGATCAGGTCCTCCAGCACGATCTTGAAGCTCTGGAACAGCGGCGTGGTCTCGACCTCGCGGCCGAGGATGTCCACGGCCTTGCGGCGCTCCGGCGGCTCCTGGCCCGCGAGGGGGTTGTCCTTCGTCAGGTTGCCCGCGTGCTTCCGGCCGCCCTCGTAGCAGAGGTCCTGGCCGACGAAGATGATCGGGTCGGCCCCGATGAGGGTCGCGAAGTTGAAGGCCTGGTGCGCGCTCGACTGCGACTTGTGGTCCACCCGTCCCTTCGCTCCCCAGAACCGGCTCAGGAAGCGGTAGATCTGGCTGCCCGTCTCGGTCGTGAAGCGCCGGCCCGCGAAGGTCCGGATGATGTCCGGGTAATTGGCCGGGTGGCAGACCAGGATCGCCTCCGGGTCCATGGGCAGGTCGCGGAACTTGCGGTAGGTCGCCTCGTGGGGGTCGGCCGTGATCGTGACGTCCGGCATGATCCCGTGGGGCACGAGCATCCGCAGCACCGTGTCGCAGGCGATGATGACCGCCTTCCCCTTCGCCTCCCGCAGCCGCTCGAAGTTCTTCTCCAGCGAGGGGCCGGCCGACACGATGATGGCGGGCCTCCCCTTGAACAGGCCGGCGAACCGCGACACCCCGGGCATGCGCGCGGTCAGGTGGGCGTTCGCGACCGTGTTGGCCAGCATCCGCCGCCCCAGGTGGCCGATCGTGTTCCGGTTGATCTCCAGCACCGTGAGCCGCTCGCGGACGCGGTCGGCGACGCGCCGGTAGAAGGCCCCGTCCCACTTCGCGCTGGCCCGGCAGCGGACCGTGTGCATCCGGTCGGCGGTGAACAGGACCTTGGCGCAGCGGAACAGGATGAAGTCCAGGCGCGGCGTATCGTCGCCGACCACCAGGTGGACGCGCGGGTCGTTGAAGAGGGCGGTCAGGTCCTGATGGAACAGGGCGGCGCGGAAGAGGCGCGGGTCCGCCTCGCAGATCACGAGCGCGTGGCCCCGTTTGAGCCGGGACAGCACCGCGAGCGGCAGGTAGCCGAGCCCGAGCCCGAGCAGGACGACGACGCCCTCCGCGCCGAAGTCGAAGCCCTCGGCGAAGCGCCTCGCGCTCTCGCGGGGGTCCCCGTCGTAGAGCCGCCGCTCGCCGCCGGCCGTCCGCTCGACGAGGTTGAGCCAGCCGCCCGGCTGGGGCTCGACCGTGATCGTCGAGAGGTCCGCGTCCACGTCCGGGGAGCGCGCCAGGTCCTTCGGCGCGGAGCCGAGGGCGGCCAGGTTTCTCGCGTAGAGGCTGTCGGGCGACGTGAACCAGCCGAAGTAACGGCGCACGCGCTCCGGGTCGTCGCCGGCGCCGCCGCTCAGGCCCCGCGCCTCCGCCGCCCCCGCGAGCACGAGGAGGCCCTTGCCGTCGTAGCCGTGGGCGACCGGCGCCAGCCCGTGGCGCGCCAGCAGCCGGGTCAGCGTCGGCAGCGAGAACATCCAGAGGTGGACGGCCTGCAGCGTCAGGGGATGGACCGGCCGCATCGGCCGCATGAGCGTCGGCACGCCGAGGAACAGCCGGCCGCCCTCCGCGAGGTTGCGGCGGGCCTGGGCCAGGATGGCGTCCGGGTCCGGCACGTGCTCCAGCACCTGCGAGCAGACGATCAGGTCGAAGCGGCGGCCCTCGAAGGCCCCGGGGCCGTAGAAGCCGGTCGTGACGTCGAGCGCGAAGTGCTCGCGCGCGAAGGCCGCGAAGGTGTCCGCCGGCTCGATTCCGCAGACCCGCCAGCCGTGTTCGCGGAAGACCGTGAGCGCGACGCCGGCCGCGCAGCCCACCTCCAGCACGGAGGGGGCGGGCGTCGCCTCGGACGGCAGCCCCAGCTCGCGGGCGATCCACTGATAGCGCCGGGCGTAGATGCTCCGGTTCGCCTTCAGGTACTCGGGGTCCGGCGCGGAGGGCCGCAGCTTGTCCCCGTACAGGACCGCCAGCTCCTCCGGGTCCAGTTGCGGGTTCGTGTAGACGAAGCCGCAGTGCCGGCAGAGCACGTAGGTCACCGGCACGTCCCGCAGGTGGTCCAGGCGGCGATGGTAGGGGTCGCTCGCGTACTGCGCGAGCCGGTCGGCCGCGTCGCGTCCGCAGATCAGGCAGCTCGTGGCTCTCATCAGCGCCTCCTTCAGACGGCGGGCGCGACGGCCCCGCGGGCGACCGGCTCGACGGCCGGGCCGACCAGGGGCGTGGACGCGCCCGCAAGCTCCCTGATGCGGTCATAGACCGAGCGGTCCCAGCGCGCAGCCGCCTCGGTCCGGTAGAGGACCGAGGGCCGCAGGAGCTCGAAGGAGCGGCCCGGCGGCACGACCGGCTGCCTGCCGACGTGGAGCATCACCCGCCCGGACGCCCAGAGCGCGGTCAGGTCCACGGCCTTGAGCACCAGCTTGGCCAGGACGGGGTCCGCCTCCCAGATCGCCAGGCGCTGTCCGCCGCGCAGCCGGCGCGCGAGCGCGAGCGCCTCGGCGCCGGAGCCCAGTCCGAGCTGGACGATCCCCGCGTCCTCGTCCAGGCGATCCCAGGGCACGAGCGCGGCGGGGTCGGGGCCCTCGCCGTCGTCCCATCGCGCGATCGGCACCTCGACGCCCCGGGCGGTCACCCCGAACAGCGCCCGCGGCGCGCCGTTCTCCGTCCGGATCCGGTAGCGCCGGGCGTCCCGGCGCTGGCAGAGGATCGGCAGGACCCACCGCTGGACCGCCCGCAGCCCGAGCAGGTTCCGGCCCAGCGGCGCGGCGGTCTCCGGTTCCGTAAGCGCCCCGTAGAGCTGCCGGATCGCGAGCGGATCGTCGTAGGGGCCCGGCGGGATCGTCTCCCCCGCCCGCGCGCCGGGCCGCGCGAGCAGCCCCATCCCGAACCGGCCGGGGAAGTCCACGCCGCCGGTGATGCGGAAGCCCGCGCGCGCCAGCACGGTCGCAAGCGAGGCCGGGCTGTAGAGCCGGACGTGGGCGCCGGCGAGAAAGCCCTCGAACAGCCGCTCCCGCGCGGGCGGGTTGAGCAGGTTTGGCGTCGCGACGAACAGCACGCCGTCCTCCTCCAGATGGTCCCGCATCGCGCCCAGGAGCGGGACCGGGTCGGGCAGGTGCTCGACCGTGTGGGAGAAGAGGATGAGCGAGAAGCGCCGGCCGGGAAAGGCGTCGGGGCCGTAGCGGCCGGTGACGATCGTCTCCGGCGTGCCGCCGAGCCGGCGACGGGCGAACTCGGTCCAGCGCGGCACCGGATCGATCCCGAAGACCTCCCAGCCCCGTTCCTTGAACGGCAGCAGATAGGTCCCGGAGCCGCAGCCGACGTCGAGCACCGTCCGCCGGCGGACGGACGGCTCGATCCAGTCGGCGAGTTGCTCGCTGACGGGCCGGCCGCGCCGCATCTCGCGCGCGATGTCGGCCTCGTCCGTCAGCAGGGGCCGGTACTCGTCCGTGTAGACCCGGCGCAGGTCGTCCTCGTCCAGCATCGGGTCCTGGTAGACGTGGCCGCAGGTCTCGCAGAGGACGAAGCGCAGGCCGGGATCGGTCGGCCCGCCCACCCGCCGCGTCACGCGATCCGCCCGTTTGCTCGCGAACTCCGTGCGTCGCGCCGTCCCGCAGATCAGGCACCATCCCGGCTGCATGGCCACCTCACGTGCCCACCGCGGCCGTCAAGGCGAGGTGCCGCGCGAGCAGCAGCCCCACCTCGTCCCGCGTGTCCACCCGCGCGGAGAGCGACCGGAGCGGGATCAACCCGACCCGCCGCCCCAGCCGCGCGCCCGCGCGGACCACCGCCGCCCGCGTCACGGTGACGATCCCGCCCATCTCGCGGTAGAGCGGCGGCTTGGCCTGGCGCGGCTGGTCCTCGGACTCGCCGATCCGCACCAGCGCGTCGTGCCGGTCGAGCCGCCAGAAGTCGTGGCGCTCCTCAACCGCGGTGAACACCGAATCCAGCCCCCGGTCCACCAGCACCTCGATCACCCGGTCGATCAGCCCCTCCTCGCGGATCGGATGGGTGATCTCCAGCAGCGCGACGAGGTCCGGCGCGTAGGCCTCCTCCCGTTCGAGCCACTCGAGGGCGTGGCGGAGCGCGGCGCCCAGGGGCGCCTCCGGCCGGCTCAGCTCGGCCGGGCGCACGAAGGGCGCCTCGGCCCCGCAGGCGCGGGCCAACTCGGCGATCTCCGGCGCGTCGGTCGTGACGATCACCCGCCGGACGAGCCGCGCGGCGCGCGCCGCCTCGACCGTGTAGGCCAGGAGGGGCCGTCCCCCGAGCCGGAAGTCGGGCCGGCCCTGCGGGTCGTCCCCGCGGACCGGGATGATGGCCAGCGTGTTCATGCTCATGAGCGTCGCGTGCTCACCGTCGTGGCGTCGAGGCGTCGGGAACGTACGACGACCACCGCTACAGACCTCACTTTGTCGCTCTCAATCATTGACCGTCCGCTTGCCTTCGAGGAGGAGCCGTTCGGCGAGCCAGAAGTCCAGCTCGTCGTGGATGTCCACGCCGGTGCAGACGTCCTCCACCGGCACGAGCGCCACCCGGTCGCCCAGCCGCCGCCCCTCCCGGATGAAGCGGGCCCGCGTCGCGCAGGCGAGGCCCGTGTCCTCGCGGTAGAGCGGCTCGCGCGTCTGCCGCGGGCCGTAGGCGAGGTCCGGCGCGAGCCGCGTCCAGGTTCCGCCCTGCCGGCGCCAGAAATTCTTGTGGGTCTTGTAGGCGACGAAGGCGGAGTCCAGCGTCTCGTCCTCCAGGAGCCGGCGGACGACCTCCTCGACCATCCACCGTTTGCGGAACACGTCGGTCGGCTGGAGGAAGACGACGATGTCGGCGCGGTAGCCCTCCTCCGCCTCCAGCCAGGCGAGCGCGTGGGCCAGCACCGGCTCGGTCGGCGTCCGGTCCTCCGCGAGCTCGGGCGGGCGCAGGAAGGGGACCTCCGCCCCCCAGGCCCGTGCGACCGAGGCAATGGCCGGGTCGTCCGTGCTCACGAGCACGCGGTCGATCAGCGGGCAGGCGGTCGCGGCCTCGATGCTGTAGGCGATGAGCGGCTTGCCCGCGAGCAGCCGCACGTTCTTGCCCGGCAGACCCTTCGACCCCCCGCGCGCCGGAATGATCGCCACCACCCTGCTCGTCGGGGGTGAGGGGGGCGGGGCGAGGGGGTGCTCCCGTTCAGGCATGGCCATCGCCCTTCTGTTGCTGCATGCGCCTTACGCCTCGCTCCGCACGGCGCCCGCCGGGCGGCCGTGCTGGATCAGCTCGATCACCCGCGCGACGCGGTCCGCCCTGGCCCGGTCCCCGCCGTGGTTGATGCCGTGATGGTGATAGACGGCCGCGTAGGGCTCGTAGATCAGCTTGTACCCCTCGTCGAGCACCCGCCGCGCCCAGTCGCGGTCCTCGACGCCGGCGATCTCTTCGTCGAAGGGAATCCGCTCCCAGACCGACCGCCGGATCATCGAGTTCGCGTTGTGGAAGAAGTAATCCTTCTCCTGCACGCGCCGCTCCTGGCCGAAGACGGTCAGCAGGTCGCGCTTGTCGAGGCTGTTCGTGTCCGGCAGCGGCTCCTGCTTCCCGTAGGCGCCCGCGACGGCGGGGTCGAGCTGGAAGTTCCGCCAGAGGCGGTACAGCCACCGGTCGGTCGTCGGAATGCAGTGGCCCGACACCAGCGCCACGAGTTCCCCCCGCGCCGCGGCGATGCCGACGTTCAGGGACCGCCCGAAGGTGAAGGCCTCGTCGGGAATCTCGACCAGCCGGGCGTCGAAGCGCCGGACGATCTCCAGCGTGCCGTCCGTGGAGGCGTTGTCCACGACGATGATTTCGAAGTCCGGCCCCGCCTGCCCCGCGATCGCCCGCAGGCATCGGCCGATCCACCGCTCCTCGTTCTTGGTCCGCACGACGACGGAGATCACGGCGCGAGCACTCCGAAGGTGATGAAGTCGTCCGGCTCCAGGTCGTAGAGGACCACCTTGCCCACGATGTCCCCCGCCAGCCGCGGGCTCAGGCCCCGGCAGGGTGACTTCAGCGCCATCATGTCCTCGGTCAGCACGGTCCCGGCGGGGATCGCCCGCGCGGCGACGAGCGACACCTGCTCGTCGTCGAAGAGGTCGCTCTGCGCCGCGTGGAGCTTCTTGCGGACGAGCGCGAGGGCCTCCTTGTCCGACTCGCGGATCGTCCGCACGAGCCGGCCCATCTCCGCGGGGCTCAGGCCGCCGCCGTGGGGCAGCGCCAGGTCGCGGTCGAGCGTGAGCGCCTTCTCGATGACCGTCGCGCCCAGGCCGAGCGCGCCCATGACCATCGTGACGCCCGGCTCGTTGTCCGTGTACCCGACGCGCCGGCCGAAGCGGTCCAGCCAGGTGAGCACGCTCAGGTAGGCCAGGTTGACCTCGAAGGGCTCCAGGAAGATGCTGTGCAGCAGCGTGAGGTTGTGGCCGTGGAACTGCTCGACGACCTCCTCGATCTCCTCCTCCGTGAGCAGGCCCGTCGCGATCAGCACGCGCTTCTGGCGGGCCGCCATCTCGCGGAGCAGGGGCCGGTGGCTCGCCGCCGCCGCGTCCACCATGAGGCCGTCCGGGTCCGCCTCGTCCACGACGCGCAGCGAGGGCAGGTCGAAGGGCGCCGCGATGAAGTCGATCCGGCCGCGGCAGCGCTCGCGGACGGCCAGGAACGCCTCCGCCGGGAGATCCAGCCGGCTGACCACCTCGCGCACCGTGCGCCCGAGCCGCGGGTACTTTCGGAGCGGCCGGTTCAGCACGGAGCGGACCACGCCGTCGTCGGGCGACCGCTTGTCGAACCGGATGCCGTCGCAGCCGCAGGCCACGGCCGCGTCCACGAGCCGCGCCGCCTGCTCGGGGTCGCCCAGGTGACTCCCGTGGACCCGCGCCAGGACGTAGGAGCGCCGGCCCGTCCCGTTGCCGTTCCCGTGGCGTCCCGGCCGCATCACCACACCTTCGCCATGAGCCGCAGGATCCTCCCGTACGTCGCCGGCTCGTACCGCCCGGTCTCCTCGAAGTGCCGGCGGAAGACCCGGTGGAAGAGGGCGTCCGCCGCCTGGCAGATGTTCATGCCCCGGCCGTTCAGCGTCCGGTGGCCGGAGAGCCGCGCCTGGCGGAGCAGGACGGACTCGGCCGGCGAGTAGATGATGTCCATGACCGCCGTCGTCGCCGGAACCCCCGCCAGCAGGCGGGCCGAGCGCGCCTGGTTCACCATGAGGTCCGGCAGCGAGCGCCGGAACCAGTCCTGATAGAAGCGGGGCCGGTCGACGGCGAGCGCCGCGGCGAGGGCGGCCGGCTTGGCCGGGGCCAGGGCGGAATAGGGCTCCAGGCAGGTCACGGTCCCGTCGGGGAGCGTCCGCAGCCCGGCCTGCCCCTTGGTCGTCGCGTTGACGATCAGGTGGGAGGAGGGCGCGACGCGCTCGATGTCCGATTCCGGCCACCAGACCACGTCGGCGGCGACCGTCTTGAGCGCGGCGCAGAGCCTCGTGCCCGATTCGCCGTCCCTCGTGGCGAGGATGAGCCGCCCCTTGCCGATCGCCCCGGCCAGCGCCCAGGCGAGCGCCTTGCCCGCGCCGCCCGCGCCGATCAGGAGCACCTGCCGGCCGGCGAGTCCCGGCAGGAAGGGCTCGGCCTCGCCGGGCAGCGCGACCGTCAGGCTCGCGAGCCCCCCCGACGCGTCGGTGTTGTACCCCGTGAGCTTCCCGTCCTCGTCGCGGACGACCAGGTTGACGGCGCCGATCGCCCGGGCCTGCGCGTCCAGCCCGTCGAGGTGGGGCACGATCGCGGCCTTGTAGGGCGTCGTCACGCTGAAGCCGCGCAGACGCTCCTCCGCCCGCGCCGCCGCGACGAAGTCGGCGAGCCGCCCGGCCGCCACGTCGAAGGGCAGGTAGATCGCGTCGAGCCCCAGCTTCCGCAGGACGGGGTTCCAGATCGTGGGGCTCTTGGCGTAGCGGGAGGGGTTCTCCCCGACGATGCCCGCCAGGTGCCGCACCGTCCCCGCCCGCGGATCGAGCTCGTTGCCGACACAGTCCTGAATCGCCGTGGTTCTCTCCAGCGTCACCATCGGTGGCCCCTCGGAGCCCGTGTTGCGCGTCGAGTGTCGAGGGGGAAGACCGGATGCCCCCGCGAACCCCACACTCACCACTGTCAACTCACCACTTCTTCCCCATGGCGGAGGCGATCCCCCGCAGCTCGGCCATGAGTCCCTCGAACGCCGGATAGCCCAGCGCCTGGAGCGGGTCCACCGCCGCCAGCTCCGGCGTCGGGTGCACGTCGAGCATGACCCCGTCCGCCCCGACCGCGACGGCCGCGCGGGCGATCGGGCCGACGTGCTCGCGCCGGAAGGTCGCGTGGCTGGGGTCCACGATCACCGGCAGGTGCGAGTAGTCGCGGATCGCCGGCACGACCTGCAGGTCCGCGATGAAGCGCGAGGTCGGACGGTGGGTGTGCGGCGCCGCGATGCCCCGCTCGCAGAGGACCACGCGCGGGTTGCCGTGGTAGAGCAGGTACTCGGCCGCGCCGAGCCAGTCCCGCAGGCTCGCGCCGTAGTGCCGCTTGAGCAGGACGGGCTTGCCGGTCTTGGCGACCTCCTCCAGGAGCGGGAAGTTCTGCATGTTGCGGGAGCCGACCTGGATCATGTCCACGTGGTCGGCGACCAGGTCCACCAGGCGCGGGTCCACCACCTCCGAGACGACGGGCAGCCCGGCCCGCGCGCCCGCCTCCTTGAGGTAGGCGAGGCCGCGCTCGCGCAGCTCGAACATGCGCTCGTTCCGGTAGGGGAAGGTCAGCGGCTTGAAGGCGCCGCCGCGCAGCAGAGCCGCGCCCGCCGCCTTGACCGCCAGCGCGATCTCGGTCACCTGCTCGCGGCTCTCCACCGCGCACGGCCCCGCGATCACGACGAGCCGGTCGCCGCCGATCTCCACCGGCCCCACCCGGACCGTCGTGCGGCGGCCGGGCTCCCCGGCGACGAGCCGGAGGTTCGATGCCAGGTCCTCGGGCGTGATGTCTTTCATGATGGTGGTGCGTGTCGAGTCGTGAGTCGAGGAGAAAACAGCCGTCCGCCCGCGCACTCCACGCTCAACACGTCCTTTCAACCGACCGCCACGCCGACCGGCTCGATCGGGGAGGGCCGGCCCGAGGCGGCGGAGCGGTAGATCGCTTCGATTACGCGCGCCAGCGCCGTCCCGCAGGACAGGACATCGGCCTCCGGCGTCCGGCCGGTCGCGACCGCCTCGAGGAAGGCGCCCAGCTCCAGCGCCACGAGGTCCACCGGCGTGACGGAGGCCAGGCGCGGCAGCGTGCAGGCCCCCTGGACCGGCGTCCAGACGCCCTGGCGCAGCTCGTGCCGGACCTCGAACAGCTCCACGCGGTCGACCTCGAAGTCCGCCCGGATCGTCCGCCGGTCGCCGACCACCGTGATCTCCTTCGTGGTCATGGCGCCGGGCACGACCCGGTCCACCCAGTTGCCCGGCTGGATGTAGCCGGACTCCACCTTCGCGACGGCGCCGCCGGGGTACTGCAGCAGGACGAGGGAAAAGTCCTCCATCCCGCGCCGGAAGTGGTCGCGCGTCACCGCGTAGGCCTCGATCGGCATCTCGCCGAGGAGCGCATTGAACAGGTCGATGAAGTGGATGCCGTCGGTCTGCGTGACGCCGCAGTCGGTCCTGGCGCGCTTGAACCCCATGAACCGGCCGTCCAGGTACCGGATCGCGCCCAGCTCGCCGAGGGCGATCCGCTCCCGGACGTAGCGCGCGATGGGGTGGAAGCGATAGTAGTAGCCGACCTGGAGCCGGCGGCCGCTGCGCTCGACCTCGACGGCGAGCCGGTCCGCTTCCTCCGCGGTCATCGTCATCGGCTTCTCGACGAAGACGTCCTTGCCGGCCCGGAGCGCCTCCGCGCAGATGGCCGCATGGCCGACGGAGGGCGTGACCACGTCCACGACGTCCGCGGCCGCGAGAAATCGCCGGTAGTCCGTCCCCAGACGGTCCGGGGGCAGGCCGATCAGGTCGGCCGCCTCCTCTAGGCGCGCCGGGTTCAGGTCCGCCACGGCCAGGTCGCCCGCCCGCCCGAGCTGCGCCCAGGCACGCAGGTGGTTCTTTCCGAAGCCGCCGAGCCCGATCTGGAGGATCTTCATGGGTCTCTCCGTTTTGCGGCGGACCGCGGGGAGGGCACGTCCCCGCGTCGCCCTTCCGTTAGAGTCTCGCCACCCCGATGCCCCGCAGCCGCAGATGCCGCACCTGCCGCTCGATCTCGTCCGCGCAGCGGCTCGCCGTGATGACCACCGCGTCGGGACGCCGGGCCTCGATGGCGTCCGGCGCCTCGACGGGCAGCCCCCCGATGCGCGCCCGCCGCTTCTGCCGGTCGTTGTCCACGATCCCGACGACCTCGACCGGCGTGTCCCTGGCGGCCGAGCAGACCAGCTCGCCCGTCTCCGCCGCGCCGAAGAGCACCACCCGCCGCCAGCCCCGCCGGGCGAGCCCGAGGAGGCGCCGCCGACACTCCTGCTTGGCGATCAGGTAGAGCCGCGCCATCTCGCGCGCATACTGCCGGCTCAGCCCGTCGAGGTAGGCGACCCCGCTGTCCGTCACCGCGTACCGCATCGTCCGGTTCGTCTCCCCCGTCACGGCCACGAGCCCCCCGTCGATCATGCGCCGCACGTAGTGATGGGCCATCGTGCTCCCGAGGCCGCTGCGACGCGCGACCTCGTGCTGGCTGACCGCGCCGCCCTCGGCGAGGGTCGCGAGGATCCGCAGCTCCCACAGCGCCGTCGTCGGCCGGAAAAAGCGATAGGGGCGGTCCGTCGTCGGGCCCACCGTTCGTTCGCCGACCGAAGGCGGTATCGTCACGTTCCTCCCTGCGCTTGAGTCCGTCACGCCCGCCCGGTCCTTTCAAGGGTCGTGCCGTGGCGCGGCACGGCGCGGCGGCCCGGTTTCACGCCGATTGACCGCGGAAACCGCCGGGGCCGGGCGGCGACCCGGCAAGGATTGCCGGGCGGCCCGGCAAGGCCGGGTCGACCGGGGGCCCGGCCGGCCCGTTGTGCCGGCCGGCCAGCGGGATTACAATCGGGGCCCGCGAACGGAGCCGGCAGGGGGCCGGCCCCCTGCCGGGGGGAGGATGGGGACATGGTCGTGCTGCTCCTCGCGCTGCTCGTCGCGGCGCCGGCCCTGGGCGAGACGGAGAATCGGCCCTTCTGGACGGAGCAGGCGATGTTCCGATTCGGCGAGGATCTCTTCTTCGTCGGACGGGCTTCCTGCGCGAAGACGGTCGAGGACGGGCTGGACCAGGCCTTCCGGCGGGGGCTCAAGGAGATTCTCAACTACGCCCAGGCCGCGAGTACCTCCGGCCTGCCCATCGAGACCCAGATGGTCTTCCACGAGCGGGACAGCGCCGGCTGCCCGACCGGGACGATCACGGTCTGGCGCCTGCTCCGCGTGGAGGCGGACGAGCTCGCGGCCCTGCCCAAGGGCATCCCGCCGCTCATCCCCGGCGCGCCCGCCCCGCCGCCGCCCTCGCCGAGAGACCTGACGCCCCGCCCCGGCATGACCCACGACGAGGTCTGGAACCGCTTCGGCCAGCCGCGCTCGATCGTGCTCAAGGGACGGGAGGCCCAGTGGGAATACCCCCAGTTCGGGCTCACCCTGATCCTCGACCGGGAGGAGGGGCTGACGAGCTGGAAGCTCTCGGGGCCCCAGGGCCGCGAGGTCGGCCTCGCCCCCAAGGCGCGCCCGCGGCCGCCCGCGGCCGCCGGGACGGAGCCGCCCATCGACCTGACGGGACGGTTGCTGGAGCTGGAAGAGGAGGCGCAGCGGGCGAGGGAGCCGGAGGGGGACCGGCGGCCCCTCTCACAGATCGAGCGCGACCGGGGCCGCGAGATCTTCAACGGGAAGGGCGCGTGCGCCCGCTGCCACGGCATCAACGGCGATCCCGCGCGCGTGGACCCGCTGCTCGTCGGCCAGCTCACCCCCAGGCCGCCGGACCTGCGCCGGACCAAGGACCGCAAGCACAAGACCTTCGAGGACTGGGTCCGCGTCATCAAGCAGGGGATTCCGGGCACCAGCATGTTGCCCGTCACCCACCTGCAGGACGAGGAGATCTTCGCCCTGGCCCACTACCTCCGGCACCTGCAGGGCCCCGAGCATCTCCGGGCCGGCGAGGCCAAGCCGCCCGCCGCGCCCAAGTGACGGCGCCGGCCGGGGACGGCCGGGGCGTGGGCGGCGAGCCCGAGCCGCCGCCGCGCGACCAGCGCCTGGACCGGCGGGGAAGCCGGGTTCAGCCCCGCGAGGATGGTCCGATAGATCCACGTATTCCAGCGACGGGCCGAGTCCGTGGCGATGACCTGCGCGGGGGCGTCCAGCCGCCGGCGCCGGTCCGGCGGCAGGTCCGGCCGCTCGCCCAACAACAGGCTCACCTGGGCCGACAGCCAGAGATGGCTGAGGTCCACCGCCTCCAGGACGGCCCGCGCGAGCGCGGGGTCCGCCTCCCAGACGAAGAGGTGCTGTCGCGGTCCCGCCCGCTCCGCGAGCGCGCCGGCGAGCGCGCCCGAGCCCAGCCCCAACTGCACGATCGTCGGGAGCCCCCACAGGGTCGGCGGACGGCCCTGCCCATCGAGCCCGCCCCAGCGCAGCAGGGGCACCTCGCTCCCGTCCTCGTCGCGGGCCGCCACCGCCACGGGGCCCGCGGCGCTCCGCCGGACCACGTAGCGCCCCGGCTCCGTTCGTCGGCAGAGAAGCGGCAGGGTCCAGGGCTGCGTCTCGGCGAGCGCGGCGAGGTTCCACCCCAGGGGACCGACGGCCCCTCTTCCCCGGCAGGCGGCGGCGAGCTGCCGGATCGCCTCGGGGTCGGCCGCCCAGGCGCGGCCGTCCCCCCGCGACCGCTCCGCGGCCTCCTCCGCTCCCCGCTCCGGCGGCACCGGCCCGGCCCCGACGACGTGCGCGCACCCGCGACAGAGCCGAAGCCCCGCCGCCGGCACGGGCCGGGACTCGCTGTCCGGCAGGCCGCAGACGGGGCAGGGGCCCTCCGGCCTCATCGTCCCCCTCCCGCGTGGCCCGCCTGTTCCGCCAGGACGGGGTCCCGCTGGGCCACGAACTGCTCGATCGCCGTCCTCACCGTGGCGCCCCAGCTCCGGACCTCCACGTACTCGGTCCGGCCGAACTGGAACTCGACGCCGCAGACGAGCTTGCCGGGGGACTCCACGACGTTCCGGACGAGCCCGCTCAAGTTGACGATCGTCCCGATCCCCGGCAGCTCGAAGTCGAGCCGGAGCTCGCCGCCCTTGGGCAACTCGCGCCAGGGCTCCAGCAGGGTCAACCGGCAGCCCGCGACGCTCAGGTCCTGGAGCATGCCCGTCAGCGGCGAGGGCCACGCCGGGTCGCGGGCGGCGTCCACGAGCATGAGGGACACCGGCTGGCTCACGCGGATGCGCGGATGGCGGCGCAGCACGACCTGCTCGATCCTGGTCGGAAAGGACAGGAACAGGAGCGGCTCCGGCGAGAACTGGCCGCGCCGGATCTCGCTCCGGTAGCCCACCATCGTGCCCGACAGGTGCGAACGGACGATGCAGGGGGCGCCGCTGCGGAACTCCACCGCGCGCCCCTCCTGGAAGGGCAGCTCGCTGATCAGGAAGGCGCCGACCTTCCACCCCAGCAGCGTCGAGGGGCACTGGACCTGGCCCCGCTTGCCGGGCAGGGTGAGCTGGAGGGGCAGCCCCACCGACAGCCACTGGGACGGCGAACCGATGCCCATCGCTTCCTCCGCGCCGACTCCGAGCCTGCGGGGCTCACCAGGCCGGCCGGCCCAAGACGGCGTCGGGGTCGATCCCCATCTCGGCGGGGTCGACCACGGCGACGATCGTGCGCCGGGACTCGGCCTGGTCCCCCAGGTCCAGCGGCACGGCCGGCCGCAGGGCTCGTCCCTGCGCGTCCCTCACCACGCGCACCTTCGGCCGCAGCGGCTGGTCGCGGCGGATCTCCTCCACCACCGCCGTCTCGCCGCCGGTCAGGAGGACGCAGGAGCCCACCGGATAGATGCCGAGGGCCTTGATGAAGCGCTCGACCAGCACGGCGTCCAGATGTCCCTTCCTTCCGAGGCTGAACAGGAACCGGAGCGCCTCGTGGGGCGGCATGGCCCTGTGGTACACGCGGTCGCTCGTGACCGCGTCGTACACGTCCACGACGCTGCTGATCAGGCCGATTTCCGTCAGGCGCTCCCTGGTCCGGCCGAAGGGATAGCCGCCGCCGTTGACCCGCTCATGGTGCTCCAGCGCCGGACGGATGGCCGACTCCTCCAGCCCCGTCGTCCGGGCCAGCAGCTCGGCCCCGCGGAGCGCGTGCTGTTTCATGACCTCGAACTCGTGGGGCACGAGCCGGTCCGGCTTGTTGAGGACTTCCAGGGGGATCATCATCTTCCCCACGTCATGGAGCAGGGCTCCCGTGCCGAGGCCCCGGAGCCGGTCCCGATCCCATCCCAGGCTCCGCCCCAGGGCCAGGGCGAGGACGGCGGTGTTCACCGAGTGGAAGAAGGTGTACTCGTCGTAGCACTTGAGCCGGGAGAGGCTCGTCAGCGCGTCCTCGTTCCGCAGGACGCTGTCCACGAGGCCGTCCACGACCCGGTGCACCGCCTCCGTGCTCAGCGCACGGCCCATGCGGGCCTCGTAGAGGACCCGCTGGACGACGACCTTGGCCTCGCGGTAGGCCTTCATGGCCAGCGGCAGCTCGTCCGCGAAGGAGCCCGGCTCCGCGGCCGGCGGAGGGGACGGCTCGGGGGCCGGCCCCGGTCTCGGGGGCGGCTCGCCGCCCGCCGCCCGGACGGCGGGTCCCGGTCCCTTGTCGGCGTCGATCTCGACGAAGCGCACGCCCGAGTCGCGCAGCGCTCGGATCTGGTCCTCCGTCGCGATCCACATCCTGTGGCGGAGGAACGGCGTCTGCAACCAGGGCCTATCCAGGCCGACGACGTACATCCCGACGGTCAGCTCGTCGAGCGGAATGCGGCTCATGCGATCGCTCCTCGGTCAGGCGGATGGGGGCGTTCGTCTCGTTATCGGACGGCGGCCGGAAACCTGAAGGCGGGCTCAGCGTCGGCCGGCGGCGAGGGGGGCGACGGCCTCGTCGCTCCGCGCCCGATCGCTGCGCGGGTAGAGGGGGTGGCGGATCGGCACGCCGTCCGCGAGCACGAGCTGCTTCGCCAGCTTGGTCCGCGCGTTGACCACGAGCGGCCCGCGCAGGTTGGCCGTCACCCGGCCGGGATCGGCCGGCGGGACGGTCAGGATGACGAGCAGGACCAGCTCGTCGCCCTCGGCCGGATCGAGCTCGGCCAGTTCCTCGGGCGCGACCTCGACGCGATAATCGGGCTTGAAGCGGGCCGGGTCCATGACGACGAAGGCCAGGCCCGGCTCGTCGAGGGACTGCATCCACTGGAAGGGGGCGTGCCGGTCGTGGTCCAGGAGCACATAGCGGACCGAGCGCGGGAACCCGATCACGCCGGCGGGAAACCGGATCACCGCCTCCTCCGACACCTCGATCTCCCCGAAACGGTCCGTCGTCACTCGCATAGCCGATCCTTATCCTCCGCCCGCGCCGATCCGGCCCAGCACCTCGACCGGAAGGTGCCGCGCCGCGGCCGCCTCTCGGTTCTCCTCCAAGATTCGCGCATAGACCTCGTCCCGGTGCACCCGGACGCGCGGCGGAGCCTCGATGCCCAGCCGGACCTGGGTCCCCTTGATCTCCAGCACCACCACGCGGACATCGCCGCCGATCGCGATGCCTTCGCCCGGCCTTCGCGTGAGCACCAACATGGTCGCCCTCCCTGGCTCCCGTTCGCGGCCCCTGCCTTCTCTTATCGTCGGCTCCCCCTCCCGACTGAAGCCCGGCTTCCCCCGTCACCGCAGGAAGCGCAGCAGCGAGCTGTCCAGGATCCGCGCGAGCGCCTGGGACGTCGCCTCGACGGCGAACTGGTGCAGGCTCAGGGCCGAGGCGGCCCTGACCAGGTCCGCGTCCTCGTCCCCCGCGAGGATGGACTCCAGGTGCGCCCGCGCCGTGTCCAGGCCGTCCTTCGTCCGGTCGAGGCGGGCGGCGAGCGCGCCGGCCTCGGCCTGGCCCCGGACGATCTGATCGAGCGCGCGGTCCGCGTCGGCGATTCCCCGGTCGAGGCCTCCCCCGTCGTTGCCCATGAGGGCCGCCGTCAGGCTCTTGAGCGCGGCGAAGATGTCCAGCGTCCCGCCGGAGAAGACCTCGTCGCCCGGCAGGTTGGTCGCCACCGTCCGGCCGTCGGCGACCTCGACGCCCCGCCGGCCCGAGTCGCCCTGGTACTGGACGCCGGTCGTCACGGCGAACCGGTCGCCCGCCGCCGGCCCGGTCGAGCCCGTCGTGATCGTCAGCGACAGCCCGTCGAACTCGATGGCCGAGCCGGAGGTGTAGGTCCGGTCCGCCAGGACCGCGACCGGGCGCAGGGCGACCGTGAACGTGTCCCCGCTCTTCGGCCCCCCGCCCTCCCCGTCGCGGAGCGTCACGCGAAGGCCGTCGAACTCGATGGCCGAGCCGGAGGTGTAGGCGTTGCCGCTGGAGAGCACCGTGCCCGTGGTCGTGTTCGTGATCGTGTACTGGGTGTCGGAGGTGAACGTGATCTCGTAGTCGTCGAGCGTCAGCGCGGTCGGGTCGGCGACCCCCGCGTCCTGCTTCGCGGCCGCCCCCGTGTTGTCGGGGCCCGGCGAGACCGCGACCGGCGCCGAGACGTTGTAGAGGGTGTAGGTCGTCGCCGAGCTGAACCTGATCAGGTAGTCGGCCAGCGTGGCCCGCGCCGGGTCCGTCACGCTCGCCTGGGAGATGTCGGCCCCGCCGGCGTTGTCGGAGGCGGCGACGGCCGAGGCCGAGAGCGCATAGGGGTTCGCGCCGGTGGTCGCGCCGCCGCCGTTGAAGCCCAACGACGCCCGCGCGGTGCCGCCGGTGACGGTCACGGTCGAGGCGGAGCCGTCGGTCTTGGAGGCGATGACCAGATGGTCGGTCTCGTAGGTCACGGCGACCGCCTTGCCGGCGGCCGCCAGCGTCGCGTCCGCGTTGATCCCCGCCTCCACCAGCGCGGCGAGCTGCGCGCCGGTGTAGGTGCCGGCCGCCAGCGTGATCGTCCCCGACGCGGTCCCGTCCACCGTGACCCGGAGGGTGTCCGTGCTCCCGCTCGCCAGCGTGACCGGCGGCGAGAGGGCAAGCCCGGTGGCCCGCCCGTGCGCGCCCGTGCCGCCGAAGAGCGGGCGGCCGGCGACGGTGCGGTTGGCCAGGTCCCGGAGCTCCAGCGTGAGCTGTCGCGCTTCGGCCGCGGCGGCGGCCCGCTCCGCCGGCCCGTTGGCGTCGTTGCGGAGAGCGACCGCCAGCTCCTTGACGCGCGTCAGGAGGTTCGTCGCCTCGTTCAGCGCATCGCCGGAGGCCCGGAGCCGATCCGCGCCGGCCGTGATCGTGCGCAGCCGGTGGTCCAGCCGCGCGATCGCGGCCTTGCCGCCGACGATCCGCGAGAAGGCCGCCGGGTCGTCCGACGGGGCCGCCACGCGCTTCCCCGAGGTGACCTGTTCCTGGGCCGCGAGGCTCTCGGTCCGCGCCCGCTGCAGGTGCCCGAGCAGCGTCGCGAACACCTGCTGATCCGAAATCCTCATCGCTTAACCCCGCCCCCTCCCCGCGTCTGCCCGTCCCCGCGTCGGCGCTTACCCTATCTCTTCATCGAAAGAATCGTCTGCAGCAGCTCATCCGCCATCACGACGACCCGGGAGGCGGCCTCGAAGGCCCGCTGCTGGGCGAGCAGGTTGACCAGTTCCTCGTCGAGGGAGACGCCGGAGACCTCCGCCCGCCCCGCCGCCAGGCGGGCGTGGACGGCTTCCTGGGCCTGGAGGTCGCCGTCCGTCCTCGCGGCCGTCTCCCCGAAGTCCGCGGCGAGCTTGCCGTAGAACCCGCTCATCGTCAGGTCGTCGAGCGACGAGAGCGCCGCCGCCTGGAGCGCGACGACGGCCAGGGCGTTCGCGCCGTCGTCCGGCCGGCCGGCGGCGGACGCGGCCGCGACCCGGTCGGGGTCGGTCAGCGCGACGGCCATCGTGGCGGCCGTGGTCCCGCCCGCGTCGAAGAAGTCCTTCCCCGTCGAACCGTCGAGCCCGTAGCCCGCCTCGTGGACGCGGTTGACGTTCGACACCACCGCCGCCGCCAGCGTGTTCAGCGTGTCGAGGAGCCCCGCGACCGTCTCATCCCGCAGGGTCAGCAGCCCGCCGAGGCGCCCGCCGCCGATCTCGGAGGTGATCGCGACGGAATCGTCGTCCTCCCCGCCGGCCGTACCGGAGGGATCGTAGCGGACGGCCAGCCGCCCGCCGTTGTCCGCATCGGCCAGGCCGGCCAGCTTGTAGGCCCGGTCGCCGCTCACCAGCGCCCGGCCGCGACCGACGAAGACCGTGAGCCGGCCCTGCTCGTCCTCAAGGGTGGTGACCGCGACGCGCTCGGCCAGTTCGTTCACCAGGCGCGCGCGGGCGTCCAGCAGGTCGTTGGGCGCCTGTCCGCCCGCCTCGGCCCGCGCGATGCGGAGGTTCAAGTCGGCGATCCGCGCGGCGCGGTCGTTGATCTCGGAGAGCACCGTGCCGACCTCGCGGTCGAGGCCCGCCCGCACGTCGGCCAGGTCCGCCGCCGCGCGGTTGAACCGGTCCGCGAGCGCCCCGGCCCGCGCGAGCAGGACGGCGCGGGCGGCCCCGTCGGCGGGAGCGGCGGCGACGTCCTGCCAGGCGCCGAAGAAGTCGTTGAGGCCCGCCCCGATCCCCTGATCGGTCGTGTCCGCGAAGAGCCCCTCGAGCCCCGCCAGGGTCCGCTTCATCGTCTCCAGGCGGCTCACCCGGCCCTGCGACTCCAGGAGCCGGCGCTCGAAGAGGGCGTCCAGCTCGCGGCGCACCTCGACCACCTGGACACCCGTCCCGAGGTGGCCGGGGCGCGCGTCCAGCGGGCGGCTCTCCGCGAGCACGACGGTCTGTCTGGTGTAGCCGGGGGTGTTGACGTTGGCGATGTTCTGGCCGGTCACGGCGAGGGCGCGCTGGTTCGCCAAGAGGGCGGACTTGCCGATGCCGAGAAGGTTCAGGATGCTCGACACGGATGGCCCTACCCCCTCCGCTCCAGGAGCGACGCGCCGGGGACCGCCGGCCGCGCGAGGCCCGCGCCGGAATAGATCGGGGACGGGCCCTCGGCGGGACGCCACCGCGTCAGGCTCTCCTCCAGGAAGCCGCGCACCTGCTGGATCACCGCCCCGTTGCGCCGGTTCGCGCGCAGCGCGGCGGCCATGGACTCCCGCAGCCGACCGCCCAGCCGCCGCAGCCGATCGGCCGCGGCCGGCGCGCGGCTGGCGATCTCCCGCAGGCTCAGCGCGGCGGGGTCCAGGCCCCAGAGGGCGCCCAGGGCGGCCAGGAGGGCGGCGCGCTGCGTTTCCAGGTTTCGGAGGTCGTCGAGGAGGCTCAGCTTGGCGGAGACGGCGACGGCGAGGGCGTCGGGCGAGCCCGAGCGGAGGAGCGTCCATTCCTCGTCCAGACGGCGGTCAAAGGCCTCCAGACAGGCCAGCTCGCGGGCGAGCAGGACCGCCAGATCCTCGACGAGCGCGTCGGTACCGTCCATGAATCCCTCCCTTCTCCGTCGGCGGCGCCCCGGCCCGGCCGCGCACGCGACGGGGAAGGGAGCCTACAGCAGGGCTTCGGTCAGCCGGTCACGGATCAGGGCGTCCGCGACGGCGCGACTCTCCACTCGATAGGTGCCGGCTTCGATCGCCGCCTTGATTCCTTCGACCCGGGCAGCCCGGGCGGCCTGCGCCACGCCCGGCGCATCCACGAGCGCCTTGATCCGCTTGAGCTCCTTGGCGCGGTCGGAAAGGGCAACCTGATCGTTCCCCGGAGCCTGGTCCACCGGCCTGGCGTCGCCGGCCCGATCCGTCGCCTGCGCGCCCAGCAGAAGCCGCGTCAGCTCGTTCGCACCGCCATGTCCTGAAATTTCCATGCGTTCCACCTTCTCGGCCGTTCTGAGCCGGCCGGGCGGGCGGGGCCCCCTGGGCCAAGCCTCCCGGCTTCACTGCTCTTATCGGCGAGAAGGTGAGACGGCTTAAGGTCCCCTCCCCCCCCTTTTTTCGGGGGGATGCTCGATCAGGTGTTCCTCGAGGAAGGCCGCGAGCCCCAATCCGTCCCCCTCCGCGGCGAGGCGCCCGATCTCCTGGTCGTAGAAATAGTAGTAGGTGTCGGCCGCCCGGCCGCCGAGGAAGCCGGTCGGGACGGTTTCCCTCATCACTTTGAGAAGGTAGGCGACGAAGTAGGCCTCGAACTCCCGGGCGGCCTTGCGGATGTCGGCCGGCCCGTCGCCCCTGGACGCCCGGACGGCGCCGGTCATCGCCGAGTCAGCGAGCAGCTCCGTCGCCGGGACGCCGATGGGAAGCAGCTCCGGGCCCATCACAGGATCTCCAGGTTGGCCTGCAGCGCCCCGGCCGACCGCATCGCCGAGAGGATCGCGACGAGGTCTCTGGGGGTCACCCCGACGGCGTTCAGGGCGCGGACCACCTCGCCGAGCGTGACCGTCTCGTCCACCTGCAGGAGCCGGGACTGCTCTTCCCGCACCTCGGTCTTGACGTCCTGCGTGACCACCGTCTCGCCGTTAGAGTCGCCGATGAAGGGGGCGGCGTTCGGCTGGGAGACGTTCAACGTGTTCTTCACGGTGATCGTCAGGTTGCCGTGGGCGATGGCGCAGGTGGAGAGGCGGACGTGCTCGCCGAGGACGACCGTGCCGGTGCGCTCGTTGACCACGACGCGGGCCGGCACGTCCACCTGCACGTCGAGCGCCTCGACCGTGGCGATGTACTGGACCACGCGCCCCTGGAAGCTCTCGGGGACGGCGGCCCGCACGAGCCCCGCGTTCACCGGCGTCGCGGCGCCCGGCCCGAAGAGGTTCTCGATCGCCTCGGCCACCCGGATGGCGGTCGTGAAGTCCGCCTGGCGGAGCACGATGGACACCGAGTCCCAGGTCTCCAGGCTGACCGCGACCTCCTTCTCCACGATCGCGCCGCCGGGAATCGTCCCCGCCGCCTGATGATTCTTGATCACCGTGTTTCCGCCGCCACCGCCCGTGCCGCCGAGGAACCCGCCGATGGACACGGGCCCCTGGGCCACGGCGTAGACCTGCTGGTTCGGGGCCTTGAGCGGCGTCAGCAGGAGGGTGCCGCCCTGCAGGCTGCGCGCGTTCGCCATGGAGGAGACGACCGCGTCCACGGTCATCCCCGGTTTGGCGAAGGGCGGCAGCTTGGCCGTCACCATGACGGAGGCGATGTTGCGCGTGAGCAACATGATCGGGTCGATCACCAGGTTGATGCCCATCTTGTTGAGCATGGACATCATGGCCTGGACCGTGAACTGGCCGCCGATCACCATGTCGCCGGTCCGGTCCAGGCCCACGACGAGCCCGTAGCCCAGCAACTGGTTCTCGCGCACGCCCTCGATCGTCGCGATGTCCTTGACCCGCGCCGCCCGCGCCGGCCCGGCCGCCACGATCGTCAGCACCGCCAGCACGAACCAGGTAATCACTCGATGCGCCATGGGCCCTCCTGGATGAGCGAGCCGCCAGCGGGCGACACCCTGCGGGGCGTCACCCGGAGTTCCATCACCCCGGCGAAAGCCAGGGTCCAGTCCGTCGCCCCGGCGCATGCCGGGGCCCAGGCCGTCACCCCGGCAAAAGCCAGGGCCCTGTCCGTCGCCCCGGCGAAAGCCAGGGTCCTGTCCGTCACCCCGGCGAAAGCCGGGGTCCATCTGGATTCCGGCTTCCGCCGGAATGACGGATGAAGAGGAAGGACGGATGAA
>NZ_CEFZDU010000016.1:0-43698 GCF_979578155.1 Candidatus Nitrospira neuquenensis | reverse complement strand
CGCGACGGCCGCCACGGTCCCCACCGTGGCCTTCATGAACTGTCTACGAGAAAGAAGCATGACCAAGCCTCCCAATTGATGAAGAACAGACATCCGACACCGATACAGTGACTGTCATACCTTGACGAGCCTGCCTCACCCCCTTTCCGCGACGAACCGCACTGTCAGAAAAACCTGCCACTTGTCGCACCTCGCCGATAAAAACGGCCACGGCTGATAGGCAACTGATGTGCCATGGCCGTCGCGGTCTCAAACGCGCTCAAACTTCAAGCTGGCATTGGAAGATTTTGGTCGGACGGCAGCCACAGAAAGGAGAAAGGACAGGGACCCGCGAAACATCGAGGGGCGACGATCGCGGCCCGCGTAATGTCGCGGCACCTGGGATCAGCGGAATTCAACCCTGTCACGAGGCGGTAACGATTTCGATCGGTTGACGAGGGCGAGCCGTCACCGAGCGGCTCGGGAGAGCGAAGGAGGAACGGAGGAGGAGAAGAACAACCGGACGACGGACTACCCCGTCGACGCCTCAGGCGGCCGCTTCAGGCCGAGCTTCTTCAGGCGGCTGCGCAGGGTGCTGGGGTTGAGGCCGAGTCGGCGGGCGGCGCCGTCTGTCCCCTCGATCCGCCAGCCGGCCTCTTCGAGGACGCGAAGGATATGTCCGCGCTCGACGTCCATCAAGGTCGGATTGGAAGTCCCTTCGACCAGGACGGTTCCCTCGGGCAGACAGTCCTTCACCTCCAGCAAGGGGGAGCGCGACAGGATCATCGCCCGCTCGATGACGTTCTGCAGCTCGCGCACGTTCCCTGGCCAGGAGTACCGGACCAGCCGCTCCATGGCATGGGGAGCGATGTCGTCCCAACGGCGCTTGAGCTTGGCGCTGTACTGTTCGAGGAAATGCCGGGCCAGGAGCGGGATGTCCTCCGGCCGCTCCCGCAACGGCGGGATGAAGATGGGAAAGACATGGAGGCGGTAGTAGAGGTCCGAGCGGAACCGGCCCTCGGCGATGGCGGCGACCAGGTTCGAGTTGGTCGCCGCGACGATCCGCACGTCCACCGGAACCGGCTGGGTGCCGCCGATGCGGTCCACGAACCCGTCCTGGAGCACGCGGAGCAGCTTGGCCTGGGCCTCCAGGGGCATCTCCCCGATCTCATCCAGGAACAGCGTGCCTTCGTGCGCCAGCTCGAACCGGCCCTGGCGGCGCTGCTCCGCGCCGGTGAAGGCGCCGCGCTCGTGGCCGAACAGCTCGCTTTCCACCAACCCCATCGGCAGGGCGGCGCAATTCACCCGGACGAACGGCTTGTGCCGGCGAGGGCTCAGCTCGTGGATGGCGCGGGCGAGGAGTTCCTTGCCCGTCCCGGTCTCGCCGGTGATCAGGACCGTGCTGGTCGTCGGCGCCACCGCCTCCGCCAGGGAGAGAATGTCTTGGAACGCCCGGCTGCGCCCGACCATCGCGCCGAAATTGTTGGTCAGCTTGATCTCCTCGACCAGGTACTCGTTCTCCCGGGCGAGCTGTTCGCGCAGCCGGTCGATCTCCTCGTAGGCGCGGACGTGGGTGATGGCGTGGGCGATCTGCGTGGCGACGTGCCGGAGAAACTCGAGGTCCTCGGGGTCGGGGTTTCCGGTCTGGACGCTCCCGATGTTCAGGGTGCCGAGGCAGGTGTCCCGGAAGAGCAGGGGCAGGTTGATCATCCGCCCCAGTCCCTCCTGGACGTAGAACTCATCCTCGAGGAAGAGCCGTTCCCGGTGCAGGTCGGGCCGGATATGGATGCGGCGGTTCTCGAAGACCCAGCCGACCGCGCTGCCCGCCCGTGGAATGATCGCGTCGCGCTGGAGCACGCGCGTGCGCATGGTGGTTTCCACGGCCAGGAAACGGAAGGTGTCGGTCTCCGCGTTGTATTGGGTAACGCCGGCCCGCTCCCACGGCATGACCAGCCGGATCTGCTCCGTGATCGCGCGCCACAGGCTGTCCATGTCGCGCTGGGAGTTCAGAACATTGGTGACCTCCAACAGCGCGCGGTAGTTTAGATCGATGCGTCGCATACACCAAGGACGGACCAGCGGGCGCATTCTAAAGGAGAACCGACGCCGATGCCAGAGGGGCCTCCCCTCCACCGGGTCCCGGGAGCGCCCTCCCGGGGGTCTCGCCTCCGTTTGCAGGGAGCGCCTGAAGGCGCTAGAATCCGTGCGGACCTCAGCCCGGGAGCTCTCCATGACGCGATCCGCAGGCCATCTCCGCCGATTCGTCCTGATCCCCGTCGTTTGCTGCGCTGCGCTGCTCGCCGCCGAGCGCGCGGCCGCCTTCAAGATCGTCGAGCCGGCCGAGGGCGCCACCCTCCAGTCGGGCAAGCAGGTCACGGCCAAGGTGGATGTGGGACAGGACACCGGCGTCGTCAAGGTCCGTTACTACTGGTACGCCGACCAGAGCGACGTCCTCGTCGAGCAGGACGAGGCCCAGGCCGGCGGCGGCGGGGACAAGATCGCCGACGACAAGTACTGGCAGCGGGACACGACCACCGGAGGCAACATCGTCGCCCTGCCCTTCCTGGTGTCCACGGCGCAGAGCGAGCCGGCCTTCGGCGGCTCACTGCCGGTGCCCAAGGAGGCGATCGGCAAGATGCGCCTGCTGGCCATCGGTGAAATTTCCCGGGGACGCCTGGCCGCCCGCACGGTCTTCGACGAGGTGGAGGTCCAGGTCGTTCCCCAGGCGGAGCTGACCGCCATTGAATTTGAGACGGAAAAGCCGTTGCGTCTCGGCCGGACCGGCCAGCTCGCCACCTACGGCCAGGTGGACACCATGGGCAAGGTGTTCGAGCTGCCCGTCGTCGGCGTGTTCTCGGACGGCGTCTCCCGGTCCATCGCCTCCCCGTCCACCGGGACGACCTACC
Source organism: Candidatus Nitrospira neuquenensis (assembly GCF_979578155.1). Taxonomy (NCBI): domain Bacteria; kingdom Pseudomonadati; phylum Nitrospirota; class Nitrospiria; order Nitrospirales; family Nitrospiraceae; genus Nitrospira; species Candidatus Nitrospira neuquenensis. The sequence continues at coordinate 40,813 of NZ_CEFZDU010000016.1, read as the reverse complement.
GGTCCTCCAACGAGAAGGTCATCAAGGTCCACCAGGCTTATGGCCTCCTGCAACTGATCGGGGACGGGCAGACCACGATCACGGTGACCAACCGCGGCAAGTCGGAATCCCTGGACGTGATCGTCGAGGTCGGGGGGGAACCCAACGAGCCGCCGATCGCGGACGCCGGTGAGAGCCGGACCGTGAAAGCGGGGAAGAAGGTGGAGCTCAACGGGCTGAAGAGCCGGGACCCGGAAGGCGAGGCGCTTTTCTACGCCTGGAGCCAGGTCCGCGGCGCCAAGGTGGCCTTACTGGACGTGTACATGCCGCGGGCGTCCTTCCTCGCGCCCGCCGTGTCGGAGAAGCGCCTCTTCCGGTTCAAGCTCCGGGTCACCGACAAGAAGGGAGCGGACAGCTTGCCGGCGTATGTGGACGTGATCGTGGAGCCGTAGGCAGGATCTGGTCGGACGTTGATCGAATCTGGGCTCGCATTGCGGGGCATCGGTGCTCAGCAACCTGAGTTAACCCGAATCCGAAAATACTTGATGGTACCTACAGCAACTCTAGCGGGTCCTGTCGCGGCGATCATCCCCGTCGTCCTCGCTCCACCCATCCCCCCGTGGGGGCCGTTCGGGAGTTGTCGCGGCAAGGGCCTGTGATGAACGTGCTCGTTGACGGCCGTGTGGCTCTTCGCCCCTTCCGCTGCGGGCGCCGGGGGGCCCGCTCGCTGCGCCGCCCGCTGGAGCCCAGATCGAGGACCGCACCGTTATTTTCGGATCAGGGTTAACCCGCATGATTCATGACGGTTCGTCGCGAAACCGTGGAGTCGCGTCGCGAGACGGGCGCGTGGAGCCGCGAAGACCCGAGGCGTACTTGAAACCGTACGTCGAGGCTCTGAGCGGCGAGCCCGCCCGCCAGCATGCACGGCAGTCGCCTGCTGGCTTGTCGCAGCCGCGAATCCGCGGTTGCAGCAGAAGCGCTCATGACTCATGCGGGTTAAGAGCTGTCTCCGAAGGGGACCAACGTCACATGCCAGAGAGTTCTCCTTTGGGAATGTCTCCGATGCGGCAGAGCTTACAGGGGACGGGCCAGCGGGCTATGGCGTCCGGACGCGCGTGAGGGTGTTCGTGTCCCGGTGGTGGAACAGCTCCTCCTGCCCCTTGATGCGCAGCACGCTGTCCTCCTCGTACGAGAAGGTGTCCGCGTCATGGATGACGACCTTCAGCTCGTAGCGGACGGTCTTGAACTCCCGGGCCAGGAACCGGTTGGAGCAGATGCCGTAGGTGTCCGACCCGACCTCCGCCTTGAGCTCGAACGACCTGGCCGACGGGTCAACGGTGCCGCCAGCGATGACGGCCACCCCACGGGGCACGATGAAGCAGCGCAGGACCTGCCGCTCGGCGGGGTCCCAGAGCCAATAGCCCGTCTCTTCGTGGAACGGCGTGTCCTCCCCGATCCGCCAGGCCATGGTGGCGTACCGCAGCCCGTACAGCATCTGTTCGTGGTTCATGACCCGCCCAATCGGCTCGAAGGTGATCCGCTCGCGAAAGCGGTTCCGCTCCGTCCCCCGTTCGTCCGAGGGCGCGGTGTCGTCGCCCTTCCGTCCCTCCCAGACCCCGGCCAGGGCGGCCAGGGGCCCCAGCTCTCCCGGCGACGGCTCTGTCATTTCCTCCTCCTCGCTGTCAGCGGGCGGGACCGAAGAGCCTTGCGCCCCGCCGCGGCTCGTCGCCGGCTCACTGGAAGCTGCGCACCGCCTCCTCCTCCCCATCATACATGGGGAAGATGGCGGCGAAGCCCGCGATCTCGAACACCTCCTTGATGTGGGCCTTGAGGCAGGCGAGCACGATCCGGCCGTTCAACGGCTTGAGCCGCTTGGCGGCGACGAGCAGCACGCGCAGCCCAGCGCTGCTGATGTAATCCAAGTGTTCCCCGTTCACGATCAGGTGCTTCTCACCGACCTGGATCAGCGCGAGCAGCTTCTCCTCGAGCCGGGGGGCCGTGCTGGCGTCCAGCTTGCCGTGCAACCCCAGTCGCGTGACGGTGCCGCGCTTGTCCTGCGTCACTTCCATGGCTCACCCCTCCGCGTCAGGCCGACACGGTCTTTTTCATGACCAGCCGGTTCCGGTCCCCTTCCCGCCGGTACTCCAGCTGGTCCATCATCCTCCGGACCAGATGAATCCCCAGCCCGCCCACCGGCCGTTCCTCCAGCGTACCTTCCATGATGGGCTCCGGCGCGTCGAGCGGGTTGAACGGCCGCCCGTCGTCCTCCAGCTCCGCCGTCAGCACATCGCCGTCCAGGGACAGGCGCAGCGTGATCCAATGCTCATCCTGGTCCGCATAGGCGTAGGTAATGATGTTGGTCAGGACCTCGTCCAGCGCCAGGTTGATCGGGTAGCCCAGCTCGGGCGGCAGCCGGTGATCCTCGACGAAGGCCTCGACGATCCGGCTCAGCCGCTCCAGCTCCGTGAGCCGATTGGTCAACGTCACCGACAGCATGACCCGCTCCGCCCCTTCACCGCGGGGGACTCCCCCGGTACCGGAGGGCCAGCAGCGTGATGTCGTCGGCCTGTGGCGCCTCGCCGGAGTAGGCCCGGACCTCGGCGACGGTCGCCCGGACCAGGTCGAGCGAGGCGGCTCCGTCGAGCCTTCGCAACAGGGCCTCCAGGCGCGAGGCGCCGAACAGGTTCCCCTCGGCGTCCATAGCCTCGGTGACGCCGTCAGTATACAGGAACAGCCCGTCCCCGGGCCGCAGGACCGTGCGGCTCACGCGGTACCGCAGATTCTCCATCACGCCGAGGGCCATGCCCTTCGGGTTTTCCAGGGGCTCGATCCCACCATCCCGGACCATCCGGTAGGGCGGGTTGTGCCCGGCGTTCCCGTACTCGAACTCGCCGGTCCTCGTGTTCAGGATACCGTAGAACACGGTGACGAACATGGCGGAGTCGTTCTCCGGACAGAGCAGGTCGTTCACGTGCTTAAGACAGTCGCCCGGCGAGACGCCCTGCAGGGCCGTAGCCTTGAGCATGGTCCGGCTCACCGCCATGAAGATGGCCGCCGGCACGCCCTTTCCCGAGACGTCGGCGACGACGAGCCCGAGCCGTTCCGCGTCGAGGAGGAAGAAGTCGTAGAAGTCGCCCCCCATCTCACGGGCGGGGATCGTGTCGGCGTACAGATCGAAGTCCTCCCGGTCCGGGAAGGGCGGGAAGGTGCGGGGCAGGATCGACCGCTGGATCTCGCTGGCGATGCGCAGCTCGCTCCCGATCCGTTCCTTTTCCTCCATCGTCCGACGGAGCTGCTCGGTCCGCTCGACGACGCGCCGTTCCAGCGACTGGTTCGCCTCCAGCAGCGCGTGTTGCTGCGCGGCGATCACGGCCTTCATCCGCTCGAAGGCGCCGCTCAGGTAGGCCACCTCGTCGCCCGAGATGGCCGCGGGATCGCCGCCCGGCCCCCCGCCGCCGAAGGCCCTCATCCGGCCGGCCAGCGCAGCGAGCGGCTGCGCGATCGCGCGCCGGCTGCCCGCCCAGACGATCATCAGGACCAGCAGACACATCATGCCGCCGCCGGCCAGGGTGAACAGGAGGTTCGTCTCGTTCTCCGCGAGGTACTGCTCCATCGGCAGGGTGATCTCGAGCCCGCCCATCAGGTCGTTCAGGCGGAAGTCGTGCTTGGGGCTCTGCTCGTGGGCGTTGTGGCAGCTCACGCAGGCGGGCGCGGAGGCGAGGTCGGCCATGAGCACCCGCATCACCGCCCGCCCCTCGACGGTGTCGGTGCGGATGAACAGCTCCTGCGGATGGGCCTGGAGGTAGGCGAAGCCCTCGCGCTCGAACTCGTCCCGGATGCCCTTGGCCTTGTTGATCGGCCAGGGGCTGATCAAGCTGGCCGTGTAGCCGTTCCGAAGCCGGGCCAACTCCTCCGAGACCTCGCGCACGAAGGTCGCCGGCAGCGGAAAGCGGCCGTGGACCTCCTTGTAGTCCGGCCCAAACGTCGCGCCCAACGCCTTCGCCCGCGGGACGACGACCGACGCGTAGTACTGCCGGTCGGCCATGATCTGGTGTGCGATGCTGCGGGCGCGGGCCGTCAGCTTTTCTTCCAGGCTGGCGGTGATCCGCACGTGCTCGGCCACGGCCGCGGCCAGCGAGATGGCGGCGATCAGCGGGACGGTCACGGCGATGAGCTTGGCCCCGACGCTCCAATCCTCCCTGGCCCAGAGCCGCTGGAGGAGCGACCGCCGATGGGGGGCCCCTGGCGTCATGTCCCGCTCATGTGCGAACGCGTGCCCCGCGCGTGACTCACAACGACCGAGCCCTCATCGCCAGCGTCCGGGCCGCCTCGATCGCGACCCGAGCGCCGAACGCCACCTCGCCCGCCCGGTCCGCGGCCGAGACGCCGTCCTTGGCGATCGCGATCACCGGCCGGCCCGGCAGGGCCGCCCGGGCCGCCCGGGCCAACGACTCGTCGTCGGCGATCACGAGGTCCGGCTCCGCCTCCCGGAGCGCCGCCAGCGGCGAGGGCCCCGCGGCGGCGGACGGGCCGACGAGGTGCTGGCGGAGGACGAAGTCGCTGTCCTGCGCCAGCCCGGCGTCCGCGAGCCCCTTGAGAAGCCCCTCCCGTCTGGCGTCGGACGCCTCGCCCGGACGCTGCACCAGCGCGACGCGCGCGGACCGGCCGTACCAGGCCGACAGGTGCACGAACACGCTGGCCCGCGCGATCAGGTCGACGGGAAACGTCACGCCGAGCTGCTGCGCCGACTCGAAGTTCAGGCAGAACCGATGGTCGGTGACCTCCTCGATGGGCAGGTTGGCTGGGTGCTCGCCCATCAAGACCCGGGCGGCCAGCGTGGCGGCGGCGTAGCCGCTCTTGTAGAACCCCAACCCGGCGCAGGCCAGCCCCCCCTGCCCGATGTACTCGGCGTCGTTGATGATCAACGGGATCCTGGTCTCGTCGGCCACCTTGACGATCGCGTCGTAGGACTGGAAGGCCGTGTTGTCCCGCGTGATCCAGAAGGCGTCGATGTTGCGGGTGGCCAGCAGTTGAGCCGCCTGGAACACCTCCGTAGGACGCGCGATCGCCGCCTCCTGGAGCGTGATGCCCCGTTGCTTGAACAGGTCGCGCGCGACGCCCACGACCTTCCGGGAATTGGCCTCGGCGCCGTTGTAGAGCGTCCCCACCGTCTTGGCCTGCGGGACGAGGGCCCGGATCAGCTCGACGGTTTCCTCCACAGGCGGGAAGGAGGAGACCCCGGTGATGTTGGGCAGGTGGTCCGTGCGGCTCGTGCCAACGCCGGCGGCGACCGGGTCGTAGACGACGGCGAAGACGACGGGCGTCTTCTTCACCAGCTTCGTCACCTCGGTCAAGCAGGGCGTGGTCAGCGAGATGATCAGGTCGAGGTCTTCGTGGACGTAGCTCCTGAGGATCTCCGGAATGTTGGCGATGTCGCCCTGCGCATGGGTCCGCCGCACGTCCAGGTTCTCCCCCTCGACGAAGCCCAGCTCCCGCAGGCCGTCGAAGAGCCCTCGGATGCCCGTGTCCACTGCGGGGTCGGCGCCGAAGTACAGGAGGCCGACGCGAAAGATTCGGCCCGGCGGCGGCCGGAGCACGATCGCCCCGCCGCGGCGCAGGCCCTTCTCGTCGATCACCTCGTGGGCCGCGCGCAGCGCCTCCTCCGGCACCTGCCAGGGGTCTCTGAGGTCGGCCAGGGCGAGGAGGTTGATCGCCGTCCGCTCCGGCGCGACATTCCGGACCGGCAGGGTGACGGGGTCCGTGCCCTGGAGGACCTGCGCGGCCAGGAGGCCGATCTCCTTGCCCACCTCGCGCGCGTTCGGGCCGACGCCGAACAGGGCGCCGCGCTCCGCGCTCGACGGACTGCTCGTCAAGACGGGGATGCGTCCCCGTTTCGCCGCCTCCACGACCGCGTCGAGGGCGAGCAGGACCGTGACGTCGCCGTCGACCCACAGGGCTTGGACCTGCTTGGCGACCAGCTCGCTGGCCGCCCGCGAGACCGCGGAAGGACCGTCCGCTTGCGCTTCGACCAGCTTCAGGCCCAGCGTCCCGGCGGCCGCCCGGGTCAGGGCGGCCGCCGCTTCCGACCCGGCCTCCGCCGGATTCCGGACCACGCCCACCGACGAGAGGCCCGGATAGAGCAGTTTCGCAAGCCGAAACGCCTCCTCGATGGGCGGCGCGGTCACGTAGCCCGTGAGGTGGCGCGGGTGCTCGCGCGGGTCCTCAGGCGAGATCCCGACCCCGGCGCCGGCGGCGTCCGGCACCAGCCCGAAGACCTGCTTGACCGTCCCGGCCCGGTTCGCCGCCGCCATGGCCTGGAGCGGCAGAGGCCCGGCCGTGACGACGAGGTCGTATCGGTCCTTCATCACCTCCTGGGCGATCCTCGCGGCGGCGACGGGGTCGTTGTCCGCGTTGAAGCGCGAGAGCGTGAGGGTCTTGCCCTCCACGAACCCCGCCTCCGCGAGTCCCTCGACGATCCCTTGGACGCCCTGGTCGAAGAGCGGCAGGCCGGCTTGCTGGATCAGGGCGACGCGAGGGGAGGCGAGCGGGGTCGCGGGAGAGGGAGGCCGGGGAGTGCGGTCCGCGATCAGGAGGGTCGCGCCGATCAGCGCAAGGAGGACCGCCCCCAGGGCGAGGCGCTGGACGGAAACCCTCACGGTCAGTGCCTGTCCTCACATGGACGGAAACACTCAGGCGCCCCTTATACCAGGCGGCCCGGTCGAAGTAAAGGCGCGCCGGTCGGCGATCGGTCAGCGCGTGAGGGCCAGGATCCAGTCGGCGAAGTCGGGGAATTCCGCCGTCAGGGCCTCCCGGAGGCCCGGCTCGTAGTCTTCCGCTTCGTAGCCCGGCGCCATCGTCGTCCCGAGCAGGGCAAACCGTCCGCCCGACCTGAGCCGCGAACCCTGCCAGACCCCTCGCGGGACGACGACTTGGGGGTGCAGGCCGCCGGCCAGGTCAGACCCCAGCGCCGTGACCAGGCCCGTCCCATCCGGCCGAAGCTGGAGCAGCTCGACCGGGTCGCCGAGGTAGAAGTGGTAGATCTCGTCGGTCGGCAGACGGTGCAGGGCCGAGAAGGTGTCGGGGGTCAACAGATAATAGATGGCCGTGCCGGCCGGCTTCGCGCTCCGGTAGCGGGCCGGCAGGGCCTCGCGTGGGATGGACTCCGCCGCGCGATAGGTTTCGACGTAGTACCCGCCCTCGCGCGGCAGGGGGGTCAGCTTGAGTCGTGCCTTGATCTCCTCCGCGGTCATCCACGCCCCCTGGGTCAGTCCTCGCCGATGTCCTCTGCCCACAGGCGGGGATTCCGCTCGATGAAGTCGGCCATCAACCGCCGACACGCCTCCAGGCCCAGGTCCACCACCTGGACGCCGTGGGCCTCCATGAACGACCGGGTGCCGGGGAAGGTCACGGCCTCGCCGGCCACGACCCTCTCGACCCAAACCGGACGACCGCGCCCGCGCAGAGGGAGCAGGGCATCAGCGTCGAGTAGAGCACGGCCCCGCGGTAATGGCCGATCCTGCCCGCCCGGCGCAGGCAGTCGATCTCCGCATGGACGACCGGATCGTTGTCCTGCACCCGTCGGTTGCGTCCCCGTCCGATGATCCGGCCGTCCCGAACCAGCACGGAGCCGATGGGAATGCCTCCGTCCCGTCCCCCCGCCCTGGCTTCTTCGATCGCCGCCTGCATGAACGCGTCCATCACGCCACTTCCCTCGTCCGGCCCGACGGTTATAGCAACGCCCCTCCGGCAAGTAAAGCCCCGAGCGCATCGGCGGAGGCGCCGGGGCTACGCGGGCGGCGGCGGATAGGCCGCGCGCGCCCGGTCGAGCTCGCGCCCATGGCGCCGGAGCGCGGGTCCGAAGGCCGAACGGAGCACCGCGGGCCGGTGCGGCGCGATGCGGCGGACGGCGAGCCGGATCTCGCGATCCAACGCCTCCACCAACCGCGCGCCCCAGGGCGTGAGCCAACCCAGCCGGTCAGCCGCGTGCCGCAGGTCCCGGATCGAATAGCGCACCGATTCCACCTCCTCCAGGCACCGGGCGCGGGCGCGGAGGAGGTCCCGCCCGGTCAGCCCGACGGCGCGCAGCGCGGCCTCGGACCGGCCCTCGCCCCAGCGCGACAGCCGCTCGAACAGGAGGGCGCCCATCGTGAAGGTGAACGCTGCGTGGAGGATGCCGTGCAACGGCCGGAGGCTGCGCCGCCAGGGGGAATAGAAGACCTCCAGGTGCCGATCATCCCGCCGCATCGGATACTTCCGCAGGAGCAGATTCAGGTGGTGGTGGCTGTTCTCGTGGATCAGGTCGTCGATCAAGTCGAGCTGGTCCCGGTCGAAGCAATTGATGAAGGACAGGCCGGGCCGGTGCCGATAGCTGAAACTCACGACGCCGCGCGCGCGGAGCGGCGCGATGCGGGACGTGAAACGCCGGAGGTTGGCCGCCCCTTCCGGCCAGGCTTCCGCGATCACCGACAACGCCAGCCCGATCCGCTCCGGGAGCCCCGGCGGCGGCTGGGTCACCCGCCGGGGCGTCCGGTCCCGCCCGTAGACCAGCACCCCGCCGAGGGTCATCCCCCATTGCCGGAGCGACGAAGGCGGCACGAGCCGCCAATGCCAGCGCGGCGAAGGCGCCATCGTCAGGATAGGCCAGGACCGCCGCCCGATCCGAAGATGCATGCCTCCCCCGCCGACGGTCAGAATCGGGCGGGCGCCGGGGTCGGCCAACGCCCGCCGGACCGGCAGGGGCGCATGGAGGCAGGCGCCCTCCGGGCCGATCGGCAGGCAGCCACCCGGCTCCGCGCGCTCGAAGTTGGGCCCCAGCGAACAGGGCACGCTCCACCGGGCGGGACGGCCGGCGCCGCCCCGCCGCGCCAGCCACCGGCAGAGCTGCCTGGGCGCCAGCCACAGGGATTCGTCCACGACTTCACGGGCCAGCCGACGACAGAGCCCGTCCAGACGGCGGGTGAACCCGGCGGCCAGCGGCTCGCCGGTCGGGAAGAGTTCCTCCCGATAGCCGTGCTCGTAGAACTGCTCCTCGCATTCCGCGTAGAGGGCCTCGATGAAGGCGCGGGGGTCGCGCTCCCGCGCCCATTGCCGCTGCACGTCGAGCCAGTAGAGGAGATCGTTCAGCCCCTCGACCCACCCGACGACCTTCCAGCCGCCCCAGTCCTCCGGCTTGAGCACATCGGCCAGGGCGCGGAACCAGAGCGCGGGCAGCGACAGCGCCTCGGCCGTCCCGCGCGAGCCGTCCTCCAGCTCGTCGCACAGTTCCAACAGCAGCCGGCGGACATCGCGCCGGAATTCTCCGAGCAGCCCATCGAGCAAGGTCGGATCGAAGAGGGGGATTTGTGCTAGCATGCGGGCCTGGCCGCGGAGAGATTCACGAAGATGCGCTCCCTGCGTTGGTCGGTCTTGACCTCGTTGATCCTGGCGCCCGCATCGAGCCTGGCGGACAAGCCCTGCGACGCCTACCCGCGCGAGCGGCAGCCGCGGTGCGAGGCGCTGTGGAAGGAGATCAACGACGAGGCCGCGCCAGAGATGGCCCGGTTCGGCCTGGCACAGCTCAAGCGGCGGCAGGAGGGCAAGATCTCGGCGGAGCAGCACCTCAAGGAAAACACCGAATTCATCAAGCGGTCGGCCGAGCGGCGGCTCCAGCTCCTCAAGGAGCGGATGGACCGGCCCTGACCGCCTTCGCCCCGCCCCCGCTCCTCACAACGTCAGGGCGTCCGAGGCCGGCGGCAGCGTCTTGCCCGCCGACTCCAACAGCTCCCGGCTGACCAGGATCGGCGCCTTGAAGTGAATCGCCAGCGCGATCGCGTCGGAGGAGCGGCTGTCGAACACCTTCGAGGCCTCCTTCATCGACACCGTCAAGTCCGCGTAGTAGATGCCATCCTTGAGCGTGATGACGACCTGCGTGACCTTGCCCCCGAAGGCGTCGAGGATCGCGTGCATCAGGTCGTGGGAGAGGGGTCGGCGCAGGCGCTGGCCCGTCAGCGCCTCCTGGATAGAGCCGGCGACGGTCGCGTCCACGAAGATCGGGATCGTTTTGTTCTCCGCCTTGAGCAGCACCACGGGCCCGTGGTCCGAGAGACGAACGTCCACCTCCGTGATCTGTACCTTGGGCTGGGGCGGCGCGGGGTCCGCGGCGCGGTTGGGTGCCGGGACGGCCACGGTCAGTGCGGCGGCCATCCCCACGATCAGCGTCAGACCGGCGTACCTCATGGCTTCCTCCTTCGCGGCGGCCGGATGCGACGCGCCCGGCCCGGGCCGGAGGTCGCACCGGGCGGCCGCTAGCCCGTGACGAAGGGATTCATCTCGCGCTCCCATCCGATCAGCGTCTCAGGGCCGTGTCCAGTGATCACGCGAGTGGCCTCCTCGAGGGCGAAGAGCCGCTCGCGGATGGACCGCTGGAGGGCGTCGTACTCCCCGCCCCAGAGGTCCGTCCGGCCGATGCCGCCGCGAAACAGCGTGTCCCCCGACAGCAGCAGCCGCTCACCGGCGAAGTAAAAGCACATCGAGCCGGGCGTGTGGCCGGGTGTGTGCAGGGCGACGCCCGCGAGTCCCCCGACGATGAGTGCCTCCTCGTCCCGGAGCCAGCGGTCCGGAGGGGGGACCGGCGCGGAGGCCACGCCGAACGCCCGACACTGCACGTCCATCGCCTGCCACAGGCCGCGGTCCTCCCGATGCACGCAGAGGGCGGCGCCCGTGACGCGGCGCATCTCCCCGGAGGCCAGGAAGTGGTCGAAGTGGGCGTGTGTGTGCAGGATGGCGACCACGGTCAGGCCCAGCTCCTCGATGGTCTTGAGCAGGCGCTCGGGGGCGCCGCCCGGGTCCACGACCACCGCCTGTTTTGTCACCGGATCGCCGAGGATGGTGCAATTGCAGCCGAGCGGGGGCACCGCAAAGGTCTTCTGAATCAAGCCGGCCATCCCCGCTCCTCCCTGTCCCGTCCGCCACGCCGGGGGCACGGCCCTCCCGCCCCCGTTCCCGGGTCCATGCTATCGCCCCGGCCCCCCGTTCGCAAGGGCCGGCCGCGCCGCACTGCCCGCCGCCTCGGTTGCAGAACCGCAGAAGCGGTCGGTATACTGACGGCGCTTGTGATGGACGGCCTCATGGAGGGAGCACGCCCCATGCCGAGGGTCAGCGTCGAGCAGGTGGAAGCTCGCCTCGCGACGGTCCGGTGCGCCATCTGCAAGAAGAGTCGGTTCGGGATCGACCGGCGGAGCCTTAAGGCCGACGGGGACTGGAAGGGGGTCTGTCTGGATTGCCGCTACACCTTCCCCGTCCACACGGACATGGACTTCTACCTGCGCACACAGCCGGACATGCCCTACCATCTGAAGACCATCTCCTGCCCCGCCTGCGAGAACCGTGGCGTGGGCCTCGATTTCCGAATCGTCATGTCGGTGCGGGAAGCGATCTACTTCGTGACGTGCACGGCCTGCGGCCACCAGTTTCCCGAGCGCTCGTCCCTCGAAGCCTTCGAGTAGGCGCCCGCGCCGGAAGGAGCCCCCCATGCAACCGCCGAAGCCCCCCCAGGACGCCGACAAGGCCAAACCGCCGCACGACGAGCCGGAGCCGGCCAAGCCGCGGAAGGAAATTCCTCTCGTGTCGGTCCCGAACGACCGGGACCTGATCGCGGAGGAGATGGAAGAGCTCTTCAACGAAGACCGCGTGACCCACCGGCACGGCAGCTCCGAGCCGGAAGCGGACTAGCCTTCGCTCGATCGAGCCTATACGCTCTCCCCCCTGCACGATCCACCGTGCAGGTGAAGGGCCGCGCCCTGCCCCCTCGGTGAAGGCAGCTCCACCACCAGAGCTGGCGCACGACCCTGGCCGACAAGCCAGGACATGCCGACAGGAATACTTCCCGCCCCAGTCGACGCCCGCTTGGTGTCTGGCCCTCTCCGACCACCCCCCTACGTGGATAGACCGACCTCCCCGCTCGGCGTATCGTGCCCGCCGCGATCAAGGGGGCGGCGCGACCGCGCCGCCCCCTACGGCTGGTCCACAGCTAAGGAGGCTGCGCCATGCGCCGAGCGATGTCCCGTCGGGTCCGGAAGCAATCGCTGGTCATCCTGGCCGTCACCCTCGTCGCAGCCGGCTCGTTCCTCGGCGCGCCGTTGTTGAGCAAGCGGCTGGCCGCCTCCCCCAACCCGCCGTCCTTCGTCGAGTTCGAGAGCGGCCCGGTGCGTCCGCTCGCCCTGTCGCCGGACGGCACGCGGCTCTTCGCAGCCAACACGCCCAACGGCACCCTGGACATCTTCACGATCACGCCGGCCGGGCTGGTGCCGGAGGCCCGCGTCCCCGTCGGGCTGGAGCCGGTGGCCGTTGCGGCGCGGAGCGACAATGAGGTCTGGGTGGTCAACCACCTGTCGGACAGCGTGAGCATCGTCACCCTCGCCGGCACCCCGCACGTGAGCCGCACTCTGCTCGTGGGCGACGAGCCGCGGGACATCGTCTTCGCGGGGACTGCGGGGCGGGCCTTCGTCACCACGGCCCACCGCGGCCAGCATCGGACCAACCCCTCGCTGACCGACGTCCCGGGGGCGGGCGATCCCAAGCTCACGACCCCCGGCGTCCCGCGGGCGGACGTCTGGGTGTTCGACCCCGCCGACCTGGGCAACAGCCTTGGCGGGCGGCCGGTCAAGATCATGAGCGTCTTCACCGACACCCCGCGGGCGCTGGCGGTGAGCCCGGACAGGAACCGGGTCTACGTCGCGGGCTTCAAGACCGGCAACCAGACGACGACCGTCATGCCATTCCTCGTCTGCCCCGGCTTCAAGCCTTCCCAGCCCTGTGTGAACTTCAACGGCTCGATCTCGCCGGGCGGCAACCCCGGCCCCGCCACCAACGTGGAGGGCAAGCAGGCCCCGGAGGTCGGCTTGATCGTCAAGTTCAACGAGGACTCGGGCCACTGGGAAGATGAGCTGCACCGGATCTGGGACCATGCCGTCCGCTTCCGGCTCCCGGACCTGGACGTCTTCGCCCTGGACGCGAACGGTCTGACCCAGACGGCGTCGTTCGCCCACGTCGGCACCACGCTGTTCAACATGGTCGCCAACCCGGCGACCGGCGTCCTCTACGTCTCCAACACGGAGGCGTTCAACCAGGTCCGCTTCGAGGGTCCCGGCATCTTCGGCGGCCACACCGTGCAGGGACACCTGGCCGAGACGCGCGTGACCGTCATTGCCGGCTCGACCGTCGCGCCCCGCCACCTCAACAAGCACATCGACTACGGCCAGTTGGCCGGCAGGCCCGGCTTCGACCCCACGACCAAGGAGCACAGCCTCTCCACGCCGCTGGACATGGCCGTGACGAGCGACGGCCGGACGCTCTACGTGGCGGCCTTCGGGTCGAGCAAGGTCGGCGTCTTCGACACGGCGGCCCTGGAGGCCGACAGCTTCGACCCGAAGACGATCAGCGAGAACTACCTGCCCGTCAGCGGCGGCGGGCCGGGCGGGCTGGCGCTGGACGAGGCGCGGAACCGGCTCTACGTCCTGACCCGCTTCGACAACGCCGTCAAGGTGATCGACCTCGGCACGAAGCAGGAAATCGCGGTGCAGGCGCTGCCCAACCCCGAGCCGCTCTCCGTCGTGCAGGGACGCCCGATGCTCTACGACGCCACCCGCTTCTCCGGCAACGGCGAGGCCTCCTGCGCGAGCTGCCACATCTTCGGCGACCTGGACGACCTGGCCTGGGACCTCGGCAACCCCGACGACGTCGTCACGAAGAACCCGCTGCCGATCATCTTCGGCGACCCCCAAGCCCTCCTCATCGGAAAGACGCTCTTCAATTTCCGAGGGGACGTGAACGGTACGGGCAACGTGGACGACTTCCACCCGATGAAGGGCCCCATGACGACGCAGACCCTGCGCGGCCTACGGCACTCGGGCGCGATGCACTGGCGAGGCGACCGGGCCACCGGCTTCTTCGGGACCGATCCCTTCGACCCCGTCCTCTCGTTCAACAATTTCATCGTCGCCTTCGAGGGGCTGGTGGGGAGCGACGTGCCGCCCACGGCCGCGGACATGCGGCGGTTCACGGACTTCCAGCTCCAGGTCCTGCCGCCGCCGAACCCCGCGCGCGCGCTCGACAACTCGCTGACGCCGAGCCAGCGCCGCGGCCGGGACTTTTACTTCGGCTCCCGCCCCTCCGACGGACTGAACATCCCCCTGCCCGGCGGCCTGGGCACGACCTTCCAGGGCTTCAACTGCAACGGCTGCCATGCCCTGGACCCGGCCCAGGGCCTGTTCGGCACCAACCGCAACGGCAGCTTCGAGGGTGTGCTCCCGCAGATCTTCAAGGTCCCGCATCTGCGCAACCTGTACACGAAGGTCGGCATGTTCGGCGCTCCACGGGTGGACACCTTCGACGCACCGGACAGCGGCTTCATGGGCGACCAGATCCGGGGATTCGGCTTCACCAACGACGGCGGGATCGACACGATGTTCCGCTTTTTCACGGCCTCCGTGTTCCGGCCGACGCCCAACAGCGGGTTCCCCCTCCTCAATCCGGACGCGACCCGGCGCGACATGGTGCAGTTCATGCTCGCCTTCGACAGCGACCTGGCCCCCATCGTCGGCCAGCAGGTCACTCTCACCGGCGGCAACGGCTCCGCGGTCGGGCCCCGGATCGACCTGTTCAAGCAGCGGGCGAATTCGTCGTTCCCCTCGAAGGCTCTCGGGGGGACCGTCACGGAGTGCGACCTGGTGGCGAAGGTCGCGCAGGGCGGGCGCATCAAGGGCTTTCTCTATGACCCGAGCCTCAACCTGTTCATCCCGGACGACGGCTCCACGAACGTGAGCGACTCGACCCTGCGTAGCCTGGCGGCGACGCCCGGCCAGGAGGTCACGTACACCTGCGCACCGCCCGGCTCGGGGCCGCGCATGGTCTTCAATCCGTAGAGCAGAGCCGTCGGCTGGCGCGATGCTCCCCGTCGCGGGGCGGGCGGGTCACGGGTGCCGGATCACCTCGACGGCCGCGGACCCCGGGACCCGCCCGACGGTCGTCTCCCGCCCCTTCCGCTCCCGCCGCACGATCTCGCTGATCCGGACGATCGTCCCGCGGCGGCAGTCGTCGAACGGCGCGTTGGACGCGGAGCGTGCGCGGTCGAGTCGGCCCACCTCCGGCCTTCCGGCTTCGTTGCACAACCAGACCCGTTTCTCGCCCTTCATGACCCGCAGCTCGCTGACCACGCGATAGACATCGGAACGACACGGAACGATGCGGCGGCCGTCCTTCCGCAGGAGCAGGTAGGAGAACTTCAGCGCGTCCTTGATGAGACCGACCTGCCGGTCGATCGCCGCGACGAGCGGGGGCGGCTCCCACGGCCGCTCCTCATGGCACCAGTCCGTCTCTTTGATCAGGGCCGGGCAGGGCCGCTCGTGCAGGCACGGGCTGTAGACGGTGCAGCGCCTCTCAGCCAAAAGAAGATCCCGCACCCGGTGCAGACCACGGGAAGCCTCCCGCAAGGCCGGCTCGATGACCATGAGCGTGCCGTCGGACGCCAGGAGCGGCAACAACAGGCGGATCAGGCCGGCGCGCCGCGCCACCGGGTCTCCGGCGCGAGTGAAAAGCTCGTTGAGGCAGTTGGCCAGGACGATCACGTCATAGGGGCCCGGCTGTTCCGTCCCGAGTCGCTCAAGCGCCGAGGCCTGATCGAGGTCCAGCCGGAGCGTGGCCAGGCGGTGTTCTTCGCTCGGCGCTCTACCGACATAGCCTTCCCACAGCTTTCGGCAGTCCGCGAGCGCGGTCTCGGCGCGATCGACCGCAACGGCCCTGACGGAACGCCCGGCCGCCCCCCCTCGGCTGATCCAATCGAGGCAGCCCAATGTCGCCGTGCCCTGGCCGGCGCCCACGTCCAGGACCGTCAAGGGACATGGCGCAGCGGGCGGGCCCGACGATTCCTCGGGTAGTTCGGCAAGCAGGGCTTGGACCTTGGCGAGGTTCACCGGCAGGAAATAGGCGAGGTAGGCGCGGCGCAGGGGGGCCTCCTCCCAATAGCCGCCCTGAAGGTCACGCCGCTCCCGCGTGAAGAGCGCCGACAGCCGGGCGACGGCGCGGCACAGCTCCGGGTCGGCGACGGACGAGTCCAGGTCCGGCCCCTGACCGTTCGCCACGGCCAGCCGGAGCGCCGCCGACAGGCGCCGCGGGAGCTGGCCGGTTGACCCTCCCGAAGGCGGTGGGGTATCCTGCGGCAGCATCGAAGGAGCACCCATGACCAGCGAAATCATGCAAGCCTATCTCGAGGTGGAACGCGCGATGCAGCGCTACAACCAGGCCCTGGAGGCTCAGGTCGAGCGCCTGCGCTCCTCCGAAGGCTCGGACGCCACTAAGCTGGAGCGCATGACCCACGGCGCCAGGGCCATGCGCGACAGCAGCATGATCTATCTCTCCTACGCCAAGTTCATCGCCTACGGCATGCCGGACAGCGAGGAGTTCGTCCAGGACGACCTGCAGTCGTAACGCCGTGCTCAGCGCTCCGTCCGCAGTCCACACGAGCACCGCCGACTGAGAACTTCCAAAAACAAAGAGCCCGATCCCCTGCGGGATCGGGCTCTTGCGGTGCACGCCATTACGCCGGCGTCAGATGTTCTGCATGAAGTGGGCGACCGCGGCCGGGTCCACGTCCGTGCCCATGATCGCGGACATCGGGACGTTGCTGGATTTCTTGCCCGTCAGACCGGAGATCACCTCGTCCACGATCAGCTCCACCGGCATGGACTGCCCGCCGTAGACGTGCGGCCCCGCGATGATCTTCGCCTTGGAGTGGCCGTAGATGGCCGCCGCCACGTCCTTGGCCAACCAGCCGACGTAGTTGAACTCCGGGACGACGACCAGCTTGGACTTACCGAGGATCTGCCGGAGTTCCACCGTCGGGAAGGGACGGAGCGACCGGATCTTGACCAGCCCGACCTTGATGCCCTTCTCCGCGCAGATGCGGATGGCTTCGCGGGACTGGGCGACCGCACTCCCCGAGGCAACCAGTACCGCATCCGCGCCCTCGACGTGCTCCGCCGTGCAGAGCCCACCCATGAACTTGTTGATGTACTTGCGCGACCGCTCGACGGCGGCCCACACCTCCTGCTGCCAGACGGCGTGGATGTTGTAGGCCATGAAGTTGGATTTCTGCACCGGAGCGTCGCGCGACAAGCGGGCCGGCGGATTCTCCGCGTCCAGCACGGGCACCGCACCACGCCAGGCCTCACGAGGCGGGAGCTTGATGCCCTTCTCCTGCATATGGACGTAGCCGCGGGCGTGGGTCACGAAGAAGCCGTCGCAGCAGACGCCGACCGGCAGGGTCACGTCGTTCATCTCGCTGATGATGAACCCTTTCATGATGAAGTCGAACATGTCCTGCTGGTTCTCGGCGTGAAAGACGATCATCCCGCAGTTCAGCAGGTAGGAGATTTCGATGTTGTCGGGCTGGATCGCGAGCGGCGCGTTGACCACGCGACAGGTGAACATACACACGGCCGGCAGCCGGTGGCCCGGCCACGACGCGATCGGCTCGAGGCCGCGCAGCGTGCCCGGGCCGGCGGTCGCCGTGAAGCACCGCACCCCTGCGCGTGAAGCGCCGGCGATCGCCGACATCACGCCGTACTCCTCCTCGCCCCGGTAGTACTCCTTCACGTAGCCTTCCCCGTAGAGCACGCCGATGAGCTGCATCGTCTCACTCTGGGGGGTGATCGGATAGGCGACGGCAAAGTCCACGTTCGCGCGGCGCACGGCCTCTTTGGCGGCCTCGCTGCCCGTGATGAACTCCTTCGTGCGCGGCGCATCGAAGAACATATACTCGGGCGTCACGACCCGTTGCCTCTTGGCCTCCGCGTGGGGGTCTTTCTTGCCATCGACCTTGGGGGCAGCCACGCTCGTGATCGGATCGCCTTGGGGGTTGGTCTTGACCTGGGGTTCCAGTGCTTCACTCATCGTCGCACCTCTCGTTCTCGGCGAGCCCGGAGCCGCCTAGGCTTCGCGCTCCATGTGCTCGGCCCGATGCCCGAACGCCGCGGCGCTGGCGACGCCGCCCGGCGTCGGCATGAAGACCAGCGGGTTGGTGTGGGTCTTGCCCCCGTGTACCTTCGACTGCGTGCCGGTGAACCGGACATTTTCGCCGTCCTCTGGCAGCTTGATCCCCATCTGCTCGCGGACGCGCTTGACGACCTGGGCCATCCGCCGCAGCTTGGCCGCGTCGCAATCCCGGACGGTCATCATCGCATCCTCGTGCCCCTGCTCCGCGCAGAGGGCGCTCGTGCAGCAATTCGTGCCGGCCCGGATCATCTTGAGCGTCAGGTTGGCGTAGTGGCAGTGGACCCCGACGAAGATGCAGGCCTCAATCCTGTTGCCCCAGATCGTGAGGTTCGGGTGGTTGGGGTTGATCACCTCCTCGTGATCGATCTTGGGATACTTGGGCCGGTAGTCGGGCATGGGGATGATCAGTACGTCGGGAATCTGCGCGGCGATTTCCAGGACGGCCTGGGCCTTTTCAACCGCGTGATGGTTCCACGCCCACAACACCAGGGGGCCGGGGAAGATCGTCGCGTTCGGGCTGGTGAGCATCACCCGCGCGATCTCCTCCATGACTTTCTCTTCGTTCGGCTCCAGCAGCCCGTACATGAGCCCCTGGCCGGGATCGGGCAACATCACGCCGAGCTGAGCCGCCGACGGCGGATGGAAGCCGGCCGGGCCCGGCACGATGATCCGATCGCTGTGCTGCGTCGTCGTGTCCACTCCGATCTCCTACTCCGTGGCTACGGGTTAGTCCAGGACTTCGACGGGGCTTACCAGCTTGGCGATGGCCCCCTTGTCGCTGTACTCAACGTGGTTGGTCGTGGCGGCATGGGGCAATTGGTCGATCATGACCATCTTGATCGCGTTGTGCTTGGCCATGTTGTCGCAGACCCAGACACACTGGGCGCACCCCTTACACCGGTCCACCGCGACGTAGGCGGCTCCGTACTTGTAGCCCTTGTCCTTGCCCAAGTCGGGGTTGTAGAGGATCGTGTTCGCTTCGGGGCAGAACTGCGTGCAGAGCTTACAGCTCGTCTGCGCACAGATGTCGACGTTGATATCGGCCACCAGATACATGAACGCTCCTTACGGTGTGAGGGTCAGGCGCTGACCTCGGCAGGGGTCTCCGCGCGCACCACCGTCGGGGCCGCCCACCCGTGGTCCACCGCGTAGTTCCACGCCGAACGGATGACCGCGACGTTCTTCTCGATCAGCTCCTGCTTTTTCTTGAACTTCCGCTCGACCACGCTGTCGAGGGCCGCCGTGCCGCCCGACACCACGAAGCCCTTGCCCAGGAAGCGATCTTTCACCGCCTGGGTCAGCGCATCCATGTTAGTCAGGCCAGTGATGGCGCCGATCGCGCCCATCAACGCCATGTTGGTCGCGAGGTCCATGCCGGACACGTCCAGCGAGATCTTGGTGGCCGGCAGGAAGTAGAGCTTCGCGCGCCGCTCCTCGAGCTCCCGCTGGTGGTCCTTCTCCAACTTCATCGGCCCGTCGTGGTTGATCAGCGCGATCCCGTCCTCCTTCAGCCCGAAGTAGAACGGCATCGTGTAGGACTTGCCGTGGGTGATGACCTGGGGGTGGAAGATGATGATGATGTGAGGGAATGTGATCTCGCCGATCTCGTAGATCGGCTCGTCGGACACCCGCACGTAGCTCTCCACCGGGGCCATCCGCTTCTCGGAACCGTAGAAGGGGACGATCGTGCTCTCCCCGCCCGCGTTGATCACGGCGGTGCTGAGGATATGGGAGGCGGTCACCACGCCCTGTCCGCCCACGCCAGCCATCCGGATGTTGAAGCGCTTCGCCATCGCCGCTCCTCCTTCACGCAGTGATCATCTCGCCGCGCCGGTGTCGTCCGGTCCCGCTACCCCTTGGAGATGGCGGGCGCCGCGGCGGCGGGCTTCGGGAGATATTCCTTGTACCCGTACCGATCCGCGAGGTACTGCTTGGCGTCGTCGGTGATGTACTCGGAGAACGCGTAGCGGTCGTTCTCGACGTTCTTGGCGTCTTCCATGACCTTGTCGGTCGGGATCGCATACTCGATGTTGCAGGAGGTGTAGGCCTGGATGTAGGTGGGGCCGACCTCCCGGGCGATCAGCACAGCCTTCTTGATCACGCTCTCGACGCGGCGCGGGTTGTTGGGCACCACGGTCGCGACGTAGGCGCAGCCCGCGACCTTGGCCATGGACACCATGTCCATCTTCTCGAACTTCTTGCCCAGCGGGGCCATCTTGAGGACAGCGCCTCGGTTGGTCATGCCGCTTTCCTGGCCGCCGGTGTTGCCGTAGACCTCGTTGTCCAGCATGATCGTCGTGAACTTCTCCTTCCGGAACCAGGAGTGGAGCGTGCAAGAGAAGCCGATGTCGGCCATGCCGCCGTCCCCGACCATGACCACGACGTCCTTGGGCTTGTCGCCGAAGCGCAGCCGCAGACCGCGGGACAGGCCCGAGGCGACGCCGTTCTGATCGCCGTAGTTGCCGTAGACGAAGGGGATTGCCGCCTGCGAGATGGACAGCCGGCCGCATCCCGCCGTCCCGACCGTGATGGTGTCCTCCGGGTTCGGAAAGGAGATCATGGCGAGGCGGATGAACAGTGTCATCGCGCACCCCGCGCACATGGGGTGCTCCTCTAGGATCTCCTTGAAGGTCCCCATCTGCGACACGGTGACCTTCTTCCCGAAGGGGCCGTGCTCGACCATGTCCCGATATTCCTTCGGCATGAACCTGTCGAATCCGGGGGTGAATTTGACGTAGTCGAGACTCATAGGACCGCCTCCCTTGTCATGATACGCAGGCCCGGGATCATGTCCGACGAATCGGACCGGCGCTGCTGGCTCATGGGATGATCAGCGTGAATGGGGACCCGTAGCCGTTCCGCGTTCGGTGGCCCGACGCCACGCGGGTAAAGGTCAAAAATCCTTGCAGAACTGGGCATTTGAGGTGCCGAGTCTAGCAAAGGCCGACGAGCCATGTCAAATGCAAACTGGCTCGTCCGTGATCGACCGGACCTCGTGGGGTGGATCGTATAACTTCACGGATATCAATGCAACTTAACAGAAGGCCCACGGCCTCCGAAAGAAGGCCTACCCCCAGCGGGAGCAGGTAGGCCATTGGCCCTAACAGGACGCCGCTTCGGGGATGCCATCCATGGGCGCCGAGTCCCGGCACGGCGCTTGACCCTCCAGGGGGGAATCCCTATAATGGCCGGAATTTCAGCAAATTCCCCAGGTTCACCCGACTGAACGGAGAGCGTCCGATCCTGAACCGCCCGGCTTCCCGGTCCTGGAGGCTCGCTGGACATGGCGAGGACCCTCGGCACCAAGCCACTGACGGTTGAAAGTCTCGACCGGCTGAAGCGGATCGTATCCGATCTCGCACGCGACCTCCATAAGCGCCTCCGACACTGTCAGTACCTCGACCTGCGCCTCGAGCTCTCGGAAATCAAATCGGCCCGCGCGGAAAACGGCGCCGGCAGGATCGCCCAGGACGAATGCCTGTTCGGGTTCGGTGTCCGCGTCCTGGCAGGCGCCACCCTGCCCGCGCCGGGCTACTATGGGCATCGCCTCGGCAACGCGGACATGCCGCGCCTGGCCGACCTGCTGCGGGCGGGCATCCGGCGCGCCTACGACCGCGCCATGGAAAACGCGAGGCAGAAGGAGGACGCCCGAAAGCGGTACCGTGGCCTCGGCGGGAGCCTCGCGGTGTTGCCGCTCGCGGCGATCGAGGTCCGGCAGGATACAGTCAAGGCCGAGTACGCCATCGACCCCCGCTCGGTCCCCCTCGCGGAGGTGGTCCGCGTCACCACCGACGCGAGCCGCGCCGTCCGAGCGCTCGGCTCCGCCGTCCGGTTCAACGCCGTGTCGTCCACCACCGGTCTCACCCGATCCCTCTTCGTGAGCTCGGAGGGAGCGGTCCTCGACCAATCGTTCGCCGCCACCCTGGGCTTCTGTTCCGTCGTCGTGGAGAACGACCGAGCTGAGGCGAGCCTGGCGGACGCCATCGGCCACCAGCGGGGCTGGGAGGTCGTCACCGAGGGTACGCGCAGTGAGACGATCCGGCACCTGGACCTCCTGACCTTCGCCACGAGCTTGGGGCGGGATTGTCTCAAGCTGGCGGATGCGCCCCCCCTCCGGGCCGGCGATAAAGAGGTCGTGGTCGTTACCGACCCGCACTTCAACGCGCTCACTGCCCACGAGATCATCGGGCATCCCACCGAGCTCGACCGGGCCCTGAAGATGGAAACGGCTTACGCGGGCCGCAGTTGGTTCCTTCGCTCGCTGCGGGACACCCAGGTCGGCAAGCGCGTCGCCTCCCCCCTCGTGACCGCCTACTCGGACCCCGGCCTGCCCGGCCTCGGCCACTACGCCTACGACGACGAGGGCACGCCGGCGCGGCGCGTCGTCCACATCGACCGGGGCGTGTTCACGGGCTTCATGAACAGCCGGCAGACCGCCGCGATCCTCGGGGCCGAGCCCAACGGCTCCTACAAGGCCACCGAGGCGGCCATGGTCCCCCTCATCCGCATGTCGAACACCGTCTTCGCCGCCGGCGCGGACGACCCCGAGCGGATCATCGGCGAGGTGGACCACGGCTACTACCTCGTCGGCCACCGCACGCCCTCCATCGCGGAATCGCGGGAGAACTTCAGCATCTCCGCCCAGAAGGTCTACGAGATCCGCAAGGGCCAGATCGGCCAGCTCTACCGGGGCGGCGGCCTGACCGCCGACACCAAGGACTACCTCATGAAGGTGGACGCGGTGGGGCGCGACTTCCGCCTGACCCCGATTCCCACCTGCGGCAAGGGCCAGCCGATGCAAACGAAGCGGGTCGGCAACGGCGCTCCGACGATGCGCAGCCGCGCCCGGCTCACCGGCCTATGACGACCCTGCTCGCCCTGAAGCAGTCGGTGCGGCAAGCGCTCCGCCTGATCGCCCGGACCAAGGACATCCGCGCGGCCGAGGTGTTCGCCTCCTGCACAAGGCAGTGGCTCTGCCGGCTCAACTACACCTCCGAGATTCCCTGTCACGGCGTGGAGGAGCCCAAGTCCGTCGAGTCGCTCGGGCTGAGCATCCGCGCGGTGTTCGCCGAGGGGACGGGGGCGGCGGCGCCGCTCGTCGGCTTCGGCGCCGAGTCTCGCGATCTCTCCGTGAACGGCATCAAGCGGGCGCTGGAGAAGGCCCGCCAGAACGCCGTGGCCGACCCCGACTTCGTCGCCCTCCCCCGCAAGCCGGCCGCGGCGGGCGGCGCTGCGCGCAAGCCCGCCCCCGGGCACGACCCCGCGCTCATGACCCTCAAGGACGAGGCCGTCGTGGCGAGTGGCTGGCGGCTCCTCACCGAGGCCCTGCGCGCCTTCGGCGAGCCGGCCGCACTGGCCGGGTTGTCCGGCCCGCGCGAGGGTCCCGCCTCGCTCGGCCTGCTCGTCGGCGGCGACCTCACGCTCGTCCAGCAACGGATCGCCGTCGGGTCCACCGAGTTTCGATCGATCGAAACCGACGAGTCCACGATGGTCGCCTCCTCCGTCACCGCCATGGTCGAGCGACACCAGGCCAAGGGCACCGGCTACTCGGCGACGACCCACCTGGCCAAGTTCAAGGGCGAGGCAGGGGCGGAGGCGGCTCGTCGGGCGCTGGCCGCGGTCGGCGGGCAGCGCCTCCCGAGCGGCCGCTACCCCGTGATCCTGGGCCCCCAGCCGGTCAGCGACCTGCTCGTGCACGTGCTGCTGCCGAGCCTGAAGGCCGACGCCTTCTCCTCTTGCCGCTCGACGTTCCTGGGTCAGATCGGCCGACCGGTCGCGCCGCGCGGGCTCTCGCTCTACGACGACGGAGCGCGGCGCGGCGCGGTCGGCAGCGCGCGCATCACCTGCGAGGGGCTCCCGACGGGACGGACCGACCTCATCCAGGACGGCGTCCTCCAAGCGGTCCTCTCCAACAGCTACGAGACGGAGCGCCTGCTCCGCGACCCCGCGGCGCGAGAAAAGCTGGGGCTCAGCCCCAGGGACCACCGCGAGGTGCTAACGCCGCGGAACGGGTTCCGGTTCGGGGCCGGGGGGCGTCGGCAGTTCGACGCCCTGCCCGCGATCGCGGCGACGAACCTCTTCCTGGAATGGTCGCCCCCCCTGTCCCGGCAGGAGCTCTTCCGCCTCGTGCCCGAGGGCGTGTACGTCGGCCGGATCTGGTACACCTATCCGACGAAGGGCCTGCGCGCCGGCGACTTCACCTGTACGATCATCGGGGATTCTTACCTCATCCGGGAGGGGCGCCTCGCGGCGCCGTTGCTGGGCAACGTGGTCCGGATCACCGGAAACATCCGGCAGGTGATCGAGCACATCCTGGGCGCCGGCGGAGAGGCGCGTCCCGTCATCCCCTGGGGCTCGGACGAGGTCGTCTACGCACCCGAGGTCGCCGTGCGGGAGCTCCACCTCACGGAGATTGCCCAATTCATGCAAACCGTGTAGAGTGGCCGCCATGTCGAGACGGGTCCTCATCCCCGGCGAAGAAGGGGCGCAGCAGTTCGTCGGCGGGGTGCACAACCGCCCGCCGGTCCCCGACGGCTCCCCCAAGGCCGAGTGTCCCAAGTTCATGAGTCACGGCCCCTGCGGCGGCGTCCGCAAGGGAGGGTTCTGCGAAGTCTATCCGGAGATGCCCTGTCCCTGGGTCACCCTCTATTTCCAGCTCGAGGCCGCCGGCCAGCTCGAGTGGATGAAGCAGGTGTGATGGGCCGTGAGGCGTGAGGCGAAAAAGCGAGCCACCAGGCTCGGGTATGCGGAGCGGCATGCGAAGAGCGGGGTGGCGGCGAGGCTGCCGGCGATCGAGACCTGGCCGAACCAGTACAAGGGCTACGAGGTCACGATCGAGATCCCGGAGTACACGGCCATCTGCCCCAAGACCGGGCTCCCCGACTTCGGGACGATCCGCCTCCGCTACATGCCGGACAAGGCCTGCCTGGAGCTCAAGTCTCTGAAGCTCTACATCCACGCCTACCGGAACCTGGGCATCTTCTATGAGAACGCCGTGAACCGCATCCTCCAGGACGTCGTCGCGGCCTGCCGGCCCGTCTGGGCCATGGTGACCGGCGAGTTCACCGCCCGCGGCGGCCTGCGCAGCACTATCGAAGCCAAGTACCCCTGAGCCTCTCCTCCCCGTCTTCGTGGCCACCTACGCGATCGGCGACATCCAGGGTTGCGACTCCGCCTTCGGCCGACTGTTGAGCCTGGTGGCCTTCGATCCCTCGCGGGACCGGCTCTGGCTCGTCGGCGACCTGGTGAACCGCGGGGCGGAATCCCTCGCCGTCCTCCGTCGGGTGATGGCGCTGGGCGACGCCGTCGTGACGGTCCTGGGCAACCACGAGCTGCATCTGCTGGCCGTCGGAGCCGGTCTGTTTCCCCCCCATCCCAAGGACACCTTCCACGACGTGCTGGCCGCGCCCGACCGGGAAGCCTTGCTCGTCTGGCTCCGGCATCGGCCCCTGCTCCATCGCGAGGGCGACCTCGTGCTGTTGCACGCGGGGCTCCTCCCCCAGTGGTCCGTGGGGGAAGCGGCCGAGCTGGCAAGGGAGGTCGAACAGGTCCTGCGGGGGAGCGGCTATCGGGATTTCCTGGGCCGACTGTACACGCCCTGGCTCCTCGGCAACCGGGCGCCGGCGCGCTGGGAGGAGGCTCTGGCCGGTCCGGTGCGCTGGAGCCTCGTCGTCAACGCCCTCACCAAGCTGCGCGTCTGCTCGGCCGACGGCGAGATGCGGCTGTCGTTCACGGGCCCGCCGGAGGAGGCGCCGCCCGGCTTCCTGCCCTGGTTCGACGTGCCGGGCCGCCAGAGCGCCGACGCCACCGTGATCTTCGGCCACTGGGCGGCGCTGGGCCTCCGGATCCGGGAGCGGGTGCTCGCGCTGGACAGCGGCTGCGTCTATGGGCGGAGCCTGACGGCGGTGCGGCTGGAGGATCGGCGGGTGTTTCAGGTGCCGCGCGACGCGGCCTGATGCTAATGATAGCTCTCCGAGTCGGTCGGATACTTCCCGCTCTCGACCTCTTCCCGGTACCGGCGCAGCGCCTGGATCGCGTCGGCCTTGAGGCGGGCGTAGGGCCGGACGAACTTGGGCGCGAAGTCGTCGAAGAGGCCGAGCAGATCGTAGAGCACCAGGACCTGCCCGTCGCAACGGGGACCAGCCCCGATCCCGATCGTCGGAATCGTCAGCGTCTCCGTGATCCGCCCGGCCAGCGCCGCGGGCATCACCTCCAGCACCACGGCGAAGGCTCCGGCGGCCTCCAAGGCCTTCGCATCATCGATCAGCGCCTCGGCCTGCACGGCCCCCTTCCCCTGCACCTTGTAGCCACCCATGCGGTGCACCGACTGCGGCAGCATGCCCAAGTGCCCCATGACCGGAATGCCGACGCTGGTCATCGCCGCGACGCGGTCGGCCATGACCGCCCCGCCCTCCAGCTTCACCGCGGCCGCGCCGGCCTTGAGCAGCCGGCCGGCGTTGCGGACCGCCTCCGCCACGCTGGCCTGATAGGAGAGGAAGGGCATGTCCGCGACGACCAGGGCGCGGGTCGCGGCCCGGGCCACCATGCGGGTATGGTAGAGCATCTCCCCCATCGTCACGGAGAGGGTGTCCTTCTTGCCCTGCACGACGACGCCGAGCGAATCGCCGACGAGGATCGTGTCGATCCCGGCCTGCTCCACGAGGCGCGCGAAGAGCGCGTCGTAGGCGGTCACGACGATGAGCTTCCGCCCCTCGCGCTTGGCCCGCTGAAACTCGGGGACCGTCATGGGCGTCACCCCAGGTCCGCCTTGCGGAGGATCTCCGGCAGGCGGTCGATCGCCTTGATGGCCATGAGGTGGACGCCGTCGCAGTAGGGCCGCACGGCCTTGATGGTCCGCACGGCGATCTCGACGCCCGCGTCCAGCGCATGCGCGTCCCCCGCCGCC
The DNA here is from genome assembly GCF_979578155.1 of Candidatus Nitrospira neuquenensis. Lineage (NCBI taxonomy): Bacteria > Pseudomonadati > Nitrospirota > Nitrospiria > Nitrospirales > Nitrospiraceae > Nitrospira > Candidatus Nitrospira neuquenensis. The sequence goes on along the minus strand of NZ_CEFZDU010000016.1, from coordinate 13,902 downwards.
CGCAGCTCGGCGATCATTTCCTCCGGCACGGCGATCCCGGGGATGTTCGCGTTCATGAACTCCGCCATCTTGGCCGAGCGCAGCAGCAGGATGCCGGCCAGCACCTTGACCTTGAAGGGCCGCACCGCCTGCATGAAAGCGGCGAACCGCTCGGGATGGTAGATGGCCTGGGTCTGGAAGAACCGCGCGCCGGCCTTGACCTTGACCTCGAACTTCACCAGCATCGGGCCGACCGGGTCGGCCTCGGGCGTGACGGCCCCGCCGATCATGAAGTCCGTCGCGCCGTCGAGCGTGTTGCCGGCCCAGTCGCGGCCCCGGTTGAGCCCCTGGACCGCTTGCATGATCTGCACCGAATCGAGGTCGTAGACGGGCTTGGCGTCTTTGTGGTCGCCGACCGTCGGGTAGTCGCCCGTCAGGCAGAGGACGTTCCGGATACCGAGCAGGTGCGCGCCCAGCAGGTCCGTCTGAATAGCGAGGCGGTTGCGGTCCCGACAGGTGATCTGCATGACGGGATCGTGCCCCATCTCGTAGAGCAGGCGGCAGACCGAGATCGAGCTCGCCCGCATCACCGCGGCGGTGTTGTCGGTGACGTTCACGCCGTGGACGCGCCCGACCAGCAGCTTGGCGTTGTCCAGCAGCGCGGTGATGTTGGTGCCCTTGGGCGGATTGTACTCGGCGGTGACGGCGAACTCGCCCCGCTCCAGCACGTCCCGCAGGCGGCGTCGATGGCTGTCCATGGGGATCGCGACCGACGGGCCGGGGCTAGGCGACGCCCGCCGCCCGCTTGGCCGACTCCAGGGTGTTGTCCAGCAGCATGGCGATGGTCATGGGGCCCACACCGCCCGGGACCGGCGAGATCCACCCGGCCCGCTCGCGCACGGGGCCGAAGTCTACGTCGCCGACGAAGGTACCGTCGTCGAGGCGGTTGACCCCGACGTCGATGACCACCGCGCCTTCCCGGACCATGTCGGCGGTGACGAACTTCGCGCGGCCGATGGCCACCACCAGGATCTCGGCCTCGCGGCAGACGCCGGGCAGGTCGCGGGTCTTGGAGTGGCAGACCGTCACCGTCGCGTTGCGGTGCATCAGCAGCAGCGCGGCCGGCTTGCCGACGATGTTGCTGCGGCCCACGACGACCGCCCGCTTGCCCTCGATCGCCACGCCCGTCGCCTCGATCATCTTGATCACACCCTTCGGCGTGCAGGGCGTGAACATGGCCATGCCCTCGACCAGCCGGCCCATGTTGTAGGGATGGAAGCCGTCCGCATCCTTGAGCGGGGACACGGCGTCCAGGATCACCTTGCTGTCGATCTGCTTGGGCAGGGGGAGCTGGACGAGGATGCCGTGGACCTTCGGGTCGGCGTTCACCTTCTCGATCAGGGCCAGCAGCTCCGCCTGGGTGGTGGACGCCGGCAGCTTGTGCTCGTCCACGTAGATGCCCGCCGCGTCGCAGGCCTTCTGCTTGTTCTTGACGTACAGTTTTGAAGCGGGATCGTCGCCGACGAGAATGGCGGCCAGGCCGGGTCGGACGCCCGTCCGGGCCACCAGGTCCGCCACGTCCTTGCCGATGCGGTCGCGGATGTCCTGCGCCAGCGCCTTGCCATCGATGAGTTGTGCCGCCACAGCCCCCTCCTCCGGATGAGAAGCCCGTCGAAGGCCCGCACCATAGCAGGGCCCCGGAAGGCCAGTCAAGCCAACCGCGGACTCGGCGGACCCGCGACGCAACGGTCCCCGGACGGTCAGAACGGTGGGCGGTCCTTGGTGAGCTTGTAGATGCGCCGCATGCAGTCCGGACAGACGCCGTGCGTGAACTGGGCGCCGGTCCTGGCCTTGAGGTAGACCTCCGGCTGGCGCCAGTCGCCGACCTCGTCGCGCATCTTCTTGCACGAGGCGCAGATCGGGATGAAGCCCCGGGCCGCCTCTCCCGACGCGGGCGGGGCGGGCGCGCCGAGCCCCGCCCGCGCGACAGCGGAGGCCCCGCTCGTCTCCTGCTCCTGGAAGACCATGGAGGAGCCCGGCCTTAAGACCCCGCTCATCGGTCAGGGAGACGGAGGTCACGGTCACGAGCCGGCGCCCCCTCAGACTCGACGACCGCATCGGGGCGGCTCCGGCACGGCTTTCGGCTTCCTTGACAGTCCTTCGAAGCCTCCGCTACGATGCCGGGAATGCGGGTGTCGCTCGTCTCGCTCCCCCGGCGCCTTCCTCCTCGTCCCCCGTCACCCCCCCAGGTCGCCGGGCCCATCCGGAGCCGACAGCCCCGGCTCGCGGTCTTCACGCGCCGCGCCGCGGCTCCGGTTTCGTCCCTGGCCTGCCTGGTCCTCCTGCTTCTGCCCCCGGCTCCGCCGGCCGAGGCGCTGCAGGTGACGGGGCTCCGCAATCCCCAAAGCTTCGTCACCGACCCGGCGACGGGCCAGTACTTCATCTCGAACACGAACGATGGCGCGGCGGGGAAGGCCGCCTCGGGCTTCATCACCAAGCTGGACCGTGACGGCAAGACGCTCGACCTGCACTTCATCAGGGGCGGGGCCGGCTCGACCGTCCTCCACGCACCGAAGGGGCTGGCCGTGGTCAAGGACGTGCTCTACGTCGCCGACCTCGACGTCCTGCGCGGCTTCGATACGAAGACGGGCCGCCCGGTCGCCGAGGTCCGGATCGGAGACGGCCGGACCGACTTGGCCGACGTGGCCTACGACGAAGGCCGCAACCTGCTGTACGTCTCGGACCCTGGCTCCAACACGGTCTTCCGTGTAGACCCCTCCCGGCAACACGCGGTGTCGGTGCTCGCCCGCGATCCCGCCCTGGCCGGTCCCCGCGGCCTCGCGGTAAACCCCAAGACCGGCCAGATCGTCGTCGTGAGCTGGGAGAAGGGCAAGATTCTCGAGTTGTCGCCGGAGGGTGCGATCACGGAACTTGCCGCCAACTCGTTCTTCTCGTCGCGGTTCCAGAACCTCGACGGTGTGGACTTCGACGGCTGGGGCACGCTCTATGTTTCGGACTACACCGCGGGCAAGGTGTGGCGGATGCGGTCGGACCGGCATTTCGACGTGATCGCGGAGTTTCTCCCGTCCCCCGCCGACATCGGCGTGGACCGCCGCAACCACCTGATCCTGGTCCCCTACCACGACGCACATGCGGCCGAGATGAACGGGCTGGAATCACCCACGAAATCCGGCAAGAAGCCGCGCAACCTCGCCGACTACGGCCTGCCGTCGCTGAAGGGGCCGGCGGACGGGAAGGACGACCGCCGATGAGCAAATGCGTCCATTGCGGCACCCGCAAGGGCAAGCGGCCCTGCCCGGCCTACCCGGCCGCCGGCGACGGCGGGCTCATCTGTCCCCCGTGCTGCGGCGAGCACCGGCTGGTCCGGATCGCCTGTCCGGCCGATTGCGTCTATCTGGAGTCCAACAACGACTACCAGCAGAAACGGCTCGGCGACCGCTTCGCCCAGCCGCGGCGGGACTTCTATCGGGAGCTCTTCGAGCTGGGGGGCGAGAAGGCGGCCGCGCTGTTCAACCTGATCGAAGTCGTCGCCTTCGGCTACTTTCAGGGACGGCGGGACGGACAGGACGCGGAGGTCGTCGCCGCCGTTGAGGCCCTCCGGCGGACGCTCAGCCCCCTGTACATCCCCTCGGCCCCGATGCCCGTCTTCGCCGAGCACCTCAAGAAGGAATACGAGGCCTTCACCAAGCAGGAGCCGCAGCAGGCCCTGGAAACCCAGACGGCGCCGGAGGTGCTGGACCGGACACTCAAGTTCATCACCGGCTTCTCCGGCGACGCCTTGCAGTCGCAGCGATTCCTGAACGCTCTGATCGGCTACATCCGGCTGCACCATCCGGACGTCGCCGCGCAGCTCGCCGCCCGATCGGTGCAGGGCCGCATCGTGCTGCCCGGCCAGATGATCCCGCCCTCAAGCCCGCCCCCACCGTCGGGCTGCGATCACCGCCACGGCCACGAGCCCGGCGACCACCCACACCACCGCCGCTGAGGCGGACGGACGGCTCCGCCGCGAGCTACTCGACGATCTCTACCTTCATCTCGATCCGGTCGAGCGGGTTGTCCTGCGCATCGCGCGGCTGCTGGACGATCTTATCCGCGACGCCGATCCCCTTGACCACCTCGCCGAATGCCGTGTACTTGCCATCCAGGAACCGCGAGTCTTCGACCACGATGAAGAACTGCGAGCCGGCGCTGTCGGGGTCCTGGGCCCGGGCCATGGAGACGATCCCGCGCTTGTGCGGGATGTCGTTGAACTCCGCCTTGATGGAATAGCCGGGCCCGCCCTGTCCGTACATCTCCTTCTTCTTGTAGTCCTTGGTGTTCGGGTCGCCACCCTGGATCATGAACCCGGGGATGACGCGGTGAAAGATCGTTCCGTCGTAGAACTTGGACTTGGCCAGCTTGACGAAATTCTCGACGTGCCTGGGCGCCTTCTCCGGAAAGAACCGGATCTCGATGTCCCCGAACTTCGTCTTGACGATCGCCCGCGTCTCCTTCTTGCCCGCCGCCGGCGCCTTGTCCGAGGCGGTCGCCGAGCCGCCGAGCCCGCCCACCGCCGCCGCTAGGACCGCCGCCGCCACCCCCATCGCCAGGTACCGCCCCGTCGCCTTCGCCATGATCTCCTCCTGCGCTAATCGTCCCCTGAGGCCAGGTCGATCCGCCGCAGCGCCTCCCTGGCCGCCATCTGTTCGGCTTCTTTCTTGGTGCGTCCCACCCCCAGACCCAGCACGTCCCGGCCCAGCCGGACCTGCACCTCGAACCGCTTCTGGTGGTCCGGACCGGACTCCCCCAACAACACGTACCGGGGGAGGCTGTCGAACCGCTTCTGACACCACTCCTGGATGCGCGTCTTGTAATCCTCCCCGACCGGAGGCCATTCGCCGCCGTCCCGCCGCTCCTGCGCCTGCAACTCCGGCTCGAAGGCCCGGAGGGTGAACGCGCGCGCGGCCTCCAGCCCGCCGTCCAGGTAGACGGCGGCGATCACCGCTTCCATCGCGTTCGCCAGCAGGGAACTCTTCTCGCGGCCCCCGGTCAGCTCTTCTCCCCGCCCCAGCCGCAGCAGACCGCCGAGGGCCAGCCGCCTGGCGGCCTGGGCCAGGCACGACTCGCTGACCAGGCGGGCCTTCAGCTTGGAGAGCTCGCCCTCGGTGGACTCCGGGAAAGCGCCCGCCAAGTGCTCGCTGACGATCAACGACAGCACGGCGTCGCCCAGAAATTCAAGCCGCTCATTGTGCCGGCAGCCGCGGTCCCGGCTCTCGTTGACGTGGGAGCGGTGGGTCAGGGCCTGGTCGAGGAGTCGGGGCTGCCGAAACCGATACCCGATCGCCGCCTGCGCCGCATCGAGAGGGGATCGCGCCATGGCTGACATCAGCCGGGCTGGGCCACCGGCACGGCGGTCAGGGTTCGGCCCGTTTGAAGACGAGGCAGGCGTTGACGCCTCCGAACCCGAAGGAGTTGGACAGGACGACCGCCGGCGACGCCTCGCGGGCGCGGTTGGGCACGTAGTCGAGGTCGCATTCGGGGTCGGGCCGCTCCTGGTTGATGGTCGGGGGGAGCACGCCGCGGTGGAGCGCCAGGACGCTGAACACCGCCTCCACGCCGCCCGCGGCGCCGAGCAGGTGGCCCGTCATGGACTTGGTGGAGCTCACCGGAATCCGGGCGGCCCGCTCGCCGAACACCCGCTTGATGGCCAGCGTTTCGATCTTGTCGGCGAAGGTGGACGTGGCGTGGGCGTTGATGTACCCCACCGACTCCTTGGCTACGCCCGCATCCGCCAGCGCCAGCTCCATGCAGCGCACCGCGCCCTCGCCGTCGTCCGGCGGGGCGGTGATGTGGTAGGCGTCGCTCGTCATCGCGTAGCCGGCGAGCTCGGCGTAGACCTTCGCGCCGCGCCGCCGCGCGGTCTCCAGCTCCTCGAGCACCAGCACGCCGGCGCCCTCGCCGAGCACGAAGCCGTCCCGGTCGAGGTCGAAGGGCCGGCTCGCCTTGGCCGGTTCGTCGTTCCGGCGGGAGAGGGCCCGCGCCGCCGCGAAGCCGGCCACCGCCAACGGGGTGATCGTGCTCTCGGTCCCGCCCGCCAGCATCACGTCGGCCTCGCCGTGCTGGATGATGCGCAGCGCGTCGCCGATGCAGTGGTTGCCCGTCGCACAGGCCGTCACGGCGCAGGAATTCGGCCCCTTCGCCCCCAGCCGGATCGCCACCTGTCCCGACGCCAGGTTGATGATCACCATCGGGATGAAGAAGGGGGACACGCGGTCGGGGCCCTTCTCCATGAGCACCTTGTGGTAATGCTCGATGCCGGGCAGCCCGCCGATGCCGGCGCCGATGTAGACCCCGACCCGATCCGCCGTCTCCGGCGTCACCTTCAACGCCGCGTCATCCACCGCCATCTGGCTCGCCGCCACGGCGTAGTGGATGAACGTATCCATCTTCTTGATCTCTTTCTTCTCGATGAACGCGGCGGGGTCGAAATCCTTGACCTCCCCCGCGATCTGGGAGGGATAGCCGGCGGGATCGAAGCGGGTGATCCGGGCGATGCCGGACTCGCCGGCGCAGAGCGCCTTCCAGGTCTTCTCCACGCCCGTCCCCAGGGGCGTGATCAACCCCAGACCGGTGACGACGACCCGTCGTGTCGCGCGCGCGCCCGTCATGCGCCGACTCAGATCTTCTCCTTGATGTAATCCATGGCCTTCCCGACGGTCAGGATCTTTTCGGCGTCCTCGTCGGGAATCTCGATGTCGAACTCTTCCTCGAAAGCCATGACCAGCTCCACCGTGTCGAGGGAGTCGGCGCCCAGGTCCTCGACGAAGGAGGCTTCGGGCACCACCTCGTCCTCGTCCACGCCGAGCTGCTCGGCGATGATCTTCTTGATGCGATCCTCTACCGCCATGGGCTTGCCCACCTCCTCTCCCATATCGGACCTCCCTTGCTCCGTTCAGAAATGGTACTGCGTCGCGTCGGTCGGCGGGTCGGCCGCTGTCAGGCCATGAGCATGCCGCCGTTGACGTGCAGGATGTGCCCCGTGATGTAGGCGGCCCGCTCGGACACGAGAAACCCCACCGCGTCGGCGATGTCGGCGGGCCGGCCGAGCCGGCCCAGTGGGATCTGCTTGAGGAGCGTCTCCTTCACGTCGGCCGGCAGGCCCTGCGTCATCGCGGTGTCGATGAACCCGGGCGCGACCGCGTTGACGGTGATGCCGCGGCTGGCGTACTCCCGCGCCACGGTCTTGGTGAACCCGATCACGGCCGCCTTGGACGCGGCGTAGTTCGCCTGACCCGCGTTGCCCATCGTCCCCACGATCGAGGCGATGTTGACGATGCGCCCGAACCGCTGCTTCGCCATCGGCTGGAGCACCGCCTTGGTGCAGTGGAACGTGCCGTTCAGGTTGACCTGCAGCACCAGGTTCCAGTCCTCTTCCTTCATCCGCACCAGCAGGCCGTCGCGGGTGATGCCCGCGTTGTTGACGAGGATGTCGACCTTGCCCCATTCCTTCACCACCTGGTCGACCATGGCCTTGACGTCGTCCCAGTCCGCGACGTTGACCTTCACGTTCAACGCACGCTGCCCCGTCGCGGCGATCGCCGCGACCGCTTCCTGGGAGCGACCGGGGTCCAGGTCGCAGACGGCGACGTCGGCCCCCTCGCGCGCGAGCGCTTCGGCGATGGCGCGCCCGATTCCCTGAGCCGCGCCCGTGACGATGGCGGTCTTTCCGTGCAGCGACATCGGCCTCTCTCGATTCGTGGTCGGGGTTCGCGACTGCCCTCGGCGACGGGCTCACGCCTCGCGCTTCGCGGTCAACGCCTCCCTCGCGGCCTCCAGCGAGGCCGGATCCTGGACGCTCAGCGTCGCCGCCTCCGGCAGAATCCGCTTGATCAAGCCGGACAGCACCGTGCCGGGCCCCACCTCGACGAAGGTGGTCACGCCCATCTGCGCCATCGTCCGGACCGACTCCTCCCACCGCACGGGCGAGGGGAGTTGGCGGACCAGCGACGGGCCGATCTCGGGCGCGAGCCGGATGGGTTTGGCGTCCGCGTTATTGACCACCGGGACCGAGGGGTCCTTCCACGCGATACGCGCCAGGTCCTCCGCGAGCCGATCCGCCGCTCCCCGCATCAGCGGGGTGTGCACCGGCACGCTCACGGGCAGCCGGACCGCCTTGCGCCCCCCCTTCGCCTTGGCAAGCTCCAGGGCCCGCTCCACCGCCGCCTTCTCCCCCGCGATGACGACCTGGCCCGGACAGTTGAAGTTGGCCGGGGCCACCACGCCGAGCGAGGAGGCTTCGCGGCAGGCCTCGGCGACGCCCGCGGCGTCGAGGCCCAGGACCGCCGCCACCAGCCCGCTGCCGGAGGGCACGGCCTCGGCCATGTACCGTCCGCGCTTCTGGACCAGCGCGACCGCGTCGGTGAAGCCCAGGGCGCCGGCGGCGACGAGCGCGCTGTACTCGCCGAGACTGTGCCCCGCCACCGCGACCGGCCTCAAGCCGAGGGGCTCGATCGCCCGGAACGCGGCGATGCTCGCGGTCAGGAGGGCAGGCTGCGTGTATTCCGTCAGGTTCAGCCGGTCGGCGGGCCCGTCGAAGCAGAGCGCGGCCACGTCATAGCCCAGGACCGCCGCCGCCCGTTCGTAGAGCGCCCGGATGTCGGGAGCGCCGTCGTAGAACGCCCGGCCCATCCCGACCGCCTGCGAACCCTGGCCGGGAAAGACCAGCCCGATTCCGGAGCCCATAGCGGCGTATGATATGGGAGAATCCGTTCCGAATGTCAACGGGAAAATCCTCCGATCCCCCTCAATCCACGATGAACTCGCCGCCGTCCACGCAGAGGACGTTGCCGGTCACCCACTGGGCCTTCGGATGACACAGCAGCCCGATCGCCTCCGCCACGTCTTTCGGCGTGGTGAGCCGCCCGGCCGGGTTCTTGTGCTGGGCCATCCGGATCATCTCGTCGGAGCCGGGGATCTTCCGCAGGGCGGGCGTGTCGGTCACGCCGGCCATGATCGCGTTGGCCGTGATCCCGAGGGGAGCCAATTCCAGCGTCAACTGGCGGATGTGGGATTCCAGCGCCGCCTTCGCCGCCGACACGGCTCCGTAGGTCTTCCAGACCCGCGCGCCGCCGGCGCTCGTCATCGCGAAGATGCGCCCGCCCCGCCCCATCAGCTCGCGCGCGACCAGGTCCTGCGTCCAGTACACGAGGCTGTGGGCCATCACGTCCAGCGTCATGTCCATGTGCGCCTTGGCGATCGCATCGGCCGGGTCCTTGGCGATGTAGGGCTTCAGCGTCCCGAAGGCGAGCGAATGGAGCAACACGCGCACGGTGCCCCGCTTCCCGCCCTGGCTCAGCTTCGCCTGGATGGCCCCGAGGATCTCCTTGCGCTTCTCCTCGTCCGCGGCGTTGGCGTTGAAGAACACCGCCTCGCGGCCCAGGGCCGTGATCTGGCCGACGATCCGCTCGACGTTCGGCAGCGTCGCCTTGCGATCGAGGTGGACGCCGAAGATGTGCATGCCCAGGGAGGCCAGCTCCAGGGCCGTCGCCTCGCCGAAACCGCTCGACGCGCCCAGGATCAGCGCCCACTCCCCGTCCAGGGGTCTCATGTCGGTTGCCATCATGCTCCTCTCGCTCCGGTCAAGGGATGAGTTGTGGGTGGGCCGTGGTGCGTGTTCGTTCCGCGACTACCCCTCACGACGCAATACTCTCTACTCGCTGATCACCATCTGATCACCGCCGAGGCCCACGTCAGCCCCGAGCCGAAGGCGCCGAGCATCACCAGGCCGCCGGCCCGGACCCGTCCGCTCCGGACCGCCTCGTCCAGCGCGAGAGGGATCGAGGCGGCGGAGGTGTTCCCGTACCGATCCATGTTCAGCACGACCTTCTCCATGGGGAGGCCCAGGCGCGCGGCCACCGCCTTGATGATCCGCACGTTCGCCTGGTGGGGCACGTAGAGGTCGAGGTCCGCCACGGAGAGGCCGTGGGCCGCGAGCGCCTCCCGCGCCGTCTCCTCCAGCGTTTTGACGGCCACCTTGAACGTCGCGTTGCCTTTCATCTTGATGTACTGCCGTCCCTCGGCGAGCACCTTCTCGCTCACCGGCAAGCGCGAACCCCCGCCCGGCACGCAGATCAGGTCCCAGAGGCTCCCGTCCGCGTGGAGGTGGGTGGAGAGGATGCCCCGCTCGTCCTCCGACGGGCTCACCACGACCGCGCCGGCTCCGTCCCCGAACAGGACGCAGGTGCTGCGGTCCGTCCAGTCGGTGATCGCCGACATCACCTCGGTGCCCACGACCAGCACCCGCCGGAGCCCCGTCTTGACGTAGGCCTCCGCCACCGACAGGGCGTAGACGAACCCGCAGCAGGCCGCGCCCAGGTCGCAGGCGGCGGCCCGCGCGGCGCCGAGCCGGTGCTGGATGAGGCAGGCGGTGGAAGGCAACGGGTGGTCGCCGGTGCAGGTCGCCGCCAGGACGAGATCCAGCTCGCTCGGCGCCACGCCGGCGGCCTCGAGCGCGCGCTCGGCGGCACGGAGGCCCAGGTCCGAGGCGGCCTCCCCCGGCGCGGCGATCCGGCGCTCCCGGATGCCGGTCCGCTCCACGATCCACTCGTCGGAGGTGGCGACCATCCGCTCGAGGTCGGCGTTGGTCAGGACCCGCTCCGGCACGTACGAACCGGTCCCGGTGATGCGGGCTCTCATGACGCAGGCTCGTCCTTCCCCGACCTCCCCGGCGACGCGAGGCTCTCCTCGATGTCCCGCCCGATGAGCTCGTTCACGCGGCTGGCGGCCAGCCCCTTCGCCCGACGGATCGCGTTCTTGATCGCCTTGGCGGACGACCGGCCGTGGCAGATGATCGAGATGCCGTTGACGCCCAGGAGCGGCGCGCCGCCGAACTCCGCGTAGTCCATCCGGCGGCGGAGGCGCAGGAGCGGCGAGGCGACGAGCGGGTAGGCCAGCCGCCCGAGCCACGAGCCCGCGATCTCCCGCATCAGCAGCTTCTTGATCGTGTCGGCGAGCCCCTCCGAGATTTTCAGCGCCACGTTGCCGATGAAACCGTCGCAGACGATGACGTCGGCCGTGCCGCTGTAGACGTCCCGCCCCTCCACGTTGCCGATGAAATTGATGGGGCTGGCCTTGAGCAGCTTGAAGGCCTCCTTGGTGACCTCGTTGCCCTTCGTGTCCTCCTCGCCGATGCTCAGCAGCCCCACGCGCGGGTTCGGCTTGCCCAGGATCTGTTTCCCGTACTCATGCCCCATCAGCCCGAACTGGTGGAGGTGCTGGGCGGTGCAGTCCACGTTCGCGCCCACGTCCAGCATGATCGCCTCGCCGGTCAGCGTGGGGAGCGAGGTCGCGATGGCGGGCCGCTCGACGCCCTTGATGACCCCGAACACGAAGAAGGCCGCTACCATGGTCGCGCCCGTGTTGCCGGCGCTGACCACGGCGCCGGCCTCGCCGCTCTTGACCAGCTCGGTGGCGACCCAGATGGAGGAATCGCGCTTCTTGCGGGCAACCTGCGCGGGGGACTCGTGCATCGCGACGGTCTGGGGGGCGTGCCGGACCTCGACGCGGCCGGCCGCGTCGCCGGTCCGGCGGAGCTGCTCCCGGAGCTGTACCTCGTCCCCGACGAGCAGGATGCCGACGTCCAAGGTCCCGGCCGCGTCGACGGCGCCTTCCACGACGGGGGCCGGCCCATGGTCCCCGCCCATCGCATCAACCGCGATTCTCATGGGATGCTGTGCCCGCCCCCTGGGCCCCGCGTCCACCGCGCGCCGGCGGGGCTCAGGCTTCTTCGACGGCGATCACGGGGACACCCTTGTAGGTGCCGCAGTTCAGGCAGGTGTAGTGCGGGGGCTTCGGTTCGTGGCATTGCGGACAGACCGACAGCGACGGCGTCCGCAGCTTCTTGTGCGTGCGCCGCTTGTCGCGCCGGGCCCTCGACAGTTTGTGTTTTGGATTCGGCATGGTCGTTCCTCGTTCAGCGTCTCAGCTTGTCCCGGAGTTCCCGCAACACGGCGAAGGGATTGTCGCCGCGCGCCTCCGGGCAGCCGCAGCGTCGCTCGTTCAGGTCCTGGCCGCAGGTCGGGCACAGCCCGAGGCATGCCGCGGCGCAGAGGGGCTGCATCGGCGTCGCCAGGATGATCTGCTCCCGCAGCATCCCGCCCAGCTCGACCCGCTCGCCGGAGAACTCGTACACATCCTCCGGCTGGGCGTCGGCCGCCTCCGACTGGGCCTCGACTTCGCCGGAAGGGTCCCGCGACGCCGAGGCGCCCGCGCCGCGGCCGTTGCGCTTCTGGGGCTCGGCCTTCCGCTCGAACTGCACGGCGAAGGGCAGGACGACGTCGTCCTCGAAATCCTTGAGGCAGCGCACGCACTGCCGGACGAAGGGACCGGCGAGGGCCCCGGTGACGTGACAGCCCCGTTCGAGGGGCTCGACCTCGATCTCCAGCGTCAGAAGGCCGGCGACGCGCCCGTCCTCCGGCTCCAGCGCGAGATCCTCCGCGCCGACCTCGCAGGAGAGACGCAGGCCGTCCTCGGGAATCTCACTGATCAGGAAGCTCGGCAGCGCCATGATCCCGCTCGCGCGCCCGCCGGGGCTGCTGTGTGTATACACGCGCGCCGTCGCGATGTCAAACCGCCGCCCACCCTCGATGAGGAGGGGCCCGCTCACCGCTCTTCGGCGAACGCCAGCATCGCGATCGTGCGGGCGCGCTTGATCGCGACCGTCAGCTCCCGCTGGTGCCGCAGGCAGTTCCCCGAGATCCGGCGGGGCACGATCCGGCCCCGCTCCGTCAGGAAATTGCGGAGCAGTCCCACGTCCTTGAAATCGATGGGCATCTTCTCGTGACAGAACCGGCAGACCCGCCGCCGTTGAAAAAACCGACCCCGCTCCACCCTCCGCCTCCCTCGTTACGGCATCTCATCCACGTCGTAGCCGGGCTCCTCGGCCGGCCCCGCCTCCCCGCCCGCCTCGCTCCGCTTGGGCAGGAAGGTGATGGTCTGGGCCACGACTTCGTGCTTGCTCCGCTTCTGGCCGTCCTCGGTCTCCCACCGGCGCTGCTGCAGCCGGCCGTCCACGATCACGCCGGAGCCCTTGCTGAGGTACTGCCCGCAGTGTTCGGCCTGCTTGCCGAACACGACGATATCCACGAAGCAGACCTCCTCCTTGAGCTCGTCCCCCTGCCGGTACTTGCGGTTCACCGCGAGCCCGAAGCTGGACACCGGGGTGCCGCTGGGCGTGTACCGGAGCTCCGGGTTCTTCGTCAGGTTCCCGATCAGGATGACCTTATTGAACCCGGCCACGGTCGGGCTCCTTTGCCTCGACGCCCGGCTTCACCGGCGCCGGCTGCTCCAGCCGAACCGTCAGGAACTTGATGATGGCATCCTCGAGACGGTAGGCATGCTCCAGCTCGCTGACCGTGGAGCCGCCCGCGTCGAAATTGAGGTAGACGTAGGTGCCCTTGCGCTCCCGCTTGACCTCGTAGGCGAGCTTCTTCTTGCCCCAGGTCTCGGCCTTGACCAGGGTGCCGCCGTGTTTCTCGACGGCGCCCTTCATCTTCTCGATGAGCTTCTGCGTGTCTTCGTCGGGGAGCGACGGGCGGATGATGAAGATGGACTCGTAGAGCGACATGCGGCACTCACCTCCTCGTGGACTCGTTGCGCGCGGCGCAACAGCGGCCCCGGAGCCGGGTCCGGAGCAAGGCGGGCGAACCCGCGGACGGCGGACGCTACCACAGCCGAAAAGAGGTTGTCAAATGCAAGGGGACTCGGTCCATCACCGTTCCTGATCTTGTACCGGCGCCAATTGGCGTCGACGGAAGCCGGGAGACAGGGGTACGGTTTGTCTCGCTTGAGCACATGGGGCGTAATAAAAAACGGCTCTTCAGGCTTTCGTGTGGGTCGGATAGAGATCCAGTCCTCCACAATGGA
>NZ_CEFZDU010000015.1:0-53537 GCF_979578155.1 Candidatus Nitrospira neuquenensis | reverse complement strand
GGAGAGGGGTCAATTTCACATGATGACAGGGGTCAATTTGGCATGATTACTGACAAGGCGTGGCCCGGCCGAGGGCCACACCACGCCGCGACCGATCCTTCGACAAGCTTGGGACAGGCTCTTCAGGAGGGAGCGGTCGGAGCAAGCAGCATGACAGCCGCCGGGGGCGGCTGGCGGGCTGCTTGCTCAAGGAGCAGGGGGAGGCCGCACGGTGGCCGAGCCTGCGACTACAGGCGTTCAAAATAGGTTCGAACTTGGGCCAAGAGGGGCCACCAATCTTTCCTCGCGCAACTGCCGTGCCAAGGATCCGCTCAGCGGTTGCGCGTTTCCGGCGATCACGAGCCGGCCTCCCCAGCCTCTTCACGGTTTCACGCCTGCCCGGGCCGCCGGCCGCAGCCGTTTAGCAGGATGCTGAACGGGTCCGCCAGCGGCGTGCTCGCGTCGCTCGGAGGCTCACCCGACGGCAAAGAGTACGCCTCTCCGCTCGCCGCCGGCCTGTCGGCAGACCGGCGGCCTTGGCCGGGACAACGGCGCGTCTTGGCGTGCCCGTGGCGAGCGGCTGAGAAGGGCCTTGTCGAGCATCCTGCGAGGTGTCCTGGCATCGTCGGTCACACCGTCTCCTCGGGCATTCCATGCGGCCCCAAACGGGTTTTCCGCAACCTAGCCCGCATGATTCATGAACGCTTCTGCGTCCTGTTTCAAATACGCCTCGGGTCTTCTCGGCTCCACGCGCCCGTCTCGCGACGCGACTCCACGGTTTCGCGACGAACCGTCATGAATCATGCGGGCTAGTAGGCCTCCTCGACCGCCATCTGACGCCCCGGTCCTCTCGTTACTCCCCCGCGCGTCGCGTCTCTTGCGTCGTCCCGCCTGAAGTTCTTGACTCCTTCGTAGGTGAATAATACAGTAGGGCACTTCATCTAGGTGTGGTTGGGCGGAGAGGGCGCCCATGGATTCGACCCGTCTCGCTCATGGTCGGAATGGCCGTCCGTGTTTCCCTGGACCGTGGGCACGGGCAGGCTGCCGCCGTCCACAGCCGGGTACCCGCCGGCTATGTCTCCACCGGTGTCCCCGTGACCGTCGGCATCGGCTCGGCCCCCACGCTCGATGAGTGGCGCGTACACGCCCACCACTGCCGTCGCGACCGGCCGGACGTGAGCGAGGTCAACGACTACCTCGCCTTCCTGGAGAATCCTATGCATCCGACGACTCACCTGATCGTGTCCTGGGTCGTGGCGCATCGGCTGCCGGAGCGCCGCGACCGCCGGCTGGTGACCTGGGCGGGCGTCGCTCCTGACCTGGACGGCCTGAGCCTGCTGGGCAGGGTCGAGAGCTACGGCACCTGGCATCACGTGCTCGGCCACGGCATCGTCGCGGCGCTCCTCGTGGCGGGCGTGACGGCGGCCTGGGCTCGGCATCGGCTGCGTGTGGCGACCCTGGCCCTTCTGACCTTCCACCTCCACCTCCTCTGCGACTTCGTCGGGAGCGGCGTGAGCTGGGGCATCGTCTACTGGTACCCCTTCAGCGACCGCGAATACCTCTCGCCCGTCCGCTGGGACCTGAACTCCTGGCAGAACGTGGCGGTGACGGTGGCGGCGCTCCTGGCGGCCGGGCGGATCGCGCTGGTCCATGGGCGGACCTTCGTTGAAGCGTTGGCGCCGGCCCGCTGGGACGAACGGGTCGCAGAGACGTTGCGACGGCGTCTGGGCCGGCGGACGTGACGGGCGCTCCGCTCGCGAGCGCCGGCCGGCGGCGGCGCCGACCGGTCACGGCCTGATCTGCTGGATCGGCGAGCCGTCCGGGACGATCTGCAGAGTCTTCAGAAACTCCACGATCTCCGCCTGCTCTTCCGGGGACAGGGCCGCGAACCGGTCCCGCGCCGCGCGTCCTTCCGCGCCGTGAGCCAGGATCGCCTCGGTGATCGTGCTCAGGTCTCCGCGGTGGCCGTAGGGGGCCGAGTTCCCCACGTCCCAGAGCTTCCTCGTGATGAACTGGTCCAGCGGGATGCCGGCCTGCACCACCTTCTCGTTGCAGTAGTGCGGGAGGTCGGCGTCGCAGATCCTGTGGCGTTTGAGGTCGGTGTAGGCGCGCACGACCGCGCGGCCGTCGCTCAGCTTGTCCAGTCGCGGCTTCTCGCCGGTCTTGGTCAGGTCGAAGCAGAAGGAGCGGGAGGTGTCGGAGAAGGTGCCCTTCGTGTTGAGGCCGTAGGGCTCGCAGAAGTCTGGACTGTCGAGCGGGAGCGCGGGGACGTGGCAGCCGGCGCAGCCGATCCCCGCGAAGCGCTCCTCGCCCCGTGCGATCGCCCGCCGGACGTCCGGGTCGGCGGGGAAGACCCGTCCGGGCGTGTTCAGCGCCGCCTGGAAGATCGTGGCCGCGGTGATGTCGCCGAGCGACAACTCGTCCTCCACCCCGTCCCGGTCGAAGTCCCTGGTGCCCGTCTCCGCCAGCCCGAAGCGCTCCACGGCCTGCATGCCGTGGTGGTGGTTCATGGCGTTGACCGTGAATTCCCGGATGGAGCGCACGGCGCCCTTCTGGTGGAAGGGCTTGACGATCAGGTCGGCGTCCACGCCCTCGACGGCCGAGGTGTCCAGGGTGCCGTCGGGCCGCGCGGTGATGGCGCCGAAGCTCACGCCCTTGGTCGTCAGCGGCAGGGTTTCGTTGTGATGGGTGGCGGCGGCCCGGAGCTTCGCCGCCGCGGCGATGGCGAGGAGGTCCCGCGTCATCTCGCGTCCGAGCAGCTCGATCGGCCCGGCCCCCATCATCCCCAGCGTGTTGCGTTCGTTGCTGAAGTCCCGCGCCACCGAAAGGGTGACGGGATCGAGGACCTGCGCGAGGACGAACACGTTGGCGACGAAGTCCCCCGCGCCGCCGGAGCGGGGCTGGATGTGGCAGCCGGCGCAGGCGTTGGCGTCGGGGGCGGAGGTGCGCAGCATGGCCAGCTCGGGGTCCGTCACCGGGGCGCGGGAGGTGGGCGTGCCGTTGCCGGTGGCTTCCGGGCGTCCCTGACCGTCCAGCTTGTTGAAGGGAGCGTCGAAGAGCCGCTTGCCCGCCGCGAAGATCTGGGCGAAGGTGAGCCGGCCGGCCACGATGTCGTCGTGGCTCAGATGGCCGGACAGGACCGGGCGGTCCCCGATGGGCTGCGTCAGATGCGGCTCGTGGGCGAGGGCGGCGAACACGAGAAACAGGCAGGCGATCGCGGCGATCAGCGCGGTGGCGAGCTTCATGGTCGGGCTCCTCTGCGCGGGGGGCGCCGCGGGCGACGCCCCCCGCCCGTCGTTGTGCCATGCTCCTTCGAGAGGGCGGTCAGAACGGCGTGTTGCTGTTCACGACGATGTCCTCGGCGATTGCGACCTAGTCGTGGGGGCGGGGCGAGGCCGGTGCCGCCGGCGTGCTCGCCTCGCTAGCCGGCTAGGGGGTGATCGTGATCCGTCCGGTCTTGAGCGGCGCGGGGCCGAAGACGAGGCCGAGGATCTCCATCTGGTGGGTGGCCACGCCCGCGCCGCCGGCGGTGTGGGTGGTGACGTAGTCAGCGTCGGTGAAGACCGCCTTCAGGATCTTGCCGGAGGAATCTCTCCCCACCACTTGGACCCTGGCCTTGCCGGAAAACGTGGCGCTCCCGTCGGGGTTGATCGTCAGCGATCCCGGGGTCACGCTGCCGTGGACCTGCATCTGGGTCACCTGGGCCCAGGGGCCGAAGGGGAAGCCGCCGGAGCGTCCCGCCATGACGCACTCGAAGCTGCCGCCTTCATCCGTGGCCCCGAAGCCCAGTTGGGAGGTCAGCCCCAGGTGGCCGTCCACGATGCCGCCGCCGACCGCCGAGGCGGCCCAGGCGGAGGGAAGACCGGCGGTCAGGGCCAGACAGAGCATGAGCGCGGCGAGGGGCAACGGGCGTGAAATAGGCATGGCAAACCTCCTTGGTCGGGCATGAAGAATGGTGTGGCCGCGCGGCTAGAGATACGGGATATGGGGCAAGGCCGGTAGGGCCATCTGCCCCCTCGACGAAAGAATGATGTCCCCACCACATCGGTCGGATGACTTCGGTGGGGCCGGTATCGAGGGGCGTCAGTCGTTCCGGCGGCGCAGGGTCGGCCGGCGGGACACGATGCCGGTGTAATGGGAGGCGGCCTCGGAGCGGCGGGTGACGTGCAGTTTCTGGAAAATGGTGCTCAGGTAGTTCCGCACGGTCTTGGGGCTGAGGCTCACGGCCGCGCCGATCTCCTTGTTGGTCTGGCCCTTGGCGACGAGTGCGAGGATGCGCCACTCCTGCGGCGTGAGGGGCGGCTCCGACGCGGCCGGCTCCGGCAGCGCGCTCTGCTGCGCCCGCTCGCGGACGCGCTCGCGGACGGCGGAGGCGATGATGGACTGGCCGCGGGCCACCATCTCGATGGAGCCGATCAGCACGTCCTCGCTGATCTCCTTCAGCAGGTAGCCGTCGCCGCCGGCGATGGCCGTCTCCATCACGGCCTCGTCGTCGAGGAAGGAGGAGAGGAAGACGACCCTCGTGCCCGGACTGGCCAGGCGGATCTCCCGACAGGCCGTCACTCCGCTGCCGTCGGGGAGGCTGATGTCCATCAGCACCACGTCGGGCCGAAGCCGGACGGCCTCCGGCACCGCGGCCTGCACGGTGCCGGCTTCGCCGACGACCGTGATGCCGCCGCTCCGGTCGAGGAGCATGCGCAGGCCCCGGCGGACGATCTCGTGGTCATCCACCAGGAGCACGCGGATCGGCTCGTCCCTACCCGTGGCCACAGCCGCCTCCGGGCGGGAGGACCAGCGAGATGCGGGTTCCGCCCCCGGACGAAGAGCTGATCTCCAGCCGGGCGCCGAGCTTGGCCGCACGGGCCTGCATGTTGCGCAGGCCCTGGCCGCGCTCCTGACTGGCGGTCCGGTCGAATCCCACGCCGTCGTCCCGCACTTCCAGCCGGATGCCGTCGCCGTCCCGTTGCAGGGACACGAGGCCGCAAGAGGCGCGGGAGTGCCGCAGGCTGTTGCTCATGGCTTCCCGCACGATGTGCAGCAGGTGCTGTCCCTGCTCGGCGGTCACGCGGGCGGCGGCCCGCTCCTCGATCTCCGAGGTGAACCGGAGTCCCGGCGTCCCGTTCATGGTCTTGAGCAATCTGGCCAGGCCGGTGCGGAAGTCCGTCGCGGCGGTCCGCTTCGGCGTCAAGCCGGGCAGGTAGGACCGGACGTCGCGGATCACCCCGTTCAGGTCGGCCACGACGGCGTCGAGCATGGCCTGGGCCCGCTGAGGGGCTTCGACCACCAGGCGCCGGCTCTCCACCAGGGTGAGTCCGATGGCGTAGATGGATTGGATGATGCCGTCGTGCAGGTCGCGGGCCAGCCGCTCGCGCTCCTCGCCGATGCGGCGCAGCTCGCGCTCGCGCCGGCGCAGCGAGGCCTCGGCGAGCTTGCGTTGGGTGATGTCGCGGATGATGCCGGTGAAGAACAACCGTCCGCCCGCGGTCCAGGTCCCGAGGGACAGCTCGATCGGGAATTCCCGGCCGTCCTTCCGCAGGCCGGAGAGGTCGAGGATCCTGCCGATGACGCGGGAGGCGCCGGTCTCGTGCAGGCGCGCGAGCCCCTCCTCGTGCGGCCGCCGGTAGCGCTCCGGCATCAGGCGTGTGAGGGGCCGGCCGAGGATCTCGTCCTCCTTGTACCCGAACATCCGCTCCGCGCCGGGATTCCAGCAGATGATGTTGCCGTCGCCGTCCGCGAGGACGACGGCGTCGATGGCGGAGAGCAGGACGGAGCGGAAGCGCAGATCGGTTTCCCGCAGGGCGGTCTCCTCCCGCTTCCGTTCCGTGATGTCGCTGAACCGGAGAAGGAGCCGGGTCTGGCCGACGGCGTCCTCCAGCCGCCGGCTCCCGCACTCGGCCAGGAACAGGCTGCCGTCCAGCCGTCGCAGGTAGCGTTCCGTCCGCCTGGATGCCGGTCCGCCGCCCGCGTCGGCCTCCCTCGGCTCCTCCGCCTCGGGCGCGGCCAGGAGGTCGTGCATGGGACGGCCGAGCATCTCCCGGGGGGTGCCGCCGAGCAGCCGCGCGCCGGCGGGGTTGATGTAGAGGCAGCAGCGGTCTGCGTCCAAGAGGAGAAGCCCATGGTCCACGGCGTCCGGCACGAGACGGTCGGCGCGGGCCTCGGATACCGCTTCCTCAAGCCGTGCGGTGAGGCGTCGCCGCGCCCGCCGGCCGGCGAGCCAGACGAGAATCAGAAGGACCGTCAGGCCGGCCGACGCCGCCAGCGCGGGGATCGCGCCGGCCGGCGCGGCTGGTTCGAAGATCGGCTGCAAGCTGCCCGTCATGGATTCGTCCGCGGGCTGAGGGGCCTGGACGACCGAGCGTGGGCTGTCGGGGAGGACGGTGGCGCCCGGGCGTCGATGGTCGAATACACCAACTTAGAGAGACGTACGCAGATCTACAACGCCTCAAAGTTGGGGGCTGGCTTGGAGGGGGCCGGTCCCCACGCCGCGCGGCCGGGGCCGCGGCGCGTGCCGAGCCGAGAAGGAAGGCGGGGATGCGACCGGTCAGCGGGAGGGCTTGGCCGGCTGGGAGGGGTGCGCGGCCTCGTTCCACTCCTCCTCGGTCAGCAGGCCCTTCTTGATCAGGAGATCGATCAGGGTGTGCAGGGCGTCGGCGGCTCTCCGTCCCGGGTCCGGCGCGGCCGTGCCGCGGATGCGGAAGGAGGGCGTCCAGAGGGCGACATAATCGCTGTTGCGGAGGCGGATCGTCAGGGCGTCGCTCTCGCCGTAGGGGGGGAGGGCGGGACCGGGCACGCGGTAGTAGGGCTTGCCGTCCTTCGTCTCGCCGTCCCGGCCGATCGCCTCGACCCGATCGAGGGTGCTTTTGCCCCCGACGTCGGTCACGTGGTCCAGGACCAGTACCAGACTGCCGGCCTCGATGCCGGTGGCCATGTGGTTGCGGACGCGGACGTCGAAGGTGTACTCGTTGGCGAAATTGTCGTGCTCCTTGAGGGTCACGACCGCGGTGGCCCGGCCGGTGAGGTCGGGGAGCTCGTCCACCGGGGGACCGGCGAGGGCCGGGCTCATGCCCCAACCCACGGCGAGGGACAGGACCGCCGCGCCCCTCCGCATGCCGCTTCCTCCGGTGCGCGTGCGGTCCCGGGCGTCGCGCGTCATGGCTGCAGCCGCGCCCGGACCATGTCGCTTGCCAGGCGGCCGTCCACCGCCCGGCCCGCGAAGGCGGCCATGACCTGTTTCATCACCGCGCCCAGGTCCTTGAGCGAACTGGCGCCGGCGGCCTGCACGGCTCGCTCGACCGCCGCGCGGACCTCCTCCGCGGAGGGGACGCCGGGCAGATAGCCCTCGAGGATCGTGATCTCCCGCAATTCCCGCTCGGCGAGGTCGGTGCGGTTGGCGCGCCGGTACTGCTCGGCCGCTTCCCGCCGCTGCGTGAGGAGGGCGGTCATGACACGGCTCATCTCCGCGTCGTCGAGTTGTTTCTTGAGCTCCAACTCCTTGTTCAGGATCGCCGCCTTGATCATGCGGATCACGTCCATGCGGAGCTGGTCCCTGGCCTTCATGGCGGTCTTCAGGTCGTCGGACAGGCGGTCGTGGAGCGACATGGCGTCTCCTCTCGGCGGCAGGGAAGGTGGGGGAGCGTCCAGCTTAGACAGCGGCGAACGCGCGAGTCAAGGGCCGCGCCGGCGCGTCGGCACGGTGCCGGAGGGCCGAGGATCGCGATGGTTTTCGGTCCTGCACTGGGGTAGGATACGTCCACGGGCGACGACAACCGGCGGACGGCGTGGAGCGCAGAGGCATGGCTCGGCTGAAGGGAGTGATCGTGGCCGCCGCACTGGCCTGCGCGGTGGCCGGCTGCGGCGGGCGGGCCTCGGAGGACGGTCCTTCGGCCATGGTACGGAGCAGCGTCGCCTCCACCGCGCGCGTCCCCGCCCACCTGGCCAGGCTCGCGGTGCTCTATCCGCGCACGTCCGACCGGGACATGGCGGCGGCCTACCAGCGCTTGGCCGGCGCGACCTTTCAGTTGAAAGCCCAGCGTCGGTCGCTGCAGATCGTGGAGCGGGCCGACCTCCAGGCCATCCTCGACGAGCAGGGGTTGCAGGCCGGCGGGACGGTGTCCGACCAGACGGCGGTCCACGTCGGACGGATGTTGGGTGTGGACGGGGTGGTGCTCTATCGGATCGACGGGCCGAACTTACGGGATCGGGTCTTCGCCAAATATTCCGGGGACCTGCCGCCGTTCCTCCTCACCAGCAAGGTCATCCTGGTCGAGAGCGCGGAGGTGGTCTATCATAACGTGGTGGTGACGCCGGTCGCGGGGCTCGACGCGGGGCACGGTTCCGCCTTCGCCGAGTCCCGCATCCAGCCCCTGGTCAGGGCCGCCCTGGACCGGGGGATCGACCGCACCGCGGCCGACTTGGCGCGCGCCTTTCAGTCGTCATGGTGATCGGGCAGGAGTCACGAACCGAGAAGGAGGATGGTGATGCGCAGCGGCCGGGTGTGGAAGGGACGGAGCGTGGGGGGCGGGCTGGCGGCGGTCTTTGCCGCGACCTGGGGGATGTTCGGAATCGTCGGCTGCGCCTCGGAGCCCAAGGAGCCCCCGCCGCGCTCCGTCGACCAAATCAGGGGCGACTCGGACCGCTTCTTCGACCGTGCTCTGAAGCAAGAGGAGCGTGAGCGGAGCAAGGGACCGGCCGCCCCCGCCGACCCGCCCGTGTCCCAGGGCGGCCGCTAACGCCGCCGGTCTCCGACGTCGAGCGCGTCTCCGAGGGGCTTGATGAGGGGCATCTCGCGCAGGAGGCTCCGGTGGGAAATCGGCTCGACGGGCCGGTGTTCCCTCAGTGTTCGGAGCAGCGCCGCCGAGACGACGAGGCGGAGCAGGCCGGACGTGAAGAAGACCAGCGGCAGGTTGGATGCGAAGCGAAGCTCCGCGCCGGCCAGCGAGACGGCCGCGGGCAGCCGTGAGGCGAGCCAGCCTCCCGCGAGGGCTCCCAGGAGCCATCCCGCCGCGTTGGCGGAATTCCAGAGGGCGATGCCCTTCGCCCGGTCCTCCGGCGCCACCGCGTCGAAGACGTAGTTCTGCAGCCCCAGCAGCAATCCCGCCCAGACCACGCCGCCCATGAAGTTGACGGCGACCAGGAACGCATAGTCGGTGCCCAGGAGGTAGAGCATCGGCAGGAAGGGGACGAGGCCGGCCGTCGCCACGAGCAGCTTCTTGTTGCCGTACCGGTCGCTGATGCGCCCCCAGGGGGGCAGGGCGGCGAACTGGCCGACCGCGCCGGCGGCCACCCATCCCGAGTACTGCAGGTAGGAGAGGTGCAGGTCCCTGAGCAGGTAGATCACGAAGAAGGGCCCGGCGATCAGGACCGCGAAGTACATCAGGCCGGAAAAGAGCAGAAACCGGCGGAAGTCCGCACTGCCCGCCCGGCGGAGGAACTCGACGACGCGGATCTCCGACTCGCGGGACGCGGGGAGCGCCGCCTCGTCGAGGCGGGCGAACAGGCCGGCCGAGGCCGCGCGGGCGGCGGCCGCGATCAGGAAGATCGCGGCGAAACCGGCCCAGGGGACGTCCCGGGCCTTGGCCCAGTGGAGCGCCAGCCCCGCGCCGCCGATGGCGCAGAAGCTCACGACCGACATCACCCGCGCCTGTCTGGCGAAGTAGGCTCCGCGCCCATCCGCGCCGACCAGGTCGGTCAGCAGCCGGGAAAGCGCCGGCACGCCGGCCTGGCCGATCGTCGTGTACAGGAGGGCGCAGACGATCAGCAGCCAGGGGCCGACCGATGGAAAGGTCAGGGGCAGGAGGAGCAGGAGCAGCCAGGCCGCGGCCTGGCCGCGCGTGGCGGTCAGGATGAGCTGGTGGGGGCGCGGGCGTCGCGCCAGGATCTTGGCGGAGAGGACCTGAGCCCAGATGCCGGCGACCTGGGGGAGGGCCGAGAGCAGCCCGACCTGGAGGGGCGTGGCGTGGAGCAGGAGGGCGAAGGCGGAGAGGTAACTCTCCCCGGCGCCCTGCGAGACGGCCTGCAGCGCCCCGTCACGGATACCGTAGCGGCGGCCGCGCTCGTGCTGGTCTTCCGCGGTCGAGGCGCCGCCGTCCTGCGATGTCGACACTGGTTCCGCTCCGGTCCTTCCTTGACGCTGCGGTCGCATTATAGCATCGAAGCGGCCTGGTTGAATTGGGCCGGACCTTGGAGTAGGCTGTCGGCAGCGGCGGCACGGCCGAAGGGCCCTGTCGCGTCAGCCGGGAGGTGAGCGATGCGCCACCGCACCGAACATTGCGCCGGGCGCCCCGGGGACCTGGGCGTCGTGATCCTGTTGGCCGCAGCCCTCTGCCTGCCGGTCGTCGCTGGGCCGTCTCTCGCCAAGGAGTTGCTGGCGCCGAAAGAGCAGAGCGTCACCGAGTTCGAGCCGTTCAAGGCCCCCTCCTTCGACGAGCAGCGCCGGGGCGTGCCGCAGGCGATCTTCGTCTGGATCAAGGCGGCCAAGGGCTATGAGGTCGAATGGGACAGCTTCGGGCGGAAGGGCTGGTATACCCAGGACCCGCGGCTCAAGCCGGTCGAGCCGACGACGGTGTTCCCGCTGGACGTCCCCGCCGTCTACATCGTTTTCGAAGTGGCGCCCCTGGAGGATCCGGCGCAGTTCAGCGCCCAGTGGTTCCTGGAGGACCAGCAGGGCAACATCTCCGACAAGCCCGTGGGGCGGGACACGCTGGAGGTCCCGGGCCACGAGCGGTACGGCTTCCTGGAGCTCAAGAGGCCCGCGGACGGTTGGAAGCCCGGAGCCTACCAGGTGCACCTCTACATCACGCCCCTGGGCCAGCAGCCGTTCCATGCGGTGAACCGGGTGGGCACCATGCGGTTCCACATCACGGACCAGGCGGCGCCGGCCGGCACGGCCGTGCAGAAGTAGCTTCCCGCCCGCCGGGCCGCCTCCCGATCATCCGACGGAGGACCCATGCCGATCTATGAATATGTCGCGGACCAGTGCCGGCGGACGCCCCCCTGCTCCCGGCGGAGGGAATACCTGCAGGCCATGGCCGAGCCGGCCCTGACCGCCTGCCGGGACTGCGGTGCGCCGATCCGGCGGGTCATGTCCGCGTTCGCCGCCAGGTCCGGCGCGGTCGGCGTCTCCTCGCCGGACCCGACGCCGTTGAACATCACGGGCATCCCGGCCCCCTCGACCATGCCGGGGTCCGAGGGCGGCGGCTGCGGCCACGACCACGGACATTGAGGAGTCGCGGACATGCAGGAGACCGATCCCGAGAAGCTGAAGCTGCTCTATGAGCGTTTTCGCGATGTCTGCCTGGTGGAGAAGGAGGTCTGGTACGAGATCTTCATGCCGCGGGACGTCCAGAAGGGCGCGGTCCTCACGAACGTCCAGGACCGCTACGAGGTGATCATCGAGGACCAAGACCTCGTGGAGGTGTTGGAGGCGAACATCCCGCTCGGGGCCCGGGCGCTGGGGGCGGTGATCGAGGAGCGGAAGGACCGGATCAGGTTTGTCAAGAAGACCTGATTGATCGGGGATGCGCCCTCCGGCCGCCGCCGGCGGCCGGAGGGCGTTCGGATGGGATGGGTCAGAGCCGCTCAAGCGCGGCGATCCTCACCTCGATCGGCGGGTGCGTCGCGAAGAGGTGCAGGAAGCCGCTCGACTTGCCGGAAATCTTCATCGTCGCCAGGGCGTCCTGCGTGGAGTATTCCATCTGGGCCCGATTGACCCACCGATCAATGGCCCGCAGCGCACCGATCATCGCCTCCCGCCCGTAGACCTTGGCCGCAAAGGCGTCCGCCGCGAACTCCCGCCGGCGGGAGAACCAGGCGATCGGAATCATGGCCAGGAACGAGAGCAGCGTCTGGAGGAGGAAGTACACGGCGAAGGCCATGGCCTCGCTCCGCTCGGCGAGCTGCCGGTACACCCACCGGCTGATGAAATACACGAAGGTGTTCATCAGGCCGGCGAGGACGGTCGTGGTGAACATGTCTCCGTTGTAGACGTGGCCCATCTCATGCGCGAGCACCGCCCGCACCTCCTGCTCGTTCAGGTTGTTCAGGAGCCCGGTCGAGACGGCGACCATCGAGTTGTTCTTGGACGGGCCGGTCGCGAAGGCGTTGGGGTCCGGCGAGTCGTAGACCCAGACCTCCGGCATGGTGATGCGCAGGCGCTGGGCGATCTCCTGCACGGCTCCGTAGATCACCTGCTCGGCGTGCGTTCGGGGCTGGACGATCTGGTAGCAGTCCAGCCAAGAGCGGGCCAGTTGCTTGGAGAAGGCCAGGCTGATGAAGGCCCCGCCGAATCCGATGACCATCGCCCAGACTAAATCCTGTTGATTCACCGCCCCGCGCACGTCGATGCCGACGGCCGGGAGGACGACGTTCACCAGGACATGGAAGGTGAGGGAGAGGGTGACGAAGATCAGGACGTTGGCAACGAGCAATAGCACGATGCCCTTCAACCACTTCATGGAGGTCCTCCTTGGCAGCTCGGTCGTTCGGCTCGGGATCCGGTGCTCGCTCCCGCGGAGCCGGTGGCGTCATTATACAGACGGCCGGGCGCAAAATCACGGGATGGCTGGTCGTGGAATATGAGCGGGAAAAAGATAACGCGCCGGCCGCGCCGGTCAAGGCCGGGCGCGCCGCGCCGGGCGGCGGATTGACGGGTCGGGGCCCATCTGCTAGAAGGGCGTGCGTGGCGCGCACTCTTCTCAGACGCGGAGCGGGGGCGCTGGTGCTGGCGGCGCTCACGGCCTGGGCGGACGCCCGCGCCGCCGATCCCGCACCGCAGCCGGCCTCGGCCGGCCCCATCCAGCGCGTGACGGTCCTCCTCGACAACTATTCCTTCAATCCGGACCGCGTGGTCGTCCAGGTCGGCGTGCCGGTGGAGCTCACGCTGGCCAGCGTGACCACCTTCACGCCGCACAACTTCGTCCTCAAGGAGCCGTCGGCCGGCCTCGTGTTCGAGCAGGAGGTCGGCGCCGGCGCGACGGTGGTCCTGCGGTTCATCCCCGCCAAGGCCGGGACGTACCCCTTCTACTGCGACAAGCAACTGCTCTTCTTCAAGAGCCACAGGGAGCGGGGTATGGCAGGCCGGCTGGAAGTCCGCGAGTGAGCGGCGCGCCGACCGAAGAGCGCCTGCGGGCCCGGTTGCTCGGCGACCTCCTCCGCCGCGTTTCGCGATCCTTTTACCTGACGCTCGCCGTCGTGCCGGCCCCGGTGCGGGATCAGATCGGCCTGGCCTATCTCTTCGCCCGAGCCGCCGACACGATCGCCGACACGGACCTGATCGAGCCCTCCCGCCGGCTCGACCTGCTGCGCCGCTTCCGCGCGCAGTTCGATTGCCCGAGCGCGGACCGGGACGCGCTCCGCGCCATCCAGGCCGCGTTGATCCCCGGCCGGGCGGACTCCTCCGAGCGCGCGCTGCTGGAGCGGCTGGAGGACTGTTTCCACCTGGCCGAGCGGCTGACCCGCGCCGACCGCGACCGCATCGCCCGCGTGCTGCGCACCCTGACCCAGGGCATGGAGATGGACCTCACGCGGTTCGTTCCGGACCGGCCCGGCGGCCTCGCGGCGCTGGAGACCGAAGAGGACCTCGATCGCTACACCTATTACGTGGCGGGCTGCGTGGGAGAATTCTGGACGGAGATGACCTGCGCGCACCTGCCGGCGCTCGCGCAGTGGGACGTGCCCGTCATGGCGGCGGAGGGAGTGCGGTTTGGCAAGGGGTTGCAGCTCACGAACGTACTCAAGGACGTGGCCAAGGACCTCGCGCGGGGACGCTGCTACCTCCCCAAGAGCCTCTTGAAGGAGGCGGGGCTGGCGCCGGCCGACCTGCTCCGGAGGGAATCGCTGCCGGCGCTGAGGCCGGTGCTGAACCGGCTGATCGCCGCGGCCGTGGGGCACTTGGACCGGGGCTGGCTCTACACGATGGCGATCCCCCGTCGCGAAGTGCGGCTGCGCCTGGCCTGCATGTGGCCGATCCTCATCGGTGGGCGCACCCTCGAGCGGATCTCCGGCTCGCCGGACCTGCTCGACCCTCGCGCCGCAGTGAAGATTCCGAAGGGGCAGGTCTACCGCATCATGGCGATGACGACGCTCACCGGCGGCTGCGGGCTGGTGGGCACGGCCTACTGGGGGCGCATCCGGAAGGCGGTGGGGGCGGTGTCGGCCCTCTAGCCCGGCTTCTTCGGCTCGATCAGCTTGTTCCCCTTGCGGAAGACCGCGTAGATCGCCTGGGAGGGACAGGCGTCCAGGCAGAGCCGGCAGGTCTCCAGGCAGCGGGACGCATCGAACTTGAACGGCGGGGTGGAGAGCCAGGCTCCGGTGGGACAGACGGGGATGCAGACGCCGTTGTGCGTGCAGCGGTCGGGATGGCGGACCAGGTAGTCTCTGACGACCATCATCGGTGTGACCCCCTCAAACAGGGCGGATGAGAACATTTCCAACATGTTCATGGCGGGATGTTCCAGCGATCACTTCCAGCCGTCCACCAGGCGACGCAGGCGGTCCTTGAGCTCCGGGATCTGCTCCAGGTTGTTCTCGATCGCGCCCAGGATCTTCTCCAGCCGCGCGGCCCGCAGCGCCTCCTTGTCCCGACGCACCAACCGGTCGTACTCCGCGAAGGCCTCGGCGTGCCGCGACTCCAGGAGCGGACGCGCGACGTCGAGGCCCTCCGTCAGCTCCCAGGGTTCCGGCGCCAGTGGCGGCGCGACCGCGAAGGAGCCGTCGTCGAACACCAGGACCGCCGAACCGGCCTTGGTGCGCATCGGCGCGGCGGCCGCGAGGGTCTTGCCGGTCGCCTGGTCCCAGGCCGCCAGCAGGCCGGGAAAGCGCTTCATGAAGGCGACCTTCTCCAGGTTGGCCTTCCATTTCTCCTCGACCGCCATGGTGCGCCCCCTCTCCAGGCCGATGCGTCAGGTCCCGGACCGCGCTCCGCCGGCCTTGCGCGGCGGCTCGTGGCCCGGCATGAGGAGTCGCTCGACGATCTCCCCCCGGACGACGTGCCGCTCCATGATCTCGGTCACGTCCGCCTCGCTGCCGACCCAGTACCAGACGCCTTCGGGATAGATGACCACGCTCGGGCCGTACTCGCAGTGGTCGAGGCAGCCGGCCTTGTTCGCGCGGACCGTGCCCTTGAGTCCCAGCCGCTCGACTTCCTTCTTGAAGAAGGCCTGCAGGCGCTCCGAGCCCTGGTTCGCGCAGCAGCCGCGCGGGTCGTCCTTGGGACGCTGGTTAATGCAGACGAAGATATGGTGCGTGTAGGTGGACACGAAGGTCAGCGCGGGGATGCGGCGGACTCGGCGCGGGCCTGGACCCGACCGAGCAGAGCGGCGACCTCGGCGGGGTCGAGGAGACGGCACGCCTCCCGGCTTCCCTCCAGGATCGCTCGGATCTCGCGCAGTCGCAGTTGCGCGCGCTGGACTTGGTCGGCCGCTTCCAGCACCGAGGGTTGGGCCGAGGCCAGCTTGTCGAATTCCCCCAGGATGTCCCGGAAGTCGCGTTGCAGGTTCTTGTGCATCGAGCAGCTTTCGCAGTACCACTTGGGGCTCTGGTCCGCCGAGGGAGAGAGCCGGTCGTACGCGCGGCCGAAAAAATCCTTGCCGAGCGAGAGCTTCATCAGGGGCCCGCGGTCCGTGCCGCAGGCGTCGCACCGGATGACGGAGCCGGCCTGACCACTGTCCATCGCATCCTCCCTCCGCACGGAGGGCCGATCTTACACCAGGAGTTCGCCGACTGTCCACCGGGCCGCGTCGCGTCGGAGCCTCCAGGAGAGACGGCGCGGGGAAGGGTATAATGGCCCGTTCGCACGCGGGCCGCCGCCGGGGCGAGCGCAAGGGAGGCGCCATGGTCATCGGAGTACCGAAGGAGATCAAGGACCAGGAGTATCGCGTCAGCCTGACGCCGGAAGGCGTGCAGGTTCTGGTCGCGGCCGGCCACCGGGTGCTGGTCGAAACGGGAGCGGGCGAGGGGAGTGGGTTCGCCGACGACGATTATCGCCGGGCCGGCGCGCAGGCCGCCTGCTCGAAGGAACAGGTCTTCAAGGAGGCGGAGCTGATCGTCAAGGTCAAGGAGCCGGGCCTGGCCGAGGTGGGGCTGCTGCGCCCCGGCCAGACCCTCTTCACCTACCTGCACCTGGCCGTGTCCGCCGAGCTGACCCGCGCGCTGCTGGACTCCGGGGTCACCGCGATCGCCTACGAGACCGTGGAGGTGGGCGACGGCACGCTGCCGATGCTCTGGCCGATGAGCGAGATCGCCGGCCGCATGGCGGTGCAGGTCGGCGCGCGGTATCTCGAACGGTCCGAGGGCGGCGGGGGGCTGCTGCTGGGCGGCGTGCCCGGCGTGCCGCCCGCGAACGTGGTCATCCTCGGGGCCGGCACGGTGGGAAGCGCGGCGGCCAGGATCGCCGTCGGTATGGGCGCCCAGGTCACGGTCTTCAGCCTGGACCTCAAGCCGCTGCGGCACCTCGATTACCTCTACCACGGCCGCGTCAAGACGCTGGCGGCCAATCAGGCCTGGATCGATCGCGAGGTCGAGCAGGCCGACCTCGCGATCGGGGCGGTCTACGTCCACGGGGCTCGGGCGCCGCGGCTCGTGTCCCGCTCTGTGGTCTCGCGCATGACGCCCGGCTCCGTGATCGTGGATGTGTGCGTGGATCAGGGCGGCTGCTTCGAGACGACGCGGCCGACCACGCACTCGAACCCCGTGTACCGCGAGGAGAGCGTCATCCACTATTGCGTGGCGAATATGCCGGGGATCGTCCCGCGGACGGCCACTTTGGCCTTGACCAACGCGACGCTACCCTTTATAGTCCGCCTTGCTTCAGCGGGCGTGCAGCAGGCCATCCGATCCGATCCCGCCCTGGCGAAGGGGGTCAACATCGAGAAGGGCAAGGTTACCTGCCGCGGCGTCGCGGAGGCGCACGGCTTGCCGTGGTGCCCGCTGACATGACGGTGGCCCGAGGGGTCGGGGCGTAGCGCAGCCCGGTAGCGCACCGCGTTCGGGACGCGGGTGTCGGAGGTTCAAATCCTCTCGCCCCGACCATTCCACGCTAGCCCGGTCCGACGCGCTGCTCTATGCGGGGCGCGTCGGAGAAGCACTTCCAGCGTTTTGTCTCTCTCCATCCCAATATTCCCATGGCCACATCGTCTCCGGTCCCACTCATTGTGACCGTTCCGAGGTGATGCCGTGGGCGCCGACGCGACACCGTCAACGCCGCTCGCGAGGGTGCTGGTTGTGGTAGGGGGCAGGGTGCAGGGGGTCGGCTATCGCGCCTTCGCCCAGGCCGCGGCGCTGCGGCTCGGGCTGCACGGCGGGGTCCGGAACCTGGAGGACGGTCGCGTCGAGGTGGAGGCGGAGGGCCCGCGGCCGGTCCTGGAACAATTCCTCGATCAATTGAGAGCCGGCCCGCCGGCGGCGCGGGTGGACGGTCTGGAGCTTCGATGGGAGCCCGCCGCCGGTCGACTCGTCGGGTTCCGCATCCGCTATTGACCGGGCGCACGGCACAACGGGGGATCGCCATGGCCATGGATTACAAGTCGCTGATCCGCGAGGTGCCCGACTTTCCCAAGAAGGGCATCCTGTTCTACGACATCACGACCCTGCTGAAACGGGCGGACGCCTTCCGGACGATCGTCGGGGACCTGACCGAGCGGTACCAGGGCCGGCAGGTCACCAAGGTCGTCGGCATCGAATCCCGGGGCTTCATCCTCGGAGGGCCGCTCGCGTGCAATCTGGACGCGGGGTTCGTGCCGGTGCGCAAGCCCGGGAAGCTTCCTGCCGATATCTATGAGGTCAAGTACAACCTGGAGTACGGCTCCAATTCCCTGGCGATCCACCGGGACGCCATCGGGATGGGGGAGCGCGTGTTGATCGTGGACGATCTGCTCGCCACGGGAGGCACGGCCGCCGCGACGGTGGACCTCGTCCGCAAGCTGGGCGGCGAGATTGTCGGCGTGGCGTTCCTCGTGGAGCTCCTGGGGCTGAACGGGCGCGCCAGGCTGGACGGGTGCGACGTCCATGCCGTGGTGACCTATCCGTGAGGGAGGCGTCCACCGCGCCGATCGCGCCCCTTTGAGGGCTTGTCAATGGGGGGATGCCGTGTTATGAATACCGCTCCCTTTTCCTGAGCGGAGTCACCGAGCACGGGAGAACCGGATGCCGGACAAGGCCAAAGCCAAGAAAAAACCGACGACGGAATCCAGGAGCACCGCCGGGGCGGCCACCGCGAAACGGGAGGCGGACAACCGGAGAGAGGCGCTGCACCGGCTTCTGACGGAGAAGCGCCGCGAGTTGCTGAAGGAGATCGGCGGCGTGCTGGGCCAATCCTTGACGGACGACCAGCAGCGGCGGCTGGAGTCCGCCATGGACGTGGGCGACCAGGCCCTCGCGGACCTGGAGCGCGAGCTCGGCATCTCGCTGCTGGAGATGCGGAACCGGAAGCGCCAGATGATCGACGAGGCGCTGTCACGGCTGGCCGACGGCACCTACGGCATCTGCGCGGAGTGCGGCGTGGAGATCAGCGAGAAGCGGCTCGCGGCCGTTCCCTTCGCCAAGCTCTGCGTCGAGTGCCAGTCCCGCCAGGAGCTGCTCGAAAAAATCGAACGCGAGGAGGAGCGGGACTAGCCCGGCCGGTCCCGCCGTCGGCGTTCCGCGCGGGGCCAGTCCCGGAAGGTCGCGCGGGGAGTGGCGATGAAGGCCGTGGTGCTGGCCAGCGGAGGGCTCGACTCTTCCGTCGCCGCCGCGGTCGCCCGGCGTGACGGCGGCCTCGTCCACTGGCTGACCATCTCCTACGGGCAGCGCCACGCGGTCGAGGTCGCGCGCGCGAAGCGGTTGGCCGTCGCCATGGGAGCGGCCGGCCACCTCGTCCTCGATCTGGACCTGCGCCGGATCGGCGGCTCCGCCCTCACGGCGGACCTGCCGGTCCCCAAGGACCGCGCCCCGGCCGATCGCGCGGCGGGGATTCCCGTCACCTACGTCCCGGCCCGCAACACGATCTTCCTGGCCCTGGCGCTGGCCTACGCCGAGACGCTCGGGGCGGAGGCGATCTACATCGGGGCCAACGTCGTGGATTACTCCGGCTATCCCGACTGCCGTCCCGAGTTCCTGCGGGCGTTCGAGGAGGCGGCCAGGCTCGGGACCAGGGCGGGAGCCGCAGGCGCCCGGATCGAGGTCCGCGCGCCGCTGCTCCGCCTGGCCAAGGCGGAGATCATCGCCCTCGGCGCCTCGCTCGGCGTGCCCTTCGAGCTGACCCACAGTTGCTACGAGCCGACGGCCGACGGCGCCGCCTGCGGGCGGTGCGACAGTTGCCTGATCCGCCTGGAGGGGTTCCGCGGGGCCGGCCTGACGGACCCGGTGCGCTACGTCGCGACGGCGGCGGGAGGATGACCGTGTCGCCCGAAGAATTCTTCATGTACCTGACCATTGGCCTGATCGTCGTCATCCCCGTGTCCGTGCGCCTGTACCGGTACGCGACGGCCAGGCGGACGACGCGGATGCTGCGCGAGCAATTCGGCCGGGCGGAGGGGCGGGACCAGGACCCCGCGCCGGCCCCGGAGAAACGGAGGTGAGCCGCATGTCCAGCCAATCGTTGACGCGCGCCCTGCGCGCCGTGGTCTGCGCGACCGCCCTGAGCGCGGCCGCCGCGCCGGCCGGGCTGCTCTCGGCGGGGAGTCCGCCGGCCAAGCCGGAGAAGGGCGGGGTGCCGCCCGAGTACCGGACGGGGGAGGCGAGGTTCAACGCCCTCTGCGCCCGGTGTCACGGCCCGCAGGCCCGGGGCACGGGGCAGGGGCCGCCCCTCGTGGACAAGATCTACGAGCCCAGCCACCACGGCGACCCCGCCTTTTTCATGGCGGCGGCCAACGGCGTCCGGGCGCATCACTGGAAGTTCGGGGACATGCCCAAGATCGAGGGCGCGACCCGGGAGGACGTCGAGCAGATCGTCAAGTACGTGCGCTGGCTGCAGCGGCAGGCCGGGATCATGTGACGGCGGCGCCGCGGGGGCGGTTGACAGCCGGCGCCCGGACGCCTAAGCTACGAGACCTCGGGGGCCCTGACGCGATGGCGGACTCACACCGAGCGGCGATCCTGGCGGCGGTGACGGCGCTGGCGTCCTCCGGCTGCATCATGCCGGCGATCGACGCGGGGCACGAGGGGGTCCTGGTCCAGAAGCCGATCTTTTTCGGCCATGGCGGGGTGGACCCTGTCCCGACTCCCACGGGCCGCGTCGTCGTTGCCTTCACCACCGAGCTCGTGGACGTCGATGTCCGGCCCATCCAGTACGCGGAGCACTTCGACATCATCTCGGCCGAAAACGCCCCCGTGTCCTTCGACGCCTTCCTCATCGCCAACGTGATTGAGGGGCGCTCGCCGGAGCTGGTCGCCCGCTTCGGTCCCAACTGGTACCAGAACAACGTCAAGGAAGCCTTCCGGACCTATGTTCGGGAGGAGGTGCAGAAGTATCCGCTCTTCGAGCTCACGACCAACCCGGCCACGCGGGCCAAGCTCCAGACGGCGGTCGAGGAGGCGGTCCGGCGCAAGCTGATCGAGCAGCAGAAGATTCCCGTGCGGCTGAACCGGGTCGTGATCGGCAGCATCCTGCCCCCCAAGGGCGTCCTGGAGCAGACGGCGCAGACGATCATCCAGGAGCAGCGCCGCATCACGATGATCGAGTTCCAGAAGGCCGAGGAGGCGAGGGAGAAGGCGGAGCGTCAACGCGGGATCGCCGACCGCGCCTACCGCGAGCACCTGGGGCTCAGCGCGACCGAATTCGTGGACCTGCGGCGGATCGAGGTACAGAAGGAGATCGCGCAGCACGCCCCCTCGGCCCTGACGATCATCATGGGCCTGGAGCGGAC
The DNA here is from genome assembly GCF_979578155.1 of Candidatus Nitrospira neuquenensis. NCBI lineage: Bacteria > Pseudomonadati > Nitrospirota > Nitrospiria > Nitrospirales > Nitrospiraceae > Nitrospira > Candidatus Nitrospira neuquenensis. The sequence goes on along the minus strand of NZ_CEFZDU010000015.1, from coordinate 32,721 downwards.
GGGGATCAATCTCCCGATCCCGGCCGACCGGGGGGCGAAGTAGGTCCGAGCAGCCCGTCGCCCAGGGGCGTCATCTCCCGCAGCAGCCCCTGGATCTCCGCCACCAACTCCTTCAGCCGCTTGCGGGTTTCCTCCGACTGGCCGCCGAGCTTCGCGCGGACGCCCGCGTCCGCGTCGAGCACGGCCTGCTCCTGCTGGAGCCGGGTCTGGGCCACCTTGAGCTGCTTGCGGATCGCGTGCTGCTCCCGCTCGCGGTCGATCTTGATCTGCAGCAGTTCGTCGCGCGTCTGCTGAAAATCCTGCTCCGTCCGCGCGATCCGCTCCTCCAGGCCACGCAGCTCCGTCTTGGCCGCCTCGATCCTGGCCGTGAGCTGTTGGGCGAGGGCGGTCAGCTCCTGCGCCCGGCGCGCTTCGTTCTGGTAGAGCAGCTTGGCGTTCTCCGCGTCCTTCCTGGCGAGCTCGTAGGTGCTGGAGCTGACGCAGGCGGTGGCGGCGGGCAGCAGCACGCACCAGAGGGCCGCGAGGGCGAGCGGAGGATGGAGCCGGCGATCCATGGGCGCTCCAGGGTGAGGCGAAGGCCCATGCTAGCACCTCCCGCCGGAGGAATCCAGCCGGGCGCGCCGGGAGCGGATCATGGGCCGGAGAGCAGCAGCCCGGCCCCGGCGGCGAGTCCCCCGCCCAGGCAGAGCAGAAAGCCGATGCCGCCGAGCAGGTACCAGGGCCTGATGCGCCGGAGGTCGTCCCGGTCGAGGTGGCGGTGCAGGTCGCTCGGTGAGGCCCACCAGCGGACGGGCAGCGTCATGCGGGCTGCCAGGATCCGATACAGGAGGACGTGGTACCAGACGCCGGTCGGCAGGCCGAGCAGGAGCCCGGCGGCCAGGGTCCAAAACCCGCCCTCCGCCAGCAGGGCTGGAGTCAGGATCGCGGCGAGGAGGCCCAGGACGCCCACCAGGAGCAGCCCGAGCAGCACGAGGACGATCTCGGCCATCGGCGCATTGTACGCCATCGGCGCCGATGCCGGCCGCTTGCCTTGACTTCACCCGGGGGCCTACCTAGACTCAGCCCATGTCCGAGTCGAACGAACAGGAGTCGCTGGCGCGCCTCGCGGACCTGCGCGGCATCGCGCGGGACTACGTGGACATCTGGGGCCGCCGCCATCCGACCTCCGATGAGACGAGGCGCGCGATCCTCGCCGCGATGGGTTGCCGTGTGGCCACGGCCGATGAGATCACGGCCGAGCTGGCGGCCCTGGAGCGGGAGCCCTGGCTCCGGCCCTGCGAGCCGGTCCTGGTCCATCGTGAGAGGGCCGGCGAGAGACGCTGGTCCTTTCGCCTGCCGGTCGAGGAGGGCGAGGAGGAGAGGCTCCGCCTCCGCTGGGAGGTCTGGGATGAGGATGGACGGCTCCGTCATCGCGAGGAAGCGGGGCCGGGCCTGGCGCCGGTCGAGACCCATCGGCTCGACGGTCGCCGCCATGCCCGGTTCGAGCTCCCGCTGCCGGACGGCCTGCCGATCGGCTACTACGACCTCAAGGCCTACGGGCTCACCGACTCCCGCTTCGTGGAGGGGGAGACGCGCCTGATCCTGTGTCCCGATCGCTGCTATGGGCCGGAGGATGGAGCGGACGACCGGCCGCTGTGGGGCCTGGCCGTCCAGCTCTACAGCCTCAGGTCCGACCGCAACTGGGGGGTCGGCGACTTCCGCGACCTCGCCGACCTGGCCGAGTGGGCCGGGGTGGACCTGGGCGCGGCGCTGATCGGGCTGAATCCGCTCCACGCGCTCAGGAACGAGCGGCCCCACCACACCAGCCCGTACTCGCCAGATAGTCGCTTGTACCTCAATGCCTTGTATATTAATGTTGAAGATGTTGATGAGTTTTTTGAATCCTTAGCGGCGCAGCGATTGGTCCGCGAGCCGGGCTTTCTGGCCAGGCTGGAGCGGGCGCGCAAGGGCGACCTGATTGACTACGACGAAGTGTGCAGCGCGAAGCTGGCTGTGCTCGAAACCCTCTTCGCGTCCTTCGAGGAGCGGCACCTGGTCTCGAAGGGATGGGAGGCCGAGGCCAGGACCGAGCGCGGACGGGCGTTCCTCGATTACTGCCGGGCTGAAGGAACGCTCTTGGAAGCCTTCGCGGTCTTCCAGGCCCTCGCGGAGGAATTCCGTCGCCGCCGGCCTCCTCTCTGGAGCTGGCGGGACTGGCCTGAGCCCTATCGCCGCCCCGACACGCCCGAGGTGGAAACCTTCCGGAAGGAGCGGGCCTCCCGCGTCCGATTCCATCAGTACCTGCAGTGGGTCGCCAGCCGCCAGCTCCGCGCGGCGGCGGATCGGGCGAAGGCCGGGGGTATGGCGGTCGGGCTCTACCATGATCTCGCGCTGGCCGGCGATCGCGGCGGGAGCGAGGCCTGGACCTTCCAGGACGCGCTGGCCCTGGATGCGGACTGCGGGGCGCCGCCCGACGCGCTGGGGCCGGAGGGGCAGAACTGGGGCCTGCCGCCGGTTGATCCCCGCAAGCTGCGGGCGGACGGTTATCGGCTCTTCATCGAGCTCTTGCGGCACAACCTGGCCTGCGGCGGGGCGCTGAGGCTGGACCATGTCATGGCGCTGTTCCGGCTCTTTTGGGTGCCCCGGGGCGTTCCCGCCTCCGCCGGCACCTACGTGGCCTATCCCGCCGAGGACCTGCTCGGCATCCTGGCGCTGGAAAGCCGGCGGCATCGCGCCCTGATCATCGGCGAGGACCTGGGGACCGTGCCGGACTACGTGCGGGAGCGGCTGGCCGCGGCCAACGTGCTCTCCTACCGGGTCTTCTACTTCGAGCGGGAGCATGACAGGCGCTGGAAACCGCCGGCCGCCTACCCGGCCCGCGCCGCCGCGGTCGTCACGACCCACGATCTGCCCACGCTGGCCGGCTACTGGACGGGGCGCGACATCGAGGAGCGTGCCAGGCTCGGGATCTACGACGAGGCGCGGCGCGCCGCGGCCTGGGAGGAGCGGGGCCGCGACCGCCGGCTGATCGTCGAGGCCCTTCGGGCCGAGGGGCTGTTGCCGGACGGGCTCGGCGACGATCCCGCCGTCCCCCCCGAGCTGACGGCGGAACTGAGCGGGGCGGTCCACCGGTTTCTGGCGCGGACCCCCTGCCTGGTCATGCTCGTCACGCTGGAGGACCTGGTCGGCGAACGGGAGCCGGTCAACGTCCCCGGCACGGTCGAGGCCTGTCCGAACTGGTGCCGCAAATGCCGCCTGTCGCTGGAGGAGTTGAAGGGGCATCAGGGCGTCGCGGCGCTCGCGCGCCTGGTGCGCGCGATCAGGCCGGCGGCCGCGGAGCCCCGATGAGACGGGCGTGGCCGTTCAGACGCCGCGAGGCGGAGCCGGCGGCGCATCCCGCCGTTCCGGCCGGGCGCGCCCGCTGGACCCGGTGGGCGGTCGGCATCTCCGCCCTGCTGATCACGGTCATCGTGGTCCTCGAGGCGCTCAGTCCGGCGAACTTCATCATCGCCTACGGCCTCGTCCTGCCGATCCTCCTCATCGCCACCACCAGGTCCAAGGGGCTGATGGGGCTCACGCTGGCCCTCTGCATCGTTGCCACGGCGATCGGGCTCTTCCAACCGACGAAGCCGGGGCGGTTCAAGGCCGCGCTGATCAACCGGGTCTACGTGGTCGCGGTCCTCTGCAGCGTGGCCTACGTCGCCTTCACCTGGGAGCGGCGCAAGGCCCGCGAGGCGGAGGCGCGCGCGGCGCTCGCGGAGCAGACCGAGAACCTCCTGCGCGCCAACGCGCAACTGGCGGAGATCAAGGACGCGCTGAACCGCTCCGAGCGGCTGGCCGCGATGGGCCAACTGGTGGCCTCGGTGGCGCACGAGGTGGGGACGCCGCTGCACTCGATCGCCTGGCACGTCCAGGCCCTGAGCGAGGAGGAGGGGCTGCCGCCCGACATGCGCCGGCGGATCGACATCATCGACTCCCAGATCGGCCGCGTCGTGCGCATCATCGAGGACCTGCTCTCCTCGACGCGGCAGCGGCGGCCGGCCTTCTCGCCGCTGACGGCGGGCCGGCTCGTCGAGCAGGTCGTGGCGCTGATGGGGCCCTCCTTCGCCGGCAAGGGCGTGGCCGTGAAGACCGACCTGGGCGGCGACGGCCACGTCCTCTTGGGGGACGAGGCCCAGCTTCAGCAGGTCCTCGTCAACCTCCTGGCGAACTCCCTGGCCGCGACCCCGCCGGGCGGGGAGGTCGCCATCGCCGTCGGCCGCCGGCCGCCCACGCCGGGGGAGCAGGAGGAGCGGCGGCGCGGGGGGGAGCCGCCGATCGAGGCGATGGTCACCCTCACCGTCCGCGACACGGGCTGCGGGATGTCGGAAGAGCACCGCAAGCGCGCGGTCGAGCCCTTCTTCACGACCAAGGCGGTGGGCGACGGGACGGGCCTGGGCCTGTACCTCAGCCGGCAGATCGTCGCCGCGCACGGCGGGTCGCTCTCGATCGAGAGCGAGCTCGGCAAGGGGACGACCGTGGTGATCGCGCTGCCGGGCAGCCCCAAGGCCGAGCCCGCGATGAGGGCGTGAGGCGATGACGGAGACGGACTTCCTCATCCTCGTGGTGGACGACGACGCGGTCGCCCGGGACCTGCTCGCGGAGGCCCTGCGCAAGGAGGGCTACCGGGTGGAGCAGGCGGGCAGCGGCGAGGAGGCCATCGCGCGCGGGCGGAAGCAGCGGTTCGACCTGGTGCTCACGGACATCCGCATGGGCGCCGTGGACGGCTTCACGGTGCTGCGCGAGCTCAAACAGGTGAGCCCCGACACGCCCATCGTGCTCCTGACCGCCTTCGGGTCCATGGACGGGGCGATCGAGGCGATCAAGCTCGGCGCCTACGACTACCTGGCCAAGCCCTTCAAGCGCGAGGAGGTGAAGCTGGTCGTCCGGCGGGCCCTGGAGCACAGCCGGCTGGCGCGCGAGAACGCACGGTTCCGGGAGGAGTTGCGGGAGCGGCAAGAGCGGTCGCCGCTGGTCGGGAGCAGCCCCCCCATGCTGGAGGTGTACAAGCTCGTCGCGCGCGTCGCGGCGGGCAAGAGCACGGTGCTCCTGGAGGGCGAGAGCGGGACCGGCAAGGAGCTGATCGCCCGCGCCATCCACTCCAACAGCCCGAGGCGCGATCGGCCCTTCGTCGCCGTCAACTGCGCCGCGCTCCCGGACAGCCTACTGGAGTCGGAGCTGTTCGGCCACGAGCGGGGGGCCTTCACCGGCGCGGTCGGGGCGAAGCCGGGGCTCTTCGAGACGGCGCACCTCGGCACCCTGTTCCTGGACGAGATCGGCGACATCGGCCCGGCGCTCCAGGTCCGCCTGCTCCGGGTCATCCAGGAGCAGGAGGTCCGGCCGGTCGGCGGGACCGCGCCCGTGAAGGTGGACGTGCGGATCATCGCGGCCACGAACCGCGACCTCTCGACGCTGGTCAGGGAGGGACGGTTCCGGGAGGATCTGTTCTACCGGCTGAACGTCGTGCGGATCCATCTCCCGCCGCTCCGGGAGCGCCGGGAGGACATCCCGATGCTGGCCCACCATTTCCTGGAGCGGTTCTCGGCCGCGAGCCACCTGCCGGTCCGCGGCTTCGTGCCGGAGACGCTCGCGGTCCTGCAACGGTACGACTGGCCCGGGAACGTCCGGGAGCTGGAGAACGTCATCGAGCGCGCCGTCTCCCTCGCCCATGGCCCCGTCATCCTGCCCGAGGACTTGCCCGAGGCGGTGAGGGCGGCCGGAACCGCGCCGCCGCCGGCGCGCCCGCCCCTGGTGACGATCGACGAGCTGGTGAAGGACTACATGCTGCGGGTCGTGCGGGAGACGGGGGGCAACAAGGTCCGGGCCGCCAAGATCCTCGGCATCGACCGCCGGACCCTCTACCGCATGGCCGAGCGCTACGGCGTCGAGCTGGGCGACGGGAACGAGGAGGGGGGAGACGCTACAGCAGCCCCAGGGCGTTCTTGACGAGGCGGAGCTGGTTGGCGGCGCTTTGGGCGAGGGGGGGCTGAGCCGACTCCCAGGAGGCCCACTGGCGGTCCTTCGCTTCGTAGCCGACGCGGATCGTCAGGTGGGTGCCGCCCTCGGCCGGCGCGATCCTGCTCTCGACGACGCTGCGGCCGACGCCGAACCGTGAGACGAGGAGCCGGTTCCAGGGGCTGTGGAGCTCCCGCCGGTATTCGGTCTTCACGACGCCGCCCGGAAGATCGGCCTCGACGATCTCATAGCCGCCCTCCATCAGGACCTCCACGACCGCCTCCCTGACCTTGTCCGGAGGCGCGGCCAGTACGGCCTCCGCCGTATCCCACTCCCGCTCTCCCTGGAGCCCCGCGCAGCCGGCGAGGAGCCCCGCACAGGCCAGGATCGCCGCCCAGCCCAGCCGTTCGACCGATGTCTTCATGGCCGCCCTCCGTCGTCCGAACGGCAGGATGCGTCAGACGTTCGCGAAAGTCAACGGGACGCCCGACGAGGCCCTGGCGCGGCCGTTGATTCCCGGACGGGCCGAGAGTATGGTACGGCCTGTTTTGTCGGGGAGGGGGAAAGTCGCATGGCGGAGCGCAAGCAGGCCCATCCTCGTCGGCGATCCGGCGCCGCCGGGGTGAAGCGCCGCCGGCCCGCCGGCCGCGATGGCGTGCCGCCCCTGGACCCTGGCGCCAGGCGGCGCTTCCAGACGAGGCTGCTCAAGTGGTACCGCGAATATGGCCGGGACCTGCCCTGGCGGCGGACCTCCGATCCCTACCGCATCCTCGTGTCGGAGGTGATGCTCCAGCAGACGCAGGTGGATCGCGTCATCCCGAAGTACCACGAATTTCTGTCCCGCTATCCGTCCTTCGAGGCCCTGGCCGAAGCCGAGCCGGAGGAGGTCACGCGCGCCTGGTACCCGCTGGGCTACAACGTCAGGCCGCTCCGCCTCCACGGCATCGCCCGCGAGACGGTCGAGCGGTATGGCGGGAGCCTGCCGCGCGACCCGGACGAGCTGCTCGCCTTCAAGGGCATCGGCAGGTACACGGCGGGGGCGGTCCGGTCCTTCGCGTTCGGGGAGGATGCGGCGATCCTGGACACGAACGTCATGCGGGTGCTCCATCGGGTCTTCATCGGCGAGGGGGACCCCAAGGCTCAGCGGGCGAAGCTCTGGGGCCTGTCCGAGCGACTGATCCCGCGCGGCAAGGGCTACGACTTCAACCAGGCGCTCATGGATTTCGGCGCCGTGGTCTGCACCGCGCGAAAACCCTCCTGCCCGCTCTGTCCGATGAAGCGCGATTGCAAGAGCTACCCCTTCGATCGAAACCGTGGCGGGTGACGCGCGACCATGAGGAAAAGCCCGGAAACGACCAGCTCACGACGTAAAACTCAACGCTCTCCGTCCCGCCCCGGCGCGCCCATTCAGGTGGCCGTGGGGTTGATCGAGCGGGACGGACGGTACCTGATCGCGCGCCGCCGTCGCGAGGCGCACCTCGGCGGGCTCTGGGAATTTCCCGGAGGCAAGCGCGAGCCGGGCGAGTCGCCGGAGGACTGCCTGCGTCGGGAGCTGCGCGAGGAGCTGGGGATCGAGATCACGGAGCCGGTGCGGTTCCGCGTCGTCTCCCACCGCTACCCGGACAAGGCGGTCGAGCTGCATTGCTTCCTCTGCTCCGTCCTGGCGGGGCAAGCGCGGCCGCTGGGGTGCGACGCCATCCGCTGGACCTCGCCGGACGAGATGCGGGGCGACGAGTTTCCGCCAGCCGACCGGCCGCTGATCGAGGCGTTGCGGCGCCGGCACCGCGGGGAGGCCGACTCCGATGCGGTTTCCCGTTGACGCGCGGCTCAAGGACGGGACGCCGATCCGCCTTTCACAGGCCGGCGGGGCCGAGGTCGAGCCGCTCCGCCGGCTCTATGACGTGATCGTCGCCGAGGGCGATTCCTACCCGCACGAGCGGCCGCCGGACCGGGAGGAATTCCTCGACTACTGGATCAGGGGGAAGAGCACGGTCGTCGCCCGGCTCCGGGATCTGGCGACGGACGAGTTGCTCGGTGCCTTTTATCTCAAGCCCAACTGGCCGGGGCGCGCCAGGTGGGTCGCCAACGCGGGCTTCATCGTCGCGCCCGCCTGGCGGAACCGGGGACTCGGCTGGCTGCTGGGGGCGACCATGCTCCAGTACGCCAAGGATCTCGGCTTTCGGAGCGTGATCTTCAACCTGGTGTTCGCGGAGAACCGGCCGGCGCGGCACCTCTGGGCCAAGCTGGGGTTCGCGGACCTGGGGATCATCCCCGGCGCGGTGCGCAACGACGACGGCACGTACCAGGATGCCGTGATCATGTTCAGGACCTTGGCGGAGTAGGGGGCGCGATCGACAGCCAGTCTCATCGTCCCGGCGAACGCCGGGATCCACGACCAGGACCGGTCCCCGGCTTCCGCCGGGGTGACGGGGAACGGACCGGCGGGCTGATGGCTCGGGGCTTCTTCGGATGAAGGTCGTCCTCGACATCGAGACGGTGCAGGCGCCGAGGGAGGAGTGGGCCCGGCTGGTCGGCCGCGCCCTGGAGCCGGGGGCGGGGATCGAGGAGGAGGACCTCTTCGCCCGCGCCGCGGCGGACGAGCGGCAGCGGCTGCAGGACGAGCTCTACCAGAAGTCCTCCTTCGACGGCACCTTCAGCCGGATCGTCTGCATCGGGCTGATCCTGTTCAGCGACGCGATGGAGCCCCAGGGGGCGGTGAGCTGGTACGGGCCGGACGAGTGCGAGCTGCTCCGCCGGTTCTGGGCCAGGCTGGCCCAGGTCCGCCCGTCGCTCTACATCACGCACAACGGCCTGGGGTTCGACCTGCCCTTTATCAAGAAGCGCTCCATCATCCACCAGGTGAAGCCGGCCGTCGAGATCCCGCTCGCGAAGTTCCGCACCGAGCCGGTCTACGACACGATGGCGGTCTGGAGCAACTGGGAGTCGCGGGGCTGGATCAAGCTCGACGTGCTGGCGCGCGCGCTCAACGTGGAGACCAAGTCGGGGAGCGGGAGCCAGGTCGCGGACATGTGGGCGGAGGGGCGGCACCGGGAGATCGCCGACTACTGCCTGCAGGACACCTACGTGACCTACGCCTGCTACTGTCGGATGAACTTCCGGCCGCCGCTCGCCCGGGAGGTCGTGCTCCAACACAAGGAGCTGATCGAGGTGAAGTGACGCCGTCGCGCGCGGCGGCGGTCGTCAGCGGGCGCCGTCCTTGCCCGGCGCGGCCGGCCGCTTCCCGCCCTGGAGCTTCCTGAGCTGCTCGGCCTGGTCCGCGACCTGCTTCTTGAGCCGCTCGAGGTCGGATTTCAGGGCCTGGATCTCCAGGTCCTTCTCGACGATCAGGTCCTTCATCGCCCGCACCTCGTCCGCGCGGCCGTCCCCTGGCGGCCGGGCGGTCGGCGCCGCGAGGTCGGGCGGCGGGCCGACCTCCTCGATCGCGGCCGGCAGCCGGGCCAGCAGTTGGTAGTCGATCGCAAAGGCCTGGCCGCCCGGCGCGGAGGAGCCCGGCACCTGCTGGAAACTCTCGGGCCTACGCGCGACATCCGGCACGAAGCGCAGCCCCGACGGTCCGGAGGCCTGGCCTGATGGCGGCACGAGAATCAGGTGGAGCGAGCGGCCGTGGGCGAACAGGAGGCCGGTCGTGGGCGCGACACCGGCTCGGCCGGTCTCCCCGGCGGTGAAGCGCACCCGTTGGTCGGGCGCCGCCTTCGACAGAGCCTCCGCCAAGAGCGGTGCGAGGAACAGTACCTGGCCCTCGGAGAAGAGCCGCGCGGCCTGGCCGCCGGTCGTCGAGGAACCCGCCGCCTCCGGCGGCAGCCGGACCCCGCGCAGCACGCGGGCGAGGAGGTCGGGGCCGAGGACAAGGGGATGGGCCGCCTGGAAGGCCGGGTCGGCGACGCGTTCGAGGGCGACGGAGCCTTGGCGGCCCTCGTGGAGCGTGACCACCGGCCCCGCGGCGCCGCAGCCCGCGTCGAGCAGACAGGCGAGCAGGAGTCCCGCGCGCGCGAAACGATCCACCGTGCCTCCCGAGGCCGCGCCGCCTCGGCCGGCGCGGGCGCGCCAGTGTACCACAGGGTGAACGAGCGATGAACACCGGCCAACTGCTCGACGGCATCCGGTTCGTGGACAGCTTCTTTCCCTCCGGCGGCTACGCCTATTCCTCCGGCCTGGAGTCGGCCGTTCAGGCCGGCGCGGTCCGCGACGGCGAGGGACTCGCGCGCTATGGCGCGGCCTACTTGGATGGGGAACTGGGTCGCCGAGAGGCGGTGGCGGTCGCGCAGGCCGTGGCCGCGGCCGGCCTGCGTCTGGGCGCGGCCCTCCCGGCGGACCTGGAGCTGGATGCGCTGATGCTCTGTCGCGAAACCAGGCTCGCCGGCCGGCAGATGGGCCGGCAGGTCCTGCGCTTGGGCGGCGGCCGGCGGGAGACCGGCACCCTGCGCGACTACCTTGCGCTGGTCGAAGCGGGCGAGGCGCCGGGCCATTTCGCGGTCTCGATGGGATTGGCGCTCGGGTCGGCCGGCTGGTCCGCGGAGGAGGCCGCTGCGGCCTTCCTCTATCAGAGCGTCGTGGGGCTGGTGTCGGCCGCCCTCAAGCTCCTGCCGATCGGCCAGCGGGTGGGGCAGGGGCTCATCCAGGGATGGCTGTCGCCGATTGAGCGACAGGCCCGGGCGGCGGCCGGCGCCGCGGTTATGACCGCCTGGGCCCCGCTCCACGACATCCACGCCATGCGCCAGGCACGGCTCGGCACGCGCCTCTTCCGGTCATGACCATGGCGCGGTTTCCAGCAGGACGAGCCGGTGCTGCCCGCGACCTCGATGCCGTGGGACGGGTCGGCGACCTCGTCTTAGAGTACGAGCGCGCCGGGGGCGCGACGGTCCTCGCACGGTCGAGCTGCACGACCCCCTGGCACCTGCTCCCGCCGATGGACCTCGACGGCACCGGCTGCGCCTGCACCTTCCTGGTCAACCCCTCCGGCGGGCTGGTGGGCGGCGACCGGCTGTCCTTCAGGGCGACGCTCGCACCCGGCGCCCATGCCCTGCTCACCACCCCATCGGCGACGAGGATCTACGGGGGCGAGCCGACGACGGTACAGACCTTCGATCTGGCCGTGGGGCGGGGAGCCCGCCTGGAGTGGGTGCCGGAGGTCACGATTCCCTACGCGGGGGCCCGCTTCCGCCAGTCGCTCGACGTCCTGCTCGAATCGGGGGCGGTCGCGGTCGTCTGGGATGCGCTGGCCTCCGGAAGGATAGCCCGCGGCGAGCGCTGGGCCTTCGCCCGCGCGGACACGGAGGTGCGGATCACGACGGCGTCCGGCCGCTTCCTGCTCGATCGGGCGGAGATCGCGCCGACCGCCGAGCGGATCGCCGCCCTCGGGCTGGACGGATGGGACTATGTGGCGGCCCTCTACCTGGTCGGCGACGGGGTGGAGCCGTCGGTCTGGAAACGGCTGGAATCTGAAGTCGCCGGGTTGTTGGAGGAGCGGGACGGGTGCGTGCTCGGCGGGGTCTCCGAGCCGGCCGTGCCGGGCCTGGCCGTCAGGCTTGTCGCCCGGACCGGTCACGACCTCACGGAGGTCCTGGATGTCCTCTGGGCGGTCGCCCGCAAGGGACTATGGAACCTGCCGCCGCCCGCGCTCCGGCGCTACTGAGGCCGGGCCGCCGGGGCGTATCGCGACTCGGCCCGAGCGGGGGGCGCAAGCTGGTGGTGGCCGGTCGGCGCGTCCTGTGGTAGGGTGCCGGCGAAGGGGCGCCGGCAGGAGCCGGCGTCGGGGTGAGGCACGACACAAGGAGGAGGCCGATGTCCGAATTGCGAATCCCGTCAGTCGCGGCGGTCCTGGTCCTGGCCCTGTGGGTCGCGCCGGCCGCGGCCGCCGATCAGAAGGTCACGCTCATGCTCGGCGGCAAACATTGCGAGCATTACCTGGGCGACGTCGAGGCGGCGCTCAAGAAGGTGGCCGGCGTGAAGGCGGTGGATACGAAAAGCATGAAGGGCCACGTGATCGTGACGGTGGATGGCGGCAAGACGACCGGCAAGCAGCTCGCCGAGGCGGTCGGAGCCGTGAAGGGTGAGGGGTGGCACTGCACGGCCGATGTGATGTGAGGAGGGCCTACCCGGCCCGCGGGACGGCGCCGACGACCACGACCGTCGTGTTGTCGGCGCCGCCGCGGCGGTTCGCCGCCTCGACCAAGAGGCGACAGGCCTCCTCCTGAGAGGCCGCCGTTCCCAGCAGCGCGAGGATTTCCTCGTCCTCGATCATCTTGGTCAGGCCGTCCGTGCAGAGCAGGATGCGGTCGCCGGGCCGGAGGGCGAAGGACCGGACATCCGGCTCGACCTCGGGCTCGATGCCGACCGCGCGGCTGAGCATGTGGCGGTAGGGATGCCGGCGGGCCTCCTCCCTCGTGAGCAGGCCCTCGCGGATCCTCTCCTCGACGTAGCTGTGGTCCGTGGTGAGCGGTTGGAGGCTCCCGTCGCGGACCAGGTAGGCGCGACTGTCGCCCACGTGCACCAGCGTCGCGTCCGCCTCCGGGGCCTCGCCCACGTGCAGCGCCACGATCGTGGTCCCCATGGTTTCGAGCTCCGGCCTGATTCGGACTTCCCCTCGCACCCGCTCGTTCGCATACCGGATGGCCTGCAGGAGCAGCTTCTTGGCTTCCCCGCAGTGGGCGGCGTGCCGCCGGACGTAGTCCGCCGTCGCCTCCACCGCCAGGCGGCTCGCGACATCGCCGCCCGGGTGCCCGCCCATCCCGTCCGCGACGATCCAGAGCCCCAGCTCGTTCAGGACCAGCGCGGCGTCCTCGTTGGCTTCACGGACCAGTCCCCGATGGGTGAGGACCGCGCCCGTCCATCGGGATCGGGTGCGATCTTCTCCGCGGTCCGGTCGGGGGGCGGGCGTTGCCATGGCGTCAGGTGTCCACGACGGCCGTCGGGACGGCCGCACTCTCCTCGGCGGGAGCGGGCGGTCCGTACCGTTCCGCCAGCTTCCGGTAGAGAATCTCCGCGAGGGGCTCCAGGTTGCGCGTGTCGGCTTCGTTGTAGCGCAACAACAGGTCCAAGGCGCGGCCGTTCCCGCGTCGCCAGGCTTGCCAGAGCCGCACGGCCTCCCAGCCGTCCACGCCGTCCAGGTCGGCGTCGCGCGTGATGCCCAGCTCCGCCTCGATCGGCTTCAGGCCGCCGCGCAGGTCCAGCCGCCTCGCCGCGAAGCAGAGGTCCATGTGGGGCAGGTCCGCGCGCAGGCCGGGAAACTTCGCCCGGAGGTAGGGGATGTCGAAGACGCTCCCGAAGAAGGTCACGAGCAGGTCGTGGCGGGTCAGCTCCTCGTTCAGGCGCGCTTCCGTCAGGGAGTCGTGGCGCACGAGCGTCGTCATGCGCCCGTCGGAATAGAGGCCGACGACCGTGACCTCGCCCGCCTCGGGCGGACCGCCCGTGGTCTCGATGTCCAGGAAGAGGGTGCGCGGCCGGAAGGTCGGAAAGAGGCGCCAGTGGTCCCTGGTCTTGAGGCAGGCCCCGAAGTAGCGCGAATGCCCCCGTTCCAGGTGACGGGCCGCCGTCTCCACCTCCTCGTCGTACCACCGCTTGCGGGCCGGCGCGATGCCGGGGAGGGAGGGCTGCTCCAGGAAGGCCCGCCAGCTCACCACCCCGTGGCGCCACAGCCGGCGCTCCGTAGCTTCCCCGATCCCCTTCAGGAAGAGAAAGGTGGATTCGATCATCGCGGGAGGATGCATCGGATGGGGGATTCTAGCCTTGATTTCAGGGGGGAAACAAGATAAATTCCGACCCCGCGGGACGCGGGACGGAACGGGACGGGGGAGATGTCCGACGGGACGAAGCGGATCAGCATCTCGGTCGGCGGGGTGACCGTCCAGGCCGAGCTCAAGGCGAACAAGACGGCCGAGGCGGTCTATGCCGCCCTGCCGGTCGAGGCCGAGCTGAACGTCTGGGGCGAGGAGTTCTTCTTCAAGCTGCCGGGCGTCAAGGACTTCCGCGAAACCGCCACCACCAAGGTGGCCGTCGGCGACGTCGCCTTCTGGGGTACCGGCGGGGTCCTGGCCGTCTTCTTCGGGCGCACCCCCATGAGCCTCGGCCCCGATCCCGTGCCGGCCGACCGGGTGAACGTCATCGGCCGCGTCGTCGGCGACGCCACGGTCCTCCGCCAGGCGATGGGCGCGAGCCGGATCCGCGTGGACAAATCCTGATGAAGCTCTCCCGGGAGCGGGTGCATCACCTCGCGGAGACGCTGGTGGCGCGCCTCGAAGCGCAGGGACAGCTCGACGTCCAGGGCGCCAGGGCCGCGGTGGTCGGCGCCCTGGAGCGGGCGGTGACGGATGAGTTGCAGGTCGAGGATCGGCTGAACGCCGAGGTCCGCACCCTCTTGCGGAGCTACCAGGCCGAGATCGACGCCGGGCGCGTGGACTACCAGAAGATGTTCACGATGATCAAGGCCAAGCTCGCGCGCGAGCGCGGCCTGATCCTGTAGGAAGAGCGAGCGGCCAACCACCGGCCACCAGCATCTCCGTCACCCAGGCGGCTTTCAGCCGGGGCCGTCTGGATTCCGGCGAGCCCGCCCCGGACTTGATCCGGGGCCGCAATGGGGACGTGACGGCTCCCGATGTTGCTGAGCGACGACAAGGTCAGCCACCTCTCCCATGTCATCCTGGGGAGCTTGAAGGCGTCGCCGGCCGCGAGGCTCAAGGGCGACGAGGCCCACGTTCTCCGCGAGATCAAGCGGGTGCTGGCCCAAGAGCTGGCGCAGGAGGAGGACGTGGACCGGGCGGTCCGCGCCAGGCTGGCCTCCTACTCGCGCCCCATCGTCGAGGGCGGCCCGGAGTGGGACGTCCTGTACCGGAAGACCTACGAAGAGGAGCTGCGGAGGCGCCGGAAACCGTAGCCGTCCTGAATCGGGGGAACCATGAAGCGTCACGCGGTCGTCGTTGCCCTTGCCTGTGTCGTCGGATTGGTCGGCTGCGGCGGTGAGAAGCCGAAGCCGCGGGTGCCGCTGCCCTTGGGCCCGGGCGCGCCGATGTCCGCGGTCCAGTTGACCCAGACCGGCTCGCAGGAATACCAAGCCGGGCAACTCGCCCAGGCGAGGACCCACTTCGAGCAGGCCCTGGCCGCCGTGCCCGGCTCGGGCGAGGCCCACTACAACTTCGGGCTCGTGCTCTATGCCCTGGGCGAGAACGAGCAGGCCCGCGAGCATTTCATCGAGGCGGCCAACCTCGCGCCCGGCAACAAGGTGATCTGGGATTCCCCGGCCCTCCGGCCCTTCGGCTCGCCGGACCCCACGATTCAAAAGAAGCCGATCGACCAGGGGTACTCCAACCAGAAGCCCGGCTTCGGCGGCACCGGGCCCCGAACCCGCTAGGCGGAACCCTCCCGTGAGCCGCCCGGCGCAAAGCGGCGGAGGGACGGCTTGTCCATGCCAATCAGGTACCGGCCCGTGGACCGCGGCACGTCGTGCATCGCGTCGGTCGAGCAGGATCGCTACGAGCGCCTGGTCGTCGCCCAGGATCGCGCGTCGGGCCTGCGGGCGATCATCGCCGTCCACAGCACGAGGCTGGGGCCCGCGGTCGGCGGCGTCCGGATGTGGCCCTACGCGACGTTGGAGGAGGCGCTGGCGGACGCGCTCAGGCTCGCGAAGGCCATGACCTACAAGGCCGCCGCCGCCGGGTTGCCGCTCGGCGGGGGCAAGGCGGTGATCGTCGGCGACCCGCGTCGGCCCAAACGTCAAGCCCGGCTCGTCGCCTTCGCCCGGCTCGTCCACGGGCTGGGCGGCCTGTACCTCACCGCCGAGGACGTGGGCATGACGATGGAGGACATGACCGTGATCCGCGGCGTCACGCCCTTCGTGACCGGCACGACGGTGGCTCTGGGCGGGAGCGGGGATCCGTCGGAGATGACCGCCCACGGCGTGCTGCACGGGATCCGGGCCGTGGCGGAGGAGGCCGGTCTGGGCGACCTGCGCGCGAGCGGCCTCGCCGGCCTGACCGTGGCGGTGCAGGGCGTGGGCAAGGTGGGCGCTGCCCTGGCGGCCCTCCTGCGCCGGCGGGGCGCGCGGGTGATCGTGGCGGACCTCGACCGGCGTCGCGCCGGGAAGGTGGCGGCCGAGGTCGGCGCGGAGGTCGCGTCCCACGAGCGCATCCACCGCACGGCCTGCGACGTGTTCGCCCCCTGCGCGCTCGGCGGCGTCCTCAACCGGTCCACGATCGGACAGCTCCGCTGCCGGGCCGTCGCCGGCTCCGCGAACAATCAATTGCTGACGGTGGAGGATGGGGACCGCCTCCACCGGCGGGGCATCCTCTACGCGCCGGACTACGTGATCAACGCCGGCGGTCTCATCAACATCGCGGTGGGGTTGGAGCCGGCGGGCTACGACCGGGCCAGGGCGGCGCGGCGCGCCGCCCTGATCTATCGGAACCTGAAGGCGGTGTTCAGACTGGCGCGGGAGCGGGGCTGGACGCCGGCGCGCGCGGCCGATCGGCTTGCGGAGCGACGGTGGCGCGAGGGACGGGCCTGGCGCGGGCCGGAGCCGATCGGGGCCGGAAGCCGCCGGGCGATCGGCTGAGCGAATCGGAGGAGGGACCATGGGAGCGGACGTGGCGGTCGGAGACAAGGCGCCGGACTTTTCCCTGCCGGATCAGACCGGCGCGACGGTCGGCTTGAAGGGACTGCGCGGAAAGCAGGTCGTGCTCTATTTCTATCCCAAGGACGACACGCCGGGCTGCACCAAGGAGGCCTGCGGGTTCCGCGACGCGATCAAGCCCATCGAGAAGACGGGGGCCGTGGTCCTCGGGGTGAGCACGGACGGACCGGCCTCGCACCAGAAGTTCATCGCCAAGTACGGCCTGCCCTTCTCCCTGCTCTGCGACGAGGACGCGGCGGTGTCGAAGGCCTACGGCGTGTACAAGGAAAAGAGCCTGTACGGCAAGAAATACTGGGGAATCGAGCGCAGCACCTTCGTCATCGACGGGAAGGGGAGGATCAAGGCCGCCTTCCGCAAGGTCAAGGTGGACGGCCATGTGGACGAGGTGCTGGAGGCCCTGAAGGCATAAGAGCGGTCGGCCGGTCATATTCATGGACAACGGCGAAAAGACCCGGCACGGCCTGCGCGCCGCCTGCCTCTCCCTCGTGCCGGGGGCGGGCCACCTGTACCTGGGCGAGAAGAAGGGATGGCTCATCGTCGCCTTCTCGGTCGCGCTGTTCGTGATCTCCCGGACTCTCTGGGAGCCGGCCGAGCTCCTCTATCTCAGTATGATCGTCTTCTCCGCGTTCGACGCGTTCTCGATCGCCAAGCGTGGGCACGGGCTCATGTGAGCCGGCCCCCGGGCGCGAGGGCCCGCCTTGTGGCCGCGGCGCTCGCGATCCTGGCCGCCCTGGTCCTGTCCGCTTGGCCGGGATGGAGCGCCGACAAGGCGGCCGGTCGCCTCCTCCTCCGCGACGCCCTGACCGTGCCGGGGCAGCCGGCGCGCATCGAGGCCAGGCTGGTCCGGGAGGGGATGCTCGGCCAGGCCGGCCTCGGCGGAGAGCCGCTCGAGCTGCTGGTCGGCGGCCGGAGCGCGGCGACCGCCATGACGGGAGGCGACGGCCGCGCCTTCTTCGAGTTCACGCCGGTCATGCGCGGCACCCAGCCCATCACCGTGCGGCTGGCCTCCACCCGGCGCGTGGCCAGCGGCGAGGCGACCGCGTTCCTCGCGAGTTGGGAGCGCCGCCGGCCCATCCTCCTCGTCGAGATCGAGGCCCTGGTCGAGGCGCCCGCGGCGCCGGCGCTCCCCATCCCGCCCCTTCCGCTCCTGCCCGGCGATGAACAACCGAAGCCGCTCCCGAAGGCGGCGGACGAGCTGACGAAGCTGACCGCGTACTTCTACAACGTGCTCTACCTCTCCAGGACCAAGGGGCCCGGCGCGGCGGTCGAAGCATCCGTCCGGGACTGGCTGCGCGGGCAGAGGTTTCCCCCGGGGCTCACCAGGGCGCTGGAGCCTGGCCGCAAGGCTCTGGAGGCCCTGCTGGATGAGATGCGCAGGGAGGGGTGGGACAACCTGAAGACGGGGGTGGGGCGGACCAGGGAGTTCGCCGAAGTCCTGGCCGAGCGGCGGCTCAAGGTCGTGATCCTGCCCGCGTCGGGCGAGGAGGGGCGGTTGCCCAAGAAGGTCATGACCGCGGACAATTGGGAGGAGGTCAGGAAAAAAATCCAACGCTAGAGCACGGTCCCGTCCGGTTTGTGTTTTGCCTGTCGTTCCGATAAGATGCGCGCGATTCCACCGGGAACCGCGCGCGTGACCAAGAGGCCCGGGCCCATGCGGGCGAAGAGCAGTTTTCTCTGTCAGGCCTGCGGGCATCAATCTCCCCGCTGGCTGGGCCGCTGTCCGGACTGCGGCCGTTGGAACAGCATCAAGGAGGAGCGGGTACCGGCCTCCGGCCCATCCCGCCAGAACCGGCTCGGCACCGCCGCCCCGCGGCCTACCCCCATCGAGGCGATCGAGGTCGTCGGCGAGCACCGACGGATGACGGGCATCGGGGAGTTCGACCGGGTCCTGGGCGGAGGCCTCGTGCCCGGGTCCGTGATCCTCATCGGCGGCGATCCGGGGATCGGCAAGACCACCCTGCTGCTGCAGGCCCTGGCCCGCCTGGCGACCGACGGCACGCCGGTCCTCTACGTCTCCGGCGAGGAATCCCCCCGGCAGATCAGGATGAGGGGCGAGCGGCTCGGGCTGCGGAGCCCCCACCTCTACGTCTACGCGGAGACGGCGCTCGAAGAGATCCTGAAGGCCGTCCAGGAGGTCCGGCCGACGGCCGTCGTCGTGGACTCGATCCAGACCGTCTACACCGACCAGATCACCTCCGCCCCCGGCAGCATCAGCCAGGTGCAGGAGGTGGCGGGTCAACTCATGACGCTGGCCAAGCGCACCGGGGTGCCGGTCTTCATCATCGGCCACGTGACCAAGGAAGGGGCCATCGCCGGCCCCCGGCTGCTGGAGCACATCGTGGACACGGTGCTCTACTTCGAGGGGGACAAGGGCCATGCCTTCCGCATCCTGCGGGCGGTCAAGAACCGGTTCGGCTCGACGAACGAGATCGGCGTCTTCGAGATGAAGGACGGGGGGCTGGACGAGGTCGGCAACCCCTCGGAGCTGTTCCTCGCCGAGCGGCCGGGACGGAGCCCCGGCTCGATCGTGGTGTCCAGCCTGGAGGGGACGAGGCCGATCCTGGTGGAGCTGCAGGCGCTGGTGTCGCCGACGGGCTATTCCATGCCGCGGCGCATGGCGAACGGCGTGGAGCTGAACCGCGTGGCGCTGCTCTTGGCGGTCATGGAGAAGCGGCTGGGCCTGCACCTGTCGGGGCAGGACGTCTACGTGAACGTGGTCGGGGGCATCCAGATCGACGAGCCGGCCATCGACCTGGGCATCATCGCGGCGATCGCCTCGAGCCTGCGCGACCGGACCATCGACGCCGGCACCGTGGCCTTCGGCGAGATGGGCCTGGGCGGGGAGGTGCGGGCCATCAGCCAGGTGGACCTGCGCCTGCGCGAGGCGGCGAAGATGGGCTTCCGCCGCTGCGTGCTGCCCGAGCGGAACCGGGCCAAGGTAGACCCGCCGGCGGGGATCGCGCTGCGGGGCGTCCAGGACATCCGCGAGGCGGTCGAGGCGATCCTGGAGGAGTGAATCGTGGCGTGGGCGACGGGACGACGACGGATGGGGGGCCTTGTGGCCTTCGTGTTGCTCGCGGCGGGGCTCGCGGCGGGCTGTGCGGCGCCACGGGTCGCTCCGGTGGCGGCGCCGGAGATGACCGCCGACCGGCTGGCCGCGCTGCTGAAGGATCGGGACGCCGCCGTGCGGACGATGAAGGGCCTGTTCTCCGTCCAGGTGTCCGGGGGCGGCCTGCCCTTCGCCCAGCGGATGGAAGGGGCGATGTACTACCGGAAGCCCGGCTCGCTCCGGCTGCAGGGCTTCAACCGGCTCGGCGGCGAGCTGTTCGAGTTCGTCCTCGGCGGCGACCTGTACCGGCTGCGGCTGGCCGCGACCGGCCAGGTCTATTCGGGCCAGGTCCGGGACCTCGAGCGGATGGACCGGATCGGCCGCCCCTTCCAGTTGAGCGTGCTCGCGGTCAGCGAGGCGATCGCGGTGGAGCCGGTGCCGGACGGGCAGCGCCTCCTGCTGTCGGAGGAGGAGGACCGCTGGCGGCTGGATGTCTTCGCCCGCGACACGGCCGGCCACCCCCTGCGGCAGCTCTGGTTCGAGCGCAGGACCTTCAACGTCGTCCGGGAGGATCGGCTGAACGGCAACGGCGAGGTGGAGGCCTCGCTCCACTTCGAGGACTACCGTCCCGTCGGGACGCCGGGCCAGAACGGCGCGGACGGCCAGACCTCCGTGCCGCTGGTGCGCCCCCACAAGGTCACGATCAAGGACAACCAGGGCGGCGGGACGCTCTCGATGACCTTCAAGGAGATCATCCCCAATCCCTCGTTGCGGCCGGAGGACCTCGACGGCGGCGCGCGGCGGGGCGACGTCGGGGAGGCCGCGTGAAGCTCCTGGCGGTGGACACGGCGACGGGCCGGCAGAGCCTGGCCCTGATGGAGGGGGAACTCGTCCTCGCCCGCGCGGACGAGGAGGCGCGGGGAAGCCATGCCCGCTGGCTCGTGCCGGGGATCGACCGCCTCCTTGCCGAGGCCGGTCTCGCCCTGCGCGATCTGGACGGACTGGCCCTGTCCATCGGGCCCGGCTCCTTCACGGGGTTGCGGGTGGGGCTGGCCACGATGCTGGGCTTCCGGACCGTGACCGGGCTTCCCCTGGCGACCGTGCCCTCCCTGGAGGCGCTCGCCTGGAACGTCCGCGGGGCGACGATCCCGGTCTGTCCCCTGCTCAAGGCGAGGAGGGACCAGGTCTACTGGGCGCTGTTCCGGTGGGAGGGGCAGACGCTTCGCCGGCTCGCCGAGGATCGCGTGGGAACGCTCGAGGAGGTTGCGCGGATGATCGACGAACCCCTGCTGATGGTGGGGGAGGGATGGATCGAATTTCGGGAGCGGCTGCTCGACCTCCTGGGCGGGAAGGCGACCGAGGTGCGGGAGGCTCCGGCCGAGGCCACGGCCGCCTCGGCCGTCAGCGTCGGGGCGGCCGCGCTGGTGCGTTTCGCGCGGGGCGAGACGGCCGGGCCGGTCGTCACTCCCCGCTACGTGCAGCGGGCCGAGGCCGAGCTGGCCAAGGAGCGGCGAGCAGTCGGGGCCGCCAAGGGGGCGACGCCGTGACCGGCCCGAACGAATCGCCGGATGCCTTAGCCGGGACCTTGGTCATTGAACCGGCCACGCGGGACGACCTCGACTGTCTGGTGCGGCTGGAGCAGGCCTCGTTCACCGCGCCCTGGACCAGGAAGATGTTCGAGGCGGAGTTGGAGGGCAATCCCTTCAGCCGGCTGCTCGTGGCGCGGCCGCACCCCGGGCGCGGCGACGCGTCCGACGCCGTCGGCTACGCCTGCTTCTGGGTCGTCTTTGAGGAGTTGCGCATCATGAACCTGGCGGTCGCCCCGGCGGCACGACGGCACGGGATCGCGCGGGCGCTGATCCGCCGGGCCTTGGCGCAGGGGCTGGCCGGGGGCGCGACGCGGGCGGTGCTGGAGGTCCGCGCCTCGAACGTCGCCGCCGTGCGGCTCTACGAGGCCGAGGGGTTCACGGCCTACGCCGTCCGGGCCGCCTATTACCGCGACCCGATCGAGGATGCCCTGCTCATGAGCCTGGAACCGCTCGACCGCTCGCGCGTGGGGAGCGGCCCGCGCGGGGGCCCGGCGGGCAAATTGGCGCTTGCCGTCGGTGACCCGGAGGGTGGTAAGATCGCCTAGTCGGAGGCTCGTCTTGGGGAGGAAGAGGCCGGGCCGGCCGGCGCCGTCGGCCGTGCGACCGGACAACACATCAGACGGGGCGCTCTGCGGCCCGGTCCCGGGCGGCGCCGGGACCCGCTCGACGAGCGCCCCCTCAACGGGAGGGGGCCGATGATGACGGACAACCGGATCATGGAGGCGCTCCGAGCGTCCAACCAGGAGTTTCGGCAGTTGGAGGAATCCCACCATCGCCTCGATGCGGAGCTGGCCGAGCTCCACAAGCGGCACGTCCTGACGCCGCAGGAGGAGTTGGTGAAGAAGCAGATCCAGAAGGAGAAGTTGGCCCTGAAGGACAAGATGGCCGAGCTGATCCGCCAGTATCGGGCAGGCCAGGAGCGGACCGCCGCAAGCTGACGGGGGCGAGTCGCCCGCTCCGCCGGAGACCGGACCCATGGCCGCAGCCCCGTCCCCACTCGCTTCCCATCTCGCCAACGTCAAGCGGCGCCTGTTGGTGATCGCCCTGACCGTCTGCGCGGGGTTCGTCCTGTGCTTCGCCTACTCGGCCAAACTGATCGCCTGGTTCCGTCGGCCGTTCCCCAACGAGCTGATTTTTTACGGGCCGGCGGAGGCCCTCTTCGCGTCGGTCAAGGTCTCCTTCATGGTCGGCGTCGTCATCAGCCTTCCCGTCATCCTGCATCAGTTCTGGGGGTTCGTGCGTCCGGCCCTCTTGCCGCGGGAGCAGCGCTGGGCGATCCCGCTGTTCTTCCTGGCCACCGCCTTCTTCGCCCTGGGGCTGGTGTTCTGCAACTTGGTCATCCTGCCCCTGGTCATCCAGTTCTTCGTGACCTTCGGCCTCGACCGCGAGGTGACCCCGCAGCTCGCCGTGGGCACCTACGTGGACTTCAACGTCAAGTTCCTCCTGATCTTCGGCTTCGCCTTCGAGCTGCCGCTCGTGTTGACGCTGCTGTCGCGGGCCGGAATCGTCTCGGCCGACCTGCTGGCCCGGTACCGGAAGCACGCGGTGATGGTCGCGCTCATCGTGTCGGCCGTCGTCACGCCGGACGCGACGCTCTTCACGATGCTGCTCATGGCGGTGCCGCTGATGGTCCTGTACGAGATCGGCATCCTGGGCGCCCGTCTCTTCGGCCGCAGAGAGGCGTCGGCGGCGGACCCGTCGCCGGCCGCCGACCTGCCGGTCGGCACGGCGGGGCAGCGACTCAGGTGAAAGGAGGCCGCGCGGACCGCGCGGCGACGACCATGACGCGAACCTCGGCGGCCTCCCTCGCTGTGCGGACGAGCCTCGTCGTCTTCGCGGTCCCGCTCTGCGTCATGACGGTCGGCGCCCAGTCCGTGCCCGTCCCGGGACCGGGCCGCCAACATCCGCCGGCGTCGGGCGGCGGACCGGTCCGGTCGGCGCCCAGCATCCAGGCCTTGGCGGTCGGCAAGGACTCGGCCGTCTACGCGGGGTCCTTCGGGCTCGGCATTTACCGCAGCCGCGACCGCGGGGTCACCTGGGAGACCGCCAGCGAGGGGCTGACCGATCCCTTCGTGCTGTGCCTGGCCGCGGCGCCGGACGGCGCGGTCTATGCCGGCACCTTCCGCGGCGGAGTCTTCCGCACCAGGGACGGGGGCCGGACCTGGACGGCCGTCAACGAGGGACTGAAGCGGCTGGAGGTGAAGGCGCTGCTGATCGAGGGCTCCTCGATCCTCGCCGGGACGGGCGACGGGGTCTACCGGCTCGCCGAGGGCGAGGGCCGGTGGGTCGTCGTGACCAGAGGGCTCGACGAAGTCCTGGTGCACAGCCTCGCGATGGCCGGGGACCGGACCCTCTACGCCGGCACGTCGGGGCGGGGGGTCTTCCGTCTCAAGCCCAGCGGCACGGAGTGGATCAGGCTGCGCGACGGCCTGGTGGACCACGAGGGCCTCGTGGAGAATTTCATCCGGGTGCTGGCCGTGGACGCCGACCAGGCCGTCTACGCGGGGACCTTCGACGGCGGGGTGTTCCGCAGCGCGGACGGCGGCAAGACCTGGCGGTCGATCAGCCGCGCGCTGCCCAACGACTCGATCCGCGGCATCGTGGCGAGCGGGAAGACGCTGCTCGTGGCGACGGGCCGCGGCATCTTCAAGACCGAGGACCAGGGCCGGAAGTGGACGCCGCTCAATCGCGGCCTGACCGAGCTGTCCGTGCAGGCGCTGATCGTGGCGGCGGACGGCGCCTTCTACGCCGGCACGAGCGCCGGCGTCTTCCGCAGCGACGACGAGGGTCTGAGCTGGACGGGCGCTAGCGCCGGGATCGAAGGCGTGCCCCGGTCGCCGTTCCGGTTCAGGTGAGCGGCCGGAGGACGCCGGTGCCGGCCGAGGACGATGAAGGACCCCACGTTCCTCAAGACGACGGCGCGGCAGGTCGGGGCCCGGCAGGTGCTGGAGATCGGCACCTTCGACGGCGCCAGCGCGCTGGCGCTGGCGGAAGTCCTGCCGGAGGACGGGAAGGTGCTGACCTGCGAGATCAACCCCGGCCTGGCCTCGCTCGCGCGGAAGCGCCTGGGGCGGAGCCCCCACGGCCGCAAGGTGGAGGTGCTCGTGGGACCGGCCCTGGAGACGTTGTCCACGCTGAGCGGGCCGTTCGACCTGATCTTCGTGGACGCGGACACCCCCAACTACGTGCACTACTACCGCCGCGCCCTGGAGCTGCTGGCCCCGACCGGCCTGCTGTTGATGGATAACACGCAGGGGATGGCGGTCGGGGGCATCGGCCCGTCGGCGGACCCGGCGGTGGCCGCGATTCGGGAGCTGGCGCGCCTGGTGCGGTCCGATCAGCGGGTCAGCGCGCGGCTGGTCGGGGTCCGCGACGGCGTGCTCACGGTGGCCTGGGCGGCCCCGCCCGCCGGGACCGTGCCATGATCTGGGGGCCGCGGCCGCGCAACGAATCCGGACGAATGAACAGAGGAGGCTGAGGACACCACGATGGGCGAGCAGATCAACGAGGCGACGACGCAGGCGCGGGCGACGATCCGCGTGAGTCTGAAGGGGCAGCCGTTGGGCGAGATCGTGCTGCGGTTCTTCCCCGAAGCGCCGGGCCACGTGGCCAACTTCCTGAAACTGGCGCGGGAGAAATTCTACGACGGCACGACGTTCCACCGGGTGATCCCCGGGTTCATGATCCAGGGCGGCGACCCCAACAGCAAGAACCCCGACCGGGGCTCCCACGGCATGGGCGGGCCCGGCTACCGGATCAAGGCGGAGTTCAACAGCCGGCCGCACAGGCGAGGCACCCTGTCCATGGCGCGGGCGAACGACCCCGACAGCGCCGGCAGCCAGTTCTTCATCTGCGTCGCCGACTCCCACTTCCTCGACTGGCAGTACACGGTCTTCGGCGAGGTCGTCAGCGGCATGGACGTGGCCGATCAGATCGTCGCCGCCAAGCGCGACGGCCGGGACAATCCCCTCGACCGGTACGAGATGACGGTGACGGTCTCCGACTGACGGGCGAGGGGCGACGAGTGACCGCATGGCGGGCGCGCTGAGCGTTGCGTTTTGAGTGTGGAGTTCATGGCAAAGTGCACGGCAACGCATAACTCACGACTCACGCCGCACCACTCGCGGCCGCGTCACGCGTCGCTGGTCCTGCTGCTGCTGCTCGCGGCCTGCGCCATCCCCCAGGTGCCTTCCGAGACCGTGTACGAGGACCCCGTCAACTTCGTCCGGCTGGAGACCGATCCGACCGTGGTCCCCGAGGGGCCGGCGCCGGCCCACAGCCACCCGGCGCAGGTGGCGCCGGAGGTCATGGCGGGCATCCTCCGCGGGTTCAGCGCGCGCGAGCACCGGACGTCCCTCCAGCGCCTCATCTCCGGCGAGGCCGCTCCGGAGCGGGTCTTCCGCGAGGAGGAGGTCGCGCTCCTGGCGCCCCGGATCTCGGAAGCGCTGGCGCAGGCGGCGCCGAACCAGGTGGTCACCTACTATCTCAGCGAGCCGCACTCCTCCATCAAGCGGGAGATCACCACGGGAGGGCTGTACGTCCAAGGGTCGGAACTGCATTTTGTCCTCGGCAACTTCCGCACCCTTTACGGCATCCCGGCCTACGGGATGGTCTACGATCGCCGGTACCCCATGATGCCGATCACGGCCAAGTGGTTCGACCTGAGCTTCGAGCCCGCCCGGGCGGTGGTGCCCTCGACCGTCGGGTTCTGGGACCAGGTCCTGGGACGGGGGCGGGACGAGGTGATCGTCGATTTGCGGAAGCTGCGCTCGGCCGGCCCGGTCGCGTAGGCTCGTCGTCGGGGGAGCTCCATGCAGGCGCATCGCACGTCCGTCACGCTCAAGGTCGGCGCGGTGTTCGTGCTGCTGTCGCTCGCCTTCGTGACCCTGATGGCCGTCAACGCCTACCTAGCCCGCCAGCTCATCGGCGCGAGCGCGGCGATCAACCAGGCCGGCATCCAGCGGATGCGCGTGTACAAGCTGGCCCACCTGCTCCGTCAGGCCCCGCCAGAGGGGTGGGCGGGGGCCTCCCGCGCGGCGATCATGGCCGAGGCGGACGAGCTCGACGCCGTGCTGCGCGGATTGCAGGACGGCGACGCCGAGCGCGGCCTCCTGGGCGAGTCCGACGAGGAGATTCGGCGGCGCATCCAGCGGGTCAGGGAGGAGTGGCGCGGCTCCCTCCGGACGTCGGTCGAGCGGGCCCTCGGCGCCGCCGTCGAGTCGGAGCGGGCCGCCGCCCTGGCCGACTACGAGCGCCGGGCATCCGCGCTCGTCGCCGACCTGTCCGATGTCGTCGGGGAGATCGAGCGGCGCGCGGCGGGCCGGATCGATCTCCTCTACGCGCTCCAGTTCGTGTTCCTGCTGGTGGCGGCGGGCCTGGTGGTCGCCGGCTTCCTGGCGCTCCAGCGGGTCGTCCGGGCTCCGCTGGAGAAGCTCGCGCGCGGCGTCGAGGAGATCTCGGTCGGCGCCCTGCCGTCGGCGATCGCCATCGAGACGAACGACGAACTCGGGCAGCTGGCGCGCACCTTCGAGATGATGGCCGGCCGCATCCGTCGCCACATCGAGCAACTCGAGGCCCTGCACGCGACGGGGCAGGAGATCACGATGATCGGCTCGGGCGGGCTCGACCGCGCGCTCCGGAGGATCGTGGACCGGGCGGCGGACCTGGCGCGGGTGGACCTGGCTCTGCTCATGGTGCGGCATCCGGTCCTGGATTGCTGGGTGGTGGAGGCCGCCTCCGGAGAGTGGTATGACCGAGTCCGCAAGGAGATCCTGCTCCTGGAAGAGACACCGTACTCGAATCAGGCCTTCGAGACGAAACAGCCGGTCGCCGTCGCGGACCTGTCCCTGCACGTCGAGGGACCCCTGTGCTTCCGGGACCGCTACGGCGCCAAGAGCTACATGGCCGTCCCGCTTCTGGGCCCGCACGAGGCGATCGGGGTGCTCGTCCTGCTCCACAACAAGGCCGTGCGGACGTTCAGCGAGTGGGACATCCGCCTGACCCAGCAGTTCGCGGCCTACGCCGGGAGCGCGATCGAAAACGTACGGCTCTTCGAGGCCGTCGAATCGGAGTCGCGCGAGCTGAAGGAGCGGCTGCGGGCGGTGGAGCGGAACGTGGCCAACCTCACCCACGAGGTGAAGGCGCCGGCGGGGCGCGTCGCCGAGTTCGCGGGCTGGGTGAAGAAGGACTACGGAGACCGGTTGGATGAGCGGGCCCTGCGGTACCTGGACTGGATCAGGAAGGAAGGGCAGGATCTGTTCCAGCTCGCGGAGCGGACGCTCGACCTCGCCCGGATCAGCCAGGAGCCGTGCCCGGTCGAGAGCGTGGACGCCGGCGAGGTCGTGCGCGAGGTGCTGGACCTGGTGGGCGGGCAGCATTCTCTGGATCGCTTCCAGGTGGTCGTCGCGGATGACCTGCCGCGGCTGGCCTGCCACCGCATCCACCTCAAGCAGGTGCTGGAGAACCTGGTCACGAACGCGATCAAGTACATGGGCGACCAGCCCTCGCCTCGGATCGAGATCGGCGTCGAGCGGGACCGGGAGGGGGTCGTCCTGTTCGTGAAGGACAACGGCATCGGCATGGACCCGGCGATGATCGACCGGATCTTCCTGCCGTTCCAGCGGCTCGGGACCGTCGAGGTGCCCGGCTCGGGGATCGGCCTGTCCATCGTGAAGACCGTCGTCGAGCAGTACAGTGGGACCGTCACCGTGACCTCGGCGCCCGGCGCCGGCAGCACGTTTTACGTCCGGCTGCCGCGTCTGGAGATCCGGCAGGATGAAGTCGGCTTCGAGACCGGCGTGACGGCGCCGGCCGGCGGGCAGGGGGCCTGAACGACTCCATGGACATCAAGACCGACAAGACGCGGGACTTCACCATCCTCGTCGTCGAGGACAACGCCGGCGACGTGGAGATGTTCCTGCGTGCCGTGGAGCACGAGCTGCCGCGGAGCGAGGATGAGAACGTGGAGCTGGTGTTCGCGGCCAGGGCAGAGGGCGCGCTCAAGATCATCGAGGAGCGCCGCATCGACCTGGTGATCACCGACGTGCGTCTGCCGGGCATGAGCGGCATCGAGTTGCTGCAGCGCCTGCAGCAGGCCAACCGCCGCATTCCCGTCGTCGTGATGAGCTGGGTCAACGCGGTGGAGACGGCCGTGGACGCGATGCGCCACGGGGCGTTCGACTACATCCTGAAGCCCTTCCAGGGGCTGGACCTGGCCGTGCGCATCCACCGCGCCATGCGCATGGGGGAGATCGTGCGGGCGAGGGGTGAGGGGGATCGCTCGGAGCCGAGCACGCCCTTCAAGGACCTCATCGGCGCCAGCCCCGCCATGCAGCAGGTCAAGGCCATGATCGAGGCGGTGGCGCGGGTGCCCTCGACGGCTCTGATCATCGGAGAGACGGGCACGGGCAAGGAGCTCATCGCGCGGGCGATCCACGAGCGGAGCCCGGAATCCCACGGGCCCTTTCAGGTCGTGGACTGCACGACCTTCTCCGAGGGCACGGTGGAAAGCGAGCTGTTCGGCCATGTGCGCGGCGCCTTCACCGGAGCCGTGGCCGACAAGCAGGGCCTCATCGAGCTGGGGAGCGGCGGCACCCTGTTCTTGGACGAAATCGGGGACCTGCCCCTTCCCCTCCAGGCCAAGCTGCTCCGGGTGCTGGAGGAGGGGGAGGTGCGGGCCGTGGGCAGCACCCAGCAGAAGAAGATCAGCGTCCGGTTCGTCGCCGCCACCAACCAGGACCTGGCGGAGAAGGTCAAGCGCAACGAGTTCCGCAAGGATCTGTTCTTCCGCCTCAACGTCATGACCATCCACGTCCCGCCGCTGCGGGAGCGCACGGAGGATATCCCGCCGTTGACGCGGCACTTCATCGCGAGGTACGCCAAGGAGTTCGGCAAGGCGGTGGACGATGTCCACCCCTCGGCCCTCACGGACCTGCTGGCCTATCCCTGGCCCGGGAACGTCAGGGAGCTGCGGAACGTCATCGAGCGGGCGGTCATGCTCGCCAAGGGTGACCGGATCGGGCGGCAAGACGTGCTGGGGCTGCTCCAGCCGACCGAGTCCGGCGCCTCCTTCGGGGAGGACTACCTGCGCCTGCCCTACGGCAGGGCCAAGGAAAAGGTCCTCGAGGAGTTTACCCGGCGCTACATCAGCGCCAAACTGGCTATCCACCATGGCAATGTCACGCATGCCGCCAACGATAGCGGCGTGCCTCGCTCCTATTTTCATGAAATCATGAAACGATATTTGAAAGAGGGAGAATGAGTTTGTCAGTTCAAGCTGACAGGTCCATCGGCCAATATAGGAGAATGATCAGTTCTTTCAGGTGGTTGCAATGCTCTTTCGGCATTGTCCACCAAAGCTGACATAAAAAGACCCATGTAAATCAAATACTTGAGATATTCATCCCGGTCGGTTGTCAGGCTTCACTGACTCGCGCGATCTCCTGCAGAGTTTGCCTTCCGTCTAATCCGCCACGTCAGTCGCAACACATTGAATCAAAATAGTTTTTTTGTTTAGCACGCCACGGTTCTTTTGCCTCCCCATGGCATAGGCCTTGTAGTACCTCGGCACTGGTTCTCCAGGCGAGGTCTATCCCATGGGAGGGTTCTGTGGTGCGTGTCACCCTTTCAGCCAGACGGGAGAACCGGAAGGAGGTGGTGACCAGGTCAGGGTGGCTTGGAGTAGGTCGAATCAACAGTTGGTCTTCCCTTTTGAGGAGGTGTGACGATGCATCTTTCTCGTAGACAGTTCATGAAGGCCACGGTGGGGACCGTGGCGGCCGTCGCGCTGGCGGACAGGGCGCTGGCCTTGACCGCGCTGCAGCCGGTCATCGAGGTGGGCAACCCCCTCGGCGAGTACCCCGACCGGTCCTGGGAGCGGGTCTACCACGACCAGTACCGGTACGACTCCTCCTTCACGTTCTGCTGCTCCCCCAACGACACGCACGGCTGCCGCGTCCGCGCCTTCGTGCGCAACGGCGTCGTGATGCGCGTCGAGCAGAACTACGACCACCAGACCTACGAGGACCTCTACGGCAACCGCGGGACCTTCGCCCACAACCCGCGCATGTGCCTGAAGGGCTACACCTTCCATCGACGGGTGTACGGTCCCTACCGGCTGAAGGGCCCCCTGATGCGCCGGGGCTGGAAGCAGTGGATGGACGACGGCGCGCCGGAGCTGACCCCGGAGACGAAGCGCAAGTACAAGTTCGACGCCCGGATGCTGGACGACATGATGCGGGTGTCGTGGGACACGGCCTTCACCTACGTCGCCAAGGCCTGGATCGTCATCGCGACGCGGTACAGCGGGGAGGCGGGGGCGCGGCGGCTGCGGGAGCAGGGCTATCCGCCGGAGATGATCGAGATGATGAAGGGCGCGGGGGTGCGCTGCTTCAAGCATCGCGCGGGCATGCCGGTGCTGGGCATCATCGGCAAGATGATGAACACCCGGTTCAACGGCGGGGTGCTGCCGCTGGTGGACACCTACATCCGGAAGGTGAAGCCGGATCAGGCGCAGGGCGGCCGCTACTATAGCAACTACACCTGGCACGGCGACCAGGACCCCAGCCAGCCCTGGTGGAACGGCACGCAGAACTGCGACATCGACCTCTCCGACATGCGGTTCTGCAAGCTGAACACCTCCTGGGGCAAGAACTTCGTCGAGAACAAGATGCCGGAGGCCCACTGGAAGCTGGAGAGCATCGAGCGGGGCGCCCGGATCGTGGTGATCACGCCGGAGTACAACCCGACGGCGACGCGCGCGGACTACTGGATCCCGGTCCGGCCGGAAACCGACGCGGCGTTGTTCCTCGGCGCGAGCAAGATCATCGTGGATGAGAACATGCATGACGTGGACTTCCTGAAGGGGTACACGGACATGCCGCTGCTCATCCGCACGGACACGCTGCAGTACCTGGACCCGCGGGACGTGGTCGCGGACTTCAAGTTCCCGGACTACAGCAAGCGGTACTCCGGGCGGGTGCAGTCCTTGAAGCCCGAGCAGGTCGAGCGCCTGGGCGGGTTCATGGTCTGGGACCTGAACAAGCAGCAGGCGGTGCCGCTGGACCGCGAGCAGGTCGGCTGGCACTACCAGAACAGCGGCATCGACGCGGCGCTGACGGGCACCTATCGCGTGAAGCTGCTCAACGGCCGCGAAGTGGACGTGATGCCGATCTTCCAGATGTACCTCGTGCACTTCCAGGACTACGACCTGGACACGGTGCATCAGATCAACCGGGCGCCCAAGGACCTGATCGTCCGCTGGGCGCGGGACTGCGGCACGGTCAAGCCGGCGCAGATCCACAACGGCGAGGGCGTCTGCCACTACTTCCACTGCACCGAGATGGGCCGCGGCGCGGCCTTGGTGATGACCCTCGGCGGCAACATCGGCAAGTTCGGGACGGGCTGCCACACCTGGTCCGGCAACTACAAGGCCGGCATCTGGAACGCGACCCCCTGGTCGGGCGGCGGCCTCGGCGTGCATACGGGCGAGGATCCGTTCAACCTCACCCTGGACGCCAACGCCCACGGCAAGGAGATCAAGGTCAAGTCGTACTACTACGGCGAGGACGTGGGCTACTGGAACCATGGCGACACGGCCTTGATCGTCAACACGCCGAAGTACGGCCGCAAGGTGTTCACGGGCAAGACCCACATGCCCAGCCCGAGCAAGTTCCGCTGGGTGACCAACGTGAACGTGCTCAACAACGCCAAGCACCACTACGACATGGTCAAGAACGTCGATCCCAATATCGAGTGCATCATCACGCAGGATATCGAGATGACCTCCGACGTGAACCATGCCGACGTGGCCTTCGCCTGCAACTCCTGGATGGAGTTCACCTATCCGGAGATGACGGCCACGGTGTCGAACCCGTGGGTGCAGATCTGGAAGGGCGGCATCCGGCCGCTGTACGACACCCGGAACGACGCGGACACCTTCGCGGGCGTCGCGGCCAAGCTGACCGAGATGACCGGCGATCCGCGGATCAAGAACGTGTTCCACTTCGTGTACCAGAACCGCGTGGACGTGTACGTGCAGCGGACGCTGGACGCCAGCGCGACGATGTACGGCTACAGCGCGGACACGATGCTGAAGAGCGAGAAGGGCTGGATGGTCATGACGCGGACCTATCCGCGGCAGCCGCTGTGGGAAGAGATCAACGAATCCAAGCCGCAGTGGACGCGCTCGGGTCGCCTGGAGAATTACCGGGTGGAGCCGGAGGCCATCGAGTACGGGGAGAACTTCATCGTGCACCGGGAAGGGCCGGAGTGCACGCCGTACCTGCCGAACGCGATCATGTCGAGCAACCCGTACCTGCGGCCGGACGACTACGGCATTCCGATCACGGCGCAGCACCACGACGACAAGCACGTGCGGAACATCAAGCTGCCGTGGCAGGAGATCCGGCGGCAGGCGAACCCGCTGTGGGAGAAGGGGTACCAGTTCTACTGTGTGACCCCGAAGACCC
>NZ_CEFZDU010000014.1:0-53818 GCF_979578155.1 Candidatus Nitrospira neuquenensis | reverse complement strand
ATCTTCTGTAAGAGTGTGTCCAGGTTCGGGCGCGCAAGCTGGGCTGTGAAGTCCTTGTCGTAGAAGACCGTTCCCGGACCAAGTCGCTTCTTCAGCTCGGCTGCAATAGCAGCCACAAACTCTCTTCGTTCTCCAGGGAAAGACAAGGCCACCTTGAAGCGCATCTCCTCGACTCTCGAGATGTTTGCCACCCACGCATATGGGACTTTCGATTGCTCCGACTCCGGCGAGACAAAGTTGCTCAGGTAAAACCGCGGGACCGTATGTGCTCTGGTGGCCACAAGACATCCTACTCAAGTCGTCCAACGCCCGAGTTGACCTGCGAGCGAATCAGACAAAAGCGAGCGAAGCGAGCAATCCGCAGATCGCTCGTCAGGTTCAACGATCGTTAGACATCGGTCTCACGGAGCCTGGCCCATGCCGCAAAACGCAAGAGTCCACCCAAATAACGCGTGGCAGACGCTGGCTTCCAAGCGGCATCGAGCGCGATTCCAAGCCTTTCAGCGGCCACCATCTTATCGTTGTTCGCGTCGCGCAAGCACTCGAGCGCGAGGCGAACCGCAGGCTGACGGGCGACTACGTTCCGTCCGTAGTCCACAAGCTCGGACGCGGAACTCACCTGAGGGCGAAGCATCAACGTGCCCTTGCTTGCGTCTACAAGGCCCAATGCAATCGCGTCTGCAACAGCGTTCCTGAGGCCCAGCGACTCAAGTTGTCCTCGCGTTAACGCGCCGTTCTGATTGAATACTCGTGCCAATAGGTCCTCGAGGCGAGCAGGGGCGGCGGTGCCAAGAAATAGTCCGCCAATAGCCTTACTCGCCGACACAACTCCCATTTGAGCGCCGTTCCCATCTGCACGGGCTACGCCTCGCGGGTGTAACTCTAGGAGTCCAGCGAAGACCAGCCAACTTTTCAAGCTCCCGGCGTATTGGCGAAGGGTCGCCTTCGAGAACGTTTGGCTTCGCGGTTGCTGAGTCTCAAAGAAGCTGATCCAAGAATCGTAATCGACAACCTCACCTTTGGCCCAATGTCGTTCGATTGCCTGCGCGACAACATGCCGTCGCAGCTGATTCCGTACAGTTTCGGCGATGTGTTCAGCATTCAAGTCTGAGACATAGCGCGCGACGCGATACACCCCCGGCCCAGCAGATTCAACAAGCTGCAAGGCAACCAAGTCGCTAAGCAGGTTCCAGGTTGGCCCCTCCTTCAATCCTAGATGTGAACCGAGGCCGACGGCTGGCAATGGGCCATTTGCGTCAAGAACTGACAGCGCTCGAAGTGCAACCGAAGGCATCCGTTGAAATGGTCGAGCCCACGGGATCACTGGCACCTTCCCTTCTACGAGATAGTCACGGAAGATGTCCCAGTAGACGACGTAGTTCATGCCGCTACGGACGAGCAGCCTTTGATGAATCAATAGATTGGTGGTGTCGCGCGCAAACTTCTCCTCTACCTCAGAAACAGCTATGGGCGCTCGGCTGGCGACAAATTTGAGACACCTGAGGTGCTCGTCCTTCAACTGCTCAAGATCCTGCTTGAACAAGTGCTCGATATCCAGCTCTCGTTCGAGCAACAAATACTGAGACTCAGGTGTCGAGACACGCTGCAGCACGTGCACAAGCAACTTCTTGAGCAACCAGGGCAGTCCTTGGCATTGCTCGGCGAGACGAGAGCGGAGCGCAGGAGAGAGCTGCTTCGCCAGTGCGCACTCCGCCTTTGAGACAACGCTCGCGATCTCGCCGCGACCGAATGCACCAACCTTGAAAGTCCGGCGCCGATCCGCAAGTTGATGCCATAGGTGGTAGGCCGGATGCTCTTGCGGTAGCGACACGTCAGTCTTCCACGCGAATCCCAGGACGAGTTGTACCTGCCGCGCATCGATGTCGAGCGTTAGGTCGCGGACCGCGTGAAATACCTCGAAGAGAGTCTCCTTGGCGAACAATTCTTCGAACTGATCGAACAGCAGGACGCAGAGCTTGCCACTGCCTTGCAGCTTGTCGAGCGCGCCTTGAATGTCTGCCGAAGCGAGTGGCTCGCGGAGGCTCTGAATTCTGAGTCCTGGTTTGCGCGGGCTAACTACGCCTGCATCGCGCAAGGCGAGGCGGAGGGCCTCAGCGACGAATGCAGGTGAGGTTGCTGAACGAGAGTCTATGGCAGTAACTGTGCATCCCGATAGCCTACCGGCACCGGCTCTGCGCGCCAGCTTCAAAGCAAGCGAACTCTTGCCCCATCCGCTGGGGGCTAAAACGGCGAAGGAACGCGTGTGAGTGACGGAACTTCGGACGTCGCTCAAAAACCCGACGATATCGGAGAGCACATCGTCACGGCCAACAAAATCAACCGGTCGCGCCGGTCTCGGATCGTCCCACGCATCTCCAGGAATAACTCGGGCGACTGAGACCTGAGTACTCGTGTGCGAGAGCCGGGATCGCGGGACACTCGGTTGCTGTACATCCAGAGCTATCCGGGTTAGTCCCGAGTACCGAGGGGAAGCTCCTGCCACATCGCTTGCTACGGCCGCCTCCAAAGGAGACCCATTGCGAGCGTCAAACGCACAGTACTTCGTCGGTAGCCCGTCTTCGAGAAGCTCCACGAGCCACGCTCGTCGATTGGGTGACGCAACGAGGGTCCAATCGCCTACGTCAAAGTTCGCTAGATGATGGACTAGTGAACGCGGATCTACAAGCGACCGCTGTGCGATGAGTACGTCAATCGTCTTGGAAGGTGAGTACCAAACGAGCGAACGAGCGTGACTCTCATCCTGCTGTATCTCCTCCCAGAGTCCTCGCCCGTCCTTGGTGAGATCGCTCGTTGAAAAGAGCCAACCTTGGTCCGCGCGTCGCAGCTGAACGTTGCCCATCAATTTCGTGATAGCATCAGCTGGAACCGGATCCCGATAAGCCTTGCACTCGATGAGGACGGTGAGTGGGTGGTCCTCGCCTTTCGCGAGTATATCGACTTCCATCCCGGTAACGCGCAGCCGCCTCTCCGCACGAAGCCGCATTGGCCGAAGGATTTCGTGGACGAACTCCTCGTAAAAATCACCTTTGGCGTCATTCGACCAGGCTGCCGGTACCGCGAGGATGAGGTGGTGACCGCTCATATGGCCTATGCGTCTGAAGTCCGAAATGGTGTGCGTAGCGCGAAGCCCGAGCGATGTCTAACTATTACGTGAGCCGCTTAGCCTGTGAATTGACTGCGCGGTCCATCTCGTCCCCGCTCATGTTGCCTCCTAGCGAAAACGGCCTTAGCATTCACCACTTGGCTCCCTCTGTCAAGAACCTTTGTTCTGAGATATGCCGCCGGTCCTGGCGGGATATCCGGATATTGGCTCGCGCGATATCCCAGAAGTCGAACCCGCCCTCCTGGTCCGCCAGGAAAGGGTCAGAGCCGAGCGAACCGGTTTGTCAGAGCACAAGGGTAGGAGAAGGTTTAGTCCCGGAAAGCCGGGGAGCCCGAAGAAAGTACGTCGTGGGGAAGGACGTTGTTGGCTGTTCTGACCTTCAGGCGTTGATTGATCCAGCAGACGCCCCGCCCCGCTCGTCCTCGAGCACCTGGACGATGGCTTTCTCGGTGGAGCAGCCGCGGGTGGTGTAGGCGGCGATCTTGGCGAGCTCGTCGGGCTTGGTCGTGTAGTAGAGCTGGGTGTACCGGTCGGTCACGAGCCGGGCCACGGAGCGGCCGACCGGCGTGTAGAGGTACAGCTCGGAATACTCCTTGTCGATCAGGTGGAGGCTGTTGAGGAGCTGAAATTCGAACTCCGAGAACACCAGCCGCTTCCGTTCCTTGATGGATTCCACGCTCTCCGGCTTCTGCTGCAGCAGCACGAGGAAGTCCGAGTTTTCCAGGAGTGCGGCGCCCGTCAGGCCCATCTTGTCATAGTAGTCGTTGATCCCCTGGGTGATCGTCAGAATCGAGCCGCCGTACTTCCGGACGCGGCGGACGCTCTTCTCGAAAAACGTCGCCGTGTTTCCGCCCTGGCTGAGGAGGTCCCAGGCCTCGTCCATCGCGCAGATCTTCGGCTGATCCTGATGGCCGCTGTACATCGCGCCTTGGATGGCGAACAGCAACTGCAGCAGGATCACGCTCCGCACCTCCGGCATCGTGTCCAGGCCGTCCAGCTCGAGCACGACGAAGGGGTTGTCGAAGCTCAGGTTCCGGTCCGCCTCCGGCGTCCGATCCGCCCGGTTGAACAGCCGGCCGTAGTTGCCCTTCTCGGTATAGGGAAAGAGCATCTGGCCGAGGTCCCGCTGGCGGGTGTCGGCCGCCTCGTGCAGGACGCGGGCGACGTCGGTCGGGGTCCCCTCCTTTCCCTGCTCGTCGAGCACCCGGTCGAGCGCCTCCTCCAGCCAGGACATTTCGAGGTCGCTCAAGGCCCGGGAGGGCGAGGCCATCTGCGCGAAGATCGCCTTCAGCATCGCCATCTCGTCCGGGTCCCGCTCGACGACCGAGCTGAGCGGGTTGAGGCAGAACTCCTGGTGCCGCTTGCCGAACTCGATGTATTGGCCGCCGACCTGCTCGCAGAGCTTGATGTAGCTCTTCCCCGCGTCGATCATCCAGATCCGCGCGCCGAGCCCCAAATAGCCCCGGATCAGCTCATTGGCGAAGAAGGACTTGCCGGAGCCCGATTTCGCGGCCACGCAGATGTTGTAGTTCCCGGAGGGATTCTTGAACGGGTCGAAATTCATCACCTGGCCGCAGCGGGAGACCAGCAGCACCGCCGGCCGGCCGAGACCCTTCCAATCGCCGACGATCGGCGCCAGGTGCGGCACGACGCCCGTGTGGATCGTCTTGAGCCGCCGCAGCTTATCCCGCAGCATCGGCACGTCGTTCGGCAGCCCCAGCGGGAGCGAGAACAGGAGCATCGGCAGGCCGATGTAGTGGTCCTCCTGGACCAACCAGTCCAGGCTCCGGTAGAGGGCGCGGAGCGCCTGGGTCTGCTTCTCGGCCTCCTCCGGGGTCCCGGTCCAGAGCAGGATGTGGAAATAGGCCCCGATCGGCGCGCGCCCGTCGGCGAGCGCGTTCACCATCGCGTCGAAGTGCTCCTTCTTCCGCTTGAGGGCCGGCACGACGCTCAGGAGCCCGCCATAGGATTGATTGGTGATCAGCAGGTGCTTGTTCCGGATGACCCCCTGCGCGGAGGGGGCGTCCAGCCGGACCGTGTTCAGCGTGATCCAGAAGGGCACGGTGACTTGATCGAAGATCCGATGCAGGCTCCCGATCAGCTCCCGGTTCAGGCTCCCGTGCCAGCGCTCCGGGAACTGCTGGATGGACAGGCTCTTCACGACCCGCCCGTCCATTTCCAGGTACGTCGGCGTCACCCGCGTGACCGTATCGTAGCGCACGGCCTGCTCGGCCAGGGGCCGCAGCGGGTCGTACGACGGCGGCAGCTCGTCGTGGGCATGGGCGGGATTCAACAACAGGTGGAGGAGATGCAGGAGCGCCGCGGGCTCCAGCCGGCGCACCCCGAGCCCGCAGCTCTTCAGCAGTTGCTCGATCCCGGCACAGCGCTCCGCGATGGTCTCGAGCTTCAGGCCTTGGGGCTTGAGGCCGGTCTTCAGCCCCGCCCGGTGCTCGCCGGCGAGCGGGATGGTGACGCTGATGTAGCAGGTGACATCCCGGACCGGCAGCCCCGAGGTCGCGAGCAGGTGGTCCCGGCGCTCGTGGAAGAACGCCCTGGTCCGCTCGGCGAGCCGCGCCAGGACCGGGCTCGCGTGCTCCCGCAGCTTGACATACTGGTCGAGCCACGGGCCCACCTCCGGCGAGCCGTGAAGGGCGATCTGGATGGTCGAGCCCGGCGGGAGGTCCAGTTCGAAGAGGTTCGTGAACTTCGCGAGGACCTGGTCGCCCAGCCCGAGGAGCGGGTCGGCCGCGAGCACCATCCCGCACCGCCCGTCCCCCTGGATGAAGAGCTTGTGGACTGGATCGTAGGCCTGGTAGGGCAGATGCGCGCTGAGCGGATACCGCGCCAGGATCCGGTTGCTCTGATAGATCGGGACCGGCACGGCTCGACCCTACTGCGTCAGCGGATCGCCGAACCCGCCCCCGTCATACCCATCGCCGACGTCGTTGAAGCCGTCGTCCCCGCCCAGGGGCATCGGCAGCATCATCGGCGGCATCCCCGGTCTGCCCGGCGGCATCGGCAGCAGGGGAGTCCGGGGCGGCCGGGACGTCAGGGCGCGATCCTCGCGGTCGGGGCGGCCCGTCACCGGATCCCCCGGCGGCTTCATCGCCCCGGACGCCCGGCGCTGCCCGGGCCGCTCGATCATGGAGGAGATGGTCGGCACGAGCGTCCCGTTGCCCCGCGACGCCTGGACCACCGGCCGCCTGCGCGGCCCGTAGGCCCAGTCGCTCTCGGCGACCATCATATATAAGAGGGACGCCTCATGGAGCCGATTCTTCTCATCCCGCCAGGGCGCGATCCAGACCCGCGCGATCCGCGGCGGGGTGAGCGCCGGCTGCCCGACCTGCAGGTCCGGGGCGGTGAGGCCCGGCGGCGCCTCCGCCGGCGCCGCCGGGAGGGCCGTCGCGCCAAGGGCCACCCCCTCCCCTGATCCCGAGCCCGCCTCCCCGGACAGCGGCAGGCGATCCAGGTCGTACCGGTTCTCGTAGACCGTCATCACGTCCTGGCACCGGATCCCTTCCGGGTAGCCCTTGCAACTGAACGACTGGCCGTACATGCAGGCGCTCGTCATCCAGCCCGCCGCCACGAGCACCAGCGCGGCCCGCCCGCGCCGCAGGGTCCTCCTCGATCCCGACATCGCCTGTCCTCCCCGCCCCGATCAGTTGACCACTACCATCTCGGTCACGGTCGTCGAGTCCCCGTTGTCGTCGGTCGCGGTCATGGTCACCTGATAGCTGCCCGGCTCCTCATACTCCGCGACGACCGCGGCGCGATTCTCGACCACGTGGCCGTTCCCCAGGTCCCAGTGATAGCCGCGCACCCGCCCGTCCGGATCCTTGCAGCCGGCCGCAAGCCGGAATTGGCGGGGCCGCATCGTCCCCCGCTGGGACACCGTGCAGGTCGGCGGCTGGTTGGCGACGGCGACGAGATGGACCTGGTGCTCCGCCTTCTGCTCCTGCTGCGACTCGATCCGGAGCGTAAGCGTGTACTCCCCCGGCTCCGGCAGCGTCGCCACGCCGATGTTCCGGTCCCCCAGCGCCGCGCCGTTGAGCCGCCACTCGTACTTGACGACCTTGTCCCGCTTGATCCCGTCCCGCACCGTCGGCCGCACCTTGATCGTCAGCGGCGCCTTCCACCACCGGTTCGACGGGGTCATCTTCACGGTGATGGCGTAGGGCCGGGTCTCCTCGACCATCACCTGGTCCGTGAACGTCTGGCTGTGGCCGGCCTGATCGGCGACCGTGACGGACGCCACGTACATCCCGGGGGTCTTGTACACGTGGGTCATCCCGGACTTGTCGTTCACGACGGTCTCGCCGTCCCCGAAGTTCCAGGTGTAGGTGAAGATCCCGCCGGGGGCGCTCCGGCGGTCCCCGTTGACGCGGTAGGCCACGGTGAAGGGCGCCGCCGGATCGCGATCGCCGCGCTTGTCCAGCGTGAACGCCGGAAAGGCGTAGCCCAGCACGGGATAGGTCACCGAGCGCACGGCGACCTCGTCCACGGCCGTGCTCCCCTCCGGCACCGCCCGGACCACGACGGCATGCACCCCGCCGCTTCCGGCCGGCGTGTAGGTGACGCGGTCCTGGCCGGTGAGCACCGAGCCGTCCGGCATCGTCCATTCGAGCCGGATGGGCCCGGTGCTCGCGTGGCGCGCTTTGACCACCGCGGTCAGCGTGAACGGAAAGCCCTCGACCGCGAACCGCGGGGCGCGCACCACCAGCGACGGCGGCGGGACCGGCGAGACGGTCAGCTCCTTCCGCAGCAGGTCCGATTCGGCCTCCGGATCACCGCTCGCCTCCACGACCACGGCCTTCGCCGCGATCGCCAGCTTCCCGATCCGCTCGCCCTGGAGGGCCAGGACCGGCCCCGCGCTCGTCTGCCCGTTGACCTCCCACCGGATCTCCACGGTGCCCCGGAGCACCCCGCGCGGCACCGAGGCCACGCCCTTGAACAGCGCCGTCGCCCCCCGCACGATCTTCGAGGGGCCCGAGAGGCGCAGGACCGGCTTCGGCCAGCCGATGACCTCGAGCGTCGCGCTCGCGGTCGCCGCCGTCCAGTCCGGCGCCTCCTCGATGGACACGGCCGCCTGGAGGGTCTTGGGCCCCAGCGTCGTCCAGGAGACGGACACCTGCCGGCCACCCGCGGCGGCCTGCCCGATCCCGCCGTCCGTGTTCCAGGTCACCTTCGGCGTCCCGCCGCTGGCCACCACGAGCGCCTCGCAGGTGACCGCCTGGCGCCGGCCGACCTGCTCCACCGGGCAGGCGACGGTCGCCGTGATGGTGGGCAACAGCACCTGGATGGTCGCCGTGAGCGGCGCCGTGACTTTGGAGGGATCCTCCTGCAGCCGCACGGCCACGGCCACTGTCACGGGCTCGCGGCCGGTCGGCTTGACGGCCGCGGTGGCGCCGCTCGACGTGACGGTCGCCTGCCCCGCCGTGACCGTCCAGACGTACTGGAGGGTCCCCACCGGCGCGGAGGCCGTCACCACGCAGGGCGCGGGCTGGGCGATGCCGGTTTCGGGCGGGCAGGCCACCTGCGACGCCGTGGGCGCGTCGTAGTCCTTGAACGCGAGGGTCAGCCCGCTGATCACGGGCGTCTGCTGGCGGTCCGGGCTGGCGACGAGGAGCGCCGCCAGCGTGATGGAGCGGTCTGCGAGCTGGCCCAGGGTATCCTGGGTGACCGCGCCCAGGTCTGTGGTCGTCATGCCCTCCGTGGCGAGCGCATCAAGACCGGCAAGCGGCTGCCAGGCTCCCTGCCGGTAGACCTGCCAGGTGCCGCCCCGGTTGACGCTCACCGCCCAGCGGACCTCCGTGCCGGCCGGCTGGCTCACCGCCGGACTGAGGCCGGTCAGGACCCGCGTGACGGCCGGTCCCTGGTAGGCCGGGGATACCACGGGTCCGCCGGCCGCGGGATAGCGTGTCACCGCGTCCATCGTGCCGACGCAGAGCGCGCTGCCACAGGGGGTCGCCGCCACGAGCACGCCGCTGGCGGTGTCCGGATCCGGCGCCAGGCTCGCGGCTCCCCCCAACACCAGATCGCCCCGGCCGGCCTGGCGTTCCTGTCCCATCTCGTAGACGGAGAGTTTGTTCCCGGCCTGGACCCACAGCCGGTCGCCACGAGCCGCCGCGGCCTGAAAGTTCGACACGCCGGTCAAGGTGTTGCCGGTCACCAGGCCGGCCCCGTCCATGATCCGCACCACGCCGCTGTCCGCGACCAGCCAGAGACGTCCCTGGCCGTCTCGGGCCGCATACTGCGGAGCCTCGACGTCCAGCGGGAAGTCCGGACTGTAGCGGCTCCAGGCGCCGTCCTGATAGCGCGCCCAGCCGTAGGACCAGGTGCTATTTTGAGAATAGGCCATCCGCACGAGGATGGTCCCGTCGGTGACCAGCACTCTCGAATAATTGGACGACGAGATGGAGGACGAGCTGAACAGGCCCCGCACATCCACCGCGACGCGCTCCGTCTCGACCCTTCCACCTGACGAGGTGTCGTACCGGACCAGCTCGTGCGTCAGCTCGTCGCTCTTCCGGAGCAGCCCGACCAGCCCCTGATTATCCGCATAGAGCTTGTCCGGCCTCATGTACGGCGATGGATCTCCATAGACTTGGATGGTCCCCTCCCGCGTCGCCGCCGCCAGGCGAAGGACCCCGCACACGATCCAGACCCGACCGTCATTGGTCACCGCTGACGCATTTCCGGACGCGCAATCCGCATAGCCGGAGGTACCGAAATCGACCGTCACTCCCGTATCGGGCCGGATCAGCCGCGCTTTCTCGCCGGTGACTCGCCAGACCGTGTGTCCATCGGGCGACGCGATCAGTTGCGCCTGCGACGACGTATCCGGGAACAGATCCGGTCCGCGCACCAGCTCGGCGCTGGTGACCAAGCCGAGGCTGGCACCTGGCGTCACGGTCTCGAGCGGCCTGAACCACTCACTCAGGTCCGCCGCGACCTCGGCCGTGGCGGCCCAGGCGACCGCCGCGCCGCCCCAGGCAAGCGCGAGGCCGAGCACCCCCGCGAATCCCGTCCGCACCAACTGGATCGTGCTCCGATGGCTCACCCGTTCCTCCCTGTTGAAGCCCGCAGTCCCACCCTTCGGGTATTACGGCGCACATGCCTGCTCAAAGGGGCGTGTCCGGCAATTCCTTTCCTTCCGTCACGATGAGCACGCCCTTCCGGCCGGCGTCGATCTCGATCACGGGAAAGATCGACCGCGCCATCGTCATGTAGAAGCGCGACAGCAGCTCCGCCGACCGGCCGAGGCCGCCGGCCAGCCCGGAGATCCCCACCAACTGCGGATCCGGGAACTGCAGCAATTGCTGTGGATTCTGGGAGATAAAAAAGCCCTGCTGGAACGGCAGGAAGGCCCGGGACAGCCCGCTCACGAAGCCCGCCAGGAGCGAGCGGTACAGCAGCGCGCCCTCGCGCATGACCACCCGGCCGCGGAGCCCCACCTTGCCGTCTTCGCCGGTCAGCACCCCCTTGAGCCCGACATCCGTGGCCTGCCCGTTCTTCTTCACGCAGCTCAGGCCCAGCACGCGGATCTGCGTCCGCTCGCTGGAGAGCTCGCCGATGCCCTCGCCCAGGACGAAGCACTCGCGGAGGTTCAGCCGATAGTCGTTCGGGAGAAAGGCGAGGTTGTTGACTACCATGAGGACGGGGTACGGCTGCTGGCGGCCCCCGCCGCCCATTCCGCCCATCCCGCGCGCGTTGGCCGGCGCGTCAATGCCGGAGAGCAACTGCACCGGA
This sequence comes from Candidatus Nitrospira neuquenensis, assembly GCF_979578155.1. Classification (NCBI taxonomy): domain Bacteria; kingdom Pseudomonadati; phylum Nitrospirota; class Nitrospiria; order Nitrospirales; family Nitrospiraceae; genus Nitrospira; species Candidatus Nitrospira neuquenensis. Next base: position 42,945 of record NZ_CEFZDU010000014.1, on the reverse strand, counting down.
ATGAGCGTGCCGGTGTTGATGAAGTATTTGCTCCGCGCCGCCAGCGCGACCGGCTCGGCCTTGAAGACGCGGATCCGTTCCGCCGGTGGTCCGGCCGGCTTCCCCGCGGCCTCCGGTCCCGGGGGTTTTGCGCCGCTCTTGCCCCCGCCGCCGGTGGGCGCGCCAGCGGCCGGAAGCTCTCCCCGGTCGGCGGCCGGCGCCGCTCCGGTGTTGGAACTGGAGCCGGCGGGCGTCGGCGCGAGCGGCAAGGGTGGGAGCGCCGACGCGGGCGGCGGCGGCGGATGGCGCTCGGCGGCGCTCCCCGCTCGCCCGCCCGCCTTCCCCAGCCCGCCGGGGACGATCCTGACCCCGCCCGGCGGACCGGCCTCGCCTTTGGCGCCAGCCGGCCCCGGCGGTCCCTTCCGCTGGTCCTTCTTCAGCTTCTCCAGTTCACGCTGGAGGTCCGCGATCACCTTGCTCTGCGTCTCCATGGTCTTTTCGAGCGACTTCATCTGTCCCCCGGCGGTCGCGAGCCACACCTCCTGGTCGGCCTTCGGCGCCAGCGTCGCCGCCTTGGGCTGGGCTTTCTTCTTGCCCTCGGCGAATTCGGTCTGGCGCATCTGCTGCCCGACGACCACGAGGACCACCGAGACCCCGCCGAGGAGGGTCCAAACGAGCCAGCGCGGGAGGGCCGATTTCCCCCCGCCCCCCGCGCGCGGGCCGGGATTCACGGGATCGAGGATCGGCCCGGACGGCGACCCGCCTTGCGGAGAGAGCTCAGCCATGACTATGCCTCAGTGCTCGGCCTCACTGGTCCGCCGGCGGCAAGGCGGTGGGCGCCGCCGCCTCGCGCCGCGGCGCGGGGTACACCAGGACTCCGACCACCGACTGCCCCGGCTCCACGATCACGCGATCGAGTCCGATGGCCAGCTCGCGGCCGGTATAGAAGGCTTGCTCGCGCAACGTCTGCGTGCTGCCCGTGTCGTTGCGCCACTCCAGCCGACGGAGGAGGTAGGCCCGGCCGTGGTAGAGCCGATCCTGGACCAGCTCGAGTTCCACCCAGCTCAGCCGCTGGTCCTTCGGCGTCTCCACCACCTCGACCCCGGGCGGGGTCTCGCCTAAGAAGACCGTCCGCATCACGGTGGTGAGGCCGTCCACGTAGTCGGCGCTGTCCTGGGCCGGCCCGGCCGCCGGATCCGACGCCGCGTCAGCTCCCCGGCGGTCCGACAGGATGATGGTTTCCGACGGCCCGTTCCCCGGCTTCAACTGGAGGACGTAGACCTGCTGGTCCGTCAGGATCACCAGCTCCCCCGCAGCCGTTCCGGTCGTCACCAGCACGTGCCGCCCCTGGGTCTTGACCTCGATGTCCGGCTTCGAGGTGTAGGCCTGGATCACGGTGGAGGGGGCCGTGATCACGTTCACGTCACGCGCCGAGACCGCCGCGGTGACGGCGCCCTCGTCCACGATCTCCAAGCGCTGCACCGCCCCGGCGGCGGGCGTGACGCACAGGACCAGGGCCAGGACGCCGGCCACCAGAAGCCGCGCAGCGAGACGGAAGGTCATGACGTCTCCCGGCCCGGCGAGTTCGCCTCCGCCTGCTGGGCCGCCGGAATCGTGGGAGGTTCGGGTTTGGATTTCCGCGTGAACAGGCCCGCGCTGAGGCTGGACACCTGGACCCGCCAATCCGTGAACTGGAGGACGATCCGGTACTCCCGGTCTTCCTCCGCCACCTGGGTATGGCCGATGAACCGCCGCTCCTTCCCGCCCAGGACCACTTCGGCGCCGTCCACGCGCGCGTACTCCGGCGCGAAGAACCGGTTCAGGTTGTTCTTGACGATGTACTCCTCGTCCGCGCGCAGCGCCTCGCTGAGCGGGCCATAGGCGCCTTCGGCGACGTATCGGAGGAACGTCTGGTGCCCCAGTCGGACGCTGGCCGGGCTCACGTTGGCGACGTAGGGGATCAGCGACAGGGCGATCTCCTTCTTGTACTGGTCGCTCGCTTGATTGGCGCTCGCCCAGTACTCCCGCTCCACCGAGACCGGCGCGACATGGAGGACCACCGTCCGCCGGAACATCCCGTTGGCGATCAAGGCGAGGAGCAGGCCGGCGACCAGGACCAGCAGCACGACGTTCAGCGTGCGGGCGTTCGCCAGATGCTCGCGGTAAAGGGACCACTTCACGGCGCCCCAGCCTATTCCACCAGTTCCCGCACGTCTCCCGGCGGGCACCCCGTGAGGGCGAACATGGGCAGGCAGGACCAGTAGCACCAGTGCATGACCACCCCTTCGCTCTTGCCGCGCTTCGTCCGGCCGATCAGCATGGTCGAGAGGATTCCGAGCCCCAGGAGCAGGGTCAGCTCCCGGCTGACGATGCCCGCGAAGACGCAGATGATCAGGATGACGATCTCATCCAGCTCCCACCACAGGACCTGCGGCGGGCTGTCGATATAGCGGGGAATGACGTCCATGGCCGCCCGGCTGCCCCGTTACATGAGCCCCGTGATGATGCTGGGGAGCACGTTGGGGATGTAGTACGAGCCCGCCGCGATCCCGATCCCCGTTCCGAGTCCGGCCCAGTCTCCTTTCACCGCGCTGCCGACGCCCAGGATCCCCCCGAACAGCGAGAGGACCATCCCGAGCGACCCCTGCATCCACCCTCGAATCGTTTCGGCGATCTCATCGAACGTCGTGTCCGTGCCGGCCCAGGCCGCCGCGGCCATGAGCAGCGGCAGGGCCAGCACCAGGACCGCCATCACCACGACATGTGTCTTGCCCATCGTCCTGCTCCTCCTCATCCATCTCTTTCATCCTCTTTCATCTCGTTCGTGTGACTCCTCCGTCCCCGCCCCCGGTGGGCACCAACACGTCTCGACCTGCCGATCAGCCCATCGCCGCCTCCCTGCTCACGCCCGCTTCCCTATTACGGTCCGCCGAGGGCCGCGTCGTTGCGCCGCCGGGCCGCGCGCCGCAGAGCCCGCTGTACCGCCGCCCGCCCTCCGTCCGCGTGGCCGCGATCCGGAGCGCGTCCGCGCTCGCCAAGAGCACCAGCCGGCGCGTCGCCCGGGTGATCGCGGTGTAGAGCAGCTCCCGCCGCAGCAGGACGGCATGCTGGCGATGCAGGACCACCACCACGCAGGGAAATTCCGAGCCCTGCGCCTTATGGATGGTCAGGCAGTAGGCGAGCTCCAAGTCCCCCAGTTCCTCGACGGTGTAGCAGACGGACCGGTCGCCGAGCTTCACCGTCAGGGCCGCTTTCTCCTGATCGAGGTTCGCGACGACGCCGACTTCACCGTTGAAGATCTCCTTCTCGTAGTCGTTGACGACCTGTACCACCCGGTCGCCACGGGCGAAGGTCCCGAGCCGTGGCGCCTGAGCGGCGGCGGGGTTCAGGACCTCCCGAATCCGTTGGTTCAGCCCATCGGTGCCGAGCGACCCCCGGTGCATCGGAGCCAGCACCTGAATGCCCTGCGGCGCGTAACTCCGACCCGTCTCCCGCACGATGGCCTCCAGGCTGGCTGCCAGCTCCAGGGGGTCGTCGTGCAGGATCAGCCGCACATCCTGCAGCGCCCCGTACTCGCCGCTCCGCAGGGGCGGCAGCGTGCCCGCGTGGATCTGGTGCGCCCACGTGATGATCCCGGACCGCTCGGCCTGTCGTTGGATCCGGGTGAGGCGCGTGACGGGAACCCACCCGCTGGCAATCAGATCGCGCAAGACCTGGCCCGGTCCGACCGACGGCAACTGGTTGGGGTCCCCAACCAGGAGCAGCCGCGTCCGGGGCCCGATCGCGGCCAGCAGGCTCGCGAAGAGCGGCAGGTCCATCATCGAGGCCTCGTCCACCACCACGAGGTCAGCCTCCAGCGGGCAGCCCGCGTGGCGCCGGAACCCATCTGCCGGGCTATACTCCAGCAGCCGGTGCAGGGTGCAGGCCTCCACGCCTGACAGCTCGGTAATGCGCCGGGCCGCTTTGCCCGTCGGCGCCGCGAGCGCCACACACTGGCCCTCCGCCCGCGCCAATCGCACAATCTCCGCGACCGTGAAGGTCTTGCCGGTGCCGGGCAACCCCGCCAGGATCGAACAGGGCCGGGTCATCGCCCAGGTCACCGCTCGCCCCTGCTCCGGCGTCAGCCGCGGATCCAGCGTCCCCTGCCAGATCGCCGGCGGCTGGCGGATGAGGCGCGTCAACCCTTGCTCGACCTCACGTTCAGCGCGATACAGGTCCGCCGGATACAGCCGGCCGTCCTCGAGAACTGTGTCGCCGTCGTGGGCCGCCTGCCGGATCCCAGTCCGCGCGCACTCTGGGGGCACCGCCAAGAGCGCCGTCAGCGCTTCACCCACCTGCACTTCCGGCAGGTAGGTGTGGCCGGCCGCGGCGGCCAGCCGGAGCACTTCCCGGAGCCCGGCCCGCAACCGGTAGGGATCGGTCGGCTTGACCCCCAGCGCCTCCGCCACGGGATCCACCGTCCGAAACCCGACCCCTCGCACCTCCGTCAGCCGGTACGGGTTGGTCTGAATGATCGCGTCCGCACCGGCACCGAAGTGCTTCAGGGCCTTGGCCGCCAGCGTAAGGGTGAGGCCGAGTGCGCAGAGCCGGGACAGCAGGGCCGCCTGCTGGTGCTGCTGCTTCCAGGATTCCGTGATGGTGCGGAAGACCCCCGGACCGATGCCCGGGACTTCCATCAAGCGCTCCGAAGCGGCATTGAGCAGGTCCCAGGCAGAGACACCGAACGTCTCCGTGATCCGCCGCGCCCGCTCGGGCCCGACTCCGCTGATCAATCCCGAGGCCAGCAGCGCTTCCAGAGCTTCGGCCGAAGGCGGCTGGTGCGGCGCGAGACTCGTCAGGCGGAGCTGCCGGCCGTATCGCGGCGACGTGACCCAATAGCCCGTCACCCGCCAGGCCTGCGTCTCCCGGATGACCAGCCCCTCGGGCAACTCGCCGATCGCGCGAAACCGCGCGCGCTCCCCGTCCATCGCCCGCATCGTCAACACGGTGTACCCGCTGCCTTCGCTCCGGAACACCACGCGCACGACCTCGGCGCCGACGGTGACCATTTCCGCGGATGCCTTCTCCCGCTGGCGTCCCACACATCCCTCCCGCCCCAACTCACCGCTCGGGTGGTCGCCATCCGCGCTGGATCACGTCCAGGTCACGGTTAGGCCCACCCAGCCGTTGACCGTCGCCTGTGTGGATGGCGCCCCGCCGACATCCCGGCCGACGCTGGCCTGCAGGTGAAGATTTTGAGAGATCGGCACGACGACGCCGAGTTCCGGCGTGACGATGATCTCGCGGTCCTTGGCGGGGTTCCCGGTGCCCCTCACCGACGCCGCCTTCACGTCGGCGACCACGGCCACCGGCAGGGATTGGATGCCCCAGGCCATCCCCGTGACGCCCGTCCATTGGCTGGTGCCGCCGGCCGGCCAGTGCCCGCGCTGGTTCGAGGGCGCCGCCTCGTAGATCGCGTTCACATGCCAGTACCGCTGGCTCCCCAGATCCCAGCTCACCAGCAGCGTGCTCTTGAGGGCGGGACTTTTCCGGTCCCCCATGGTCGGGATCTGTGCCTGGACCCGGACTCCGACACTCACCTGGTCATCCCGGTAGAGCCGGCCCAATCCGCCGACCCGAACGGCGTACATGTCTTCCGGGGTTCCGGGATGCAGCGGATGACCACGCAGGACGGTTCCGCCCACGTCCAGCTCCACGTCCTTGGCGACGCCGTACCGCACCTCGATCGGAGCATGCCCCCGGATGGCCGACGGAAACACGTGGGCCCGCAGACCTGACTGCACCACCCACTCCTTGTGCGGCACCGGATAGGCATCGTCGAGACTCGTGGGATAGCCGGGCGAGAGATTCAGCGGCGAGTAGGCCGCGCTGTCGGCCACGCTCCCTAGCACGCCCAACCCCATCGCCAGCAGTACAGCCGCGACCCGAACACTCGCCTTCCTCATTCTGATCCTCCTTGTCGAAGCAACCCGTCAGTCCATTCCCGTATTACGACCGTCCGCGACGTCCGACCATGCGGGGCAGCCGGTCTTGATGGTCCTGGTGATTGAGCAAGGCCGCCCGCAAGGGCTCCGGGATCCACTGGACCCAGGAGGGCCGCCAGCCGCAATTGATGCAGTAGTGGTGATCGTCCAGCGGATCGACGGAGTCCACCATTAACCCGCTGCACTTCAGGCAGTGATCCTCGAGACTTCCCACGCCGTTCATTCGTCCCCTGGGTACTTCGGTATTACGCACAGGCGACGGCACGGGAGTGAGCACAACCCGAGCGATCACGGACTGCTTGGAAAGGCGCGGAACTAAGCTGAAGATTCGCCGTGGATCGAGGGCAGTAACGGACGTCTGAAAGGCGGTCTATGCGGTTGGTTCTACCAGTACGTCAGGAAGGTCAGAGTCTCTCTCGCAGGCTCTGGATTTTGGAGTTTGGATTTGGTGCCTGGCTCGTTACCTTGACAACCCCCAGGAATCTACGGACAATCACACCGTGGTGAGACAATAGACTCTTCGGGGAGACGGATCACTCTCGGCAACAGAATAAGCATGTGGCGCAGTAAGACCCTACGCCTCTTTATCATCGAAGGCCCGTCGCCTATGGACCTTCTCCTGCGTCGGTCCGAAGCGTCTGCTCTTCAGACTATCTGCGCGCTTATCGGACACGAGGTCACCGTCCTGCAGGCAATATCTCCCGACGATTTCGCCAAAACCTGTTCTTTCATCGCGAGCATCGATTCCACGTATGACCAGCAATCTATGAGGAATTCCCCTTTATGCATCCACCTCGCAGCTCACGGCAACGAGGAGGGGATAGCGTTTGGACCCAAGATCATAAAATGGACTGAGCTCGCGGCAAAGATACGTCCTATCTGCACCCGCCTCAAGAGATATGATTGGCCCGTTATCCTGGTCATCTCCGCATGTGGCGCGGCGCACCAGACCTTGACCCAGCAGCTTCGGGAAGCTTATCGGGAAGAGAACTCCTTCACTCCACCGACCTACCTCTTCATCACGGCAGATGAAACGCCGAGATTTCCACAAGCGGCTGTCTCATGGGCAGTGTTTTACCACCATCTTCCAGAGGTAGACCTGAAATCCAAAAAGGAGGTACAGGCTATCCTTCGTAAAGTGCGGGATGCAGGGGCCGCGAGTATCAAGTACTATCGATGGGAACAGAACAAGAAGAAATATCTACATTACGTCCCGGATTAGCTTGAACCCTTTGACAGGGGCTGCGCGCCGCCTATAGTGACCAGCCCATCATGAACCGTTCCGGCTCTCCAGGAGGGATCGTGCCAGAATGGAACTGGGATGCAATATCTGCTATCGGTACCTTGCTTGCTGTGGTCGTTGCTCTCCTCCTCGGGCTCTGGCCGATTGTTGATACAAGGCGAAAGGAGAAGAAGCAGGCAGCTCTGCTGCGTCAGCAGCTCTACACGCAACTCTCAGTGATCCAGCCTCATCTCGGTAGACGAAATACTCCGCTACCACCTGTTGCCCTGAAGGCAATTCACGCTCTGGAATCAATATGGACTGAAGCTCATTTGCTTGAACCTGAGGAATTCCAGGCTCTGGGCACCATTATCGCCTCTCTCATGCCTCATAAGGACGGTTGGGGACTCCCGGAGGATCAGGCCGACCAACTGTTCACCCAAGTATTCGAAACCCGTAGACTCCTGGCGAGACGTTCGGGATGGACCTTTCCCGATCCGTCCGTCGATAATGTTAGATCTGGGGACGCCGAATAAGACTATCAGCACTCTCTGACCGAAAAACACACCATCCGAATAGTGCTTTGCAATCCACGGCCTGTACTCCATTGCCTCACCTAAAGAAATTCCAGCCCATGCGTCACGGTCCCACGCGAGCCTGAGACCGACCGGACGACTCGAAGCCGGAGCGGGAGGACCAACCTGTTCTGAGGCCAAGGTAACCAGGCGAGCACGCGACTTCCCACCTTGAGCCCCGGCCGCTTCGTGGAGAGCGCCAGACCGCCTGAGCTCACGTTGAGGCACTTTCCGGTCCGGACGAGTTTGGGCTTCGGTAGCGCATTGGGTGAGGGAAACGCCAGGAATTTCAGCGAGCGGCGGTACGAGAACCGAGGATACGCCCGGCGTTCAGACTCGGACTGCTTCATCAGCAGCCAAGGATACCACTTATGCCGATGTTGTAAAGAGAACCCTCCACGAGAAACCGGTCTCGCTGTAGCCCCATGGTCCTCGATGAGCCTGCGCTTCCGTGCCTCCAGGCTCTTTGAGCTGGGCGACGATCATCCCATGCCCTCTGTCTCAGTTCTGCTCTCCTTGGCCTTGCTCCCCTTGGCCTTCCCCTTGCTGGAAATGGCCTCAGGCTGCCGCACGGAGGCTTCGCCCGCCGTCTGGCGAATCTTGGCCGTGACCTCTTCCAGCATGCCGATCCCCTTATTCACCACCGCATGGAGGTCCGCCGGCCACTCCCTGCTGACGGCCAGCATCTCATGGACATGCCGCAGGAGCTCGGAGGCCTGGAAGATCTCACGAGCGACGAGATCGGTGTTCAGAACGAGATTGCAGACCTGCTCCCAGTTCTGCCGCCAGAACGCCTCGTTGGTCCGCAGCGTGGTCACCTGATGTTCCACCGCCTCGAGGCGCTTGGTCTTCTCCTTGAGCGCATCCCGTGCCGCGTCGAGGTCGGTGTTGGCTTGCTTGAGTTTTTTCGAGAATTCGACGGCCTGCGCGTGCTTCTCGTCCAGTTCCTTCTGGATCTTCTTGAGGTCGGGGGTTTTCGGCGACTGCTGCTTCTTCTCCAACTCGGCGATGCGCTTGTTCGCCTCCTCCAGTTCCCCCCGGCGGGCTGTGATCGAGGCGGTGGCGACCTCGAGTCGCTGCGTCAGTTCCCGGATCTCGGTCTGGAGTCGGCCGGCTTCGGCCTCCGCCGCCGCGCGGTCGGGCGCCGAGTCCGCCACGAAGGCGTCACGCGTCGCCTGCTGCAGGATTGCCTTGGACACCTGCGGGTGTTGGGCCACCAATTCCCGGAACAGCGCTTCGAGCACGTGACCCCGATCGGCCTTGGGATGGGCCGCGAGCGCGGCCAAGAACCGGTCCCGGAGCGTGGCCAGCTCGTCCGCGATCGCCCGTTTGGCGACCTGCTGCGCCTCGGAGAGTTCCGCCTGCGCCCGCAGGCGGTGTTGCCGGGCGAGCGCGAGGTCGAGTTGCCGGCGGAACGCGTTATCGTATTTCGCGATGACCTGCTCATTGGGCGAGTCCACGATGAGGCAGGGGACCCGAGCGTGGTTGAGCTCGATTGCGGCCCGGCGCCGCTGAAAGCCGGCGTACACCGGATAGGTTCCGCTCGGCTGTCGGGGGCCGACCAGGAGGGGTTGGAGGATTCGGCCGGCGGCCGCGATCGCGTCCCGCACGACCGCATACTCTTCCTCGGTGGTCTCGAACAGCGCCGCTCTGCTCGGTTCCACCTCCAGCTCCTCAACCGGGACCCAGACGATGTCCTGGCTCATACGCATGTCCTCCTTGTGGTGAGCGTGGTCGACCGGTGGCGGGGAGACGCCGGGACCGGCGACGGCGCCTCGGGGTTCCATCGCGTGACGATGCCCAACCCGGGCAGCTTCAGGACGGCGATCGCGCCCTGTTGCTCCAGCGCCCGCATCAGCCACGCGACGGTCTGGCGGCGGATGCGGAGCGTCCGGGCGATCTGCCGGAACGAGGTGGCCTTGCCGTCATGCGCCTTGAGGTACGTGCGCAGGCGCTCCTCGATGGTGCCTTCGTAGATCCCGACCGCGGCCGGCACTCCCATCACCCTGGCTTCCTCCAGAATCCCCGGTCGCAGGGATCGCACGGGCACCACCAGTTCCATCCCGCGCCTACCACGGCCCGGGATCGTGGCGGTCCAGTAGAGCTGGTCGGACGCGGCCACCAGCAGATCCAGCAGGACGCGCGCCCACCGGCCTTCTGTGGCCCACCGCTGGAGGGTGCGCAGGCCGCACGTGACCACGAACAGGCGGGCCAGGAGGCGCTGGAGATCCTTCAGCTTGATGTAGGCTTCTCCGGCCGCGAGACTCGGCGGCGAGGCGCCGGCGGCACTGAGCAGCCGCACCACCGCGGTCCTCGTCCGCGCCGTTCTCCGGTAGGCCGCGGTATGCTGGCGATGCCGGCGCCACAGCTCCAGCTTCGCCACCACCCGCTCGGCCGTCCCTGGCCCCATGCCTACCGCTCTCCCTCCGGCACGGTCTCGTCCTCCTCGCCCGCGAGTTGCGCGGACAGCGGCGTCAAGCGCGATCTCGTCCGCCACTCAAACCGCTGCTTGTCCACGTGGCGCTTCTGTTTCCGGAATTGGCTATAGGGCATCGTCCCGACGGTCTCGCCGGTCTGACGGTCGAGGATGTCCACCAGAATGTCGTGCCCCCGGAACTGCTTCTGCATCTGCTTTTGGCCGTACCGATAGAGATGGAAGGTGTGCTTCGCGTGACGGCCTCGGACCGAATCCCACGTCGTCTGGGCCTCGATGGCCGCGATGACCATTTCCTGCTCCAGGTCCTCGATCTCGACGGCCCGGTCGAGTCCGGCGTACTTGCGCACCAGCTTTCCCAGCAGGCGCTTGCTGTTGAGGAGGGTGGGCAAAATGGCATGAGGATCGTCGGCGGTGGGAGTCGGCGGGCGCGCGATGGTCAATGACCCGGGTCCGGACCGGAGAACCCCATTCAAGAAGGTCCGTCGCCGATCCTCTCGGCTTTGTGCACGCAGCTCCAATTGACAACCCATGTGCTGAGTCATTCCCAGCCTCCGGTACGCCGTCTCCCTAACGCTTCGATAGGGACCCACGTGACGATTGAATGACCGCGGGCCGGTGATCGAACTGGTTTGTCAGCGGATCACGGCGCACGCGCGGGCCAGACCGTTCATCGGCAAAACAAAGAACCAGATCAAGACCCCTTTTTTGATGGCGACCTCCGTCTCTGCACATGCGGCTTTCATCAGCACACGCCCGGGCCTGCGCCTGCCCTGTGTGGCTCGACCCGTCACCAGCCCGGTGAGCGAGTTTCAATTTACTTTGGTATTACGGCACGGGGCGGGACGCGCAGTCAGGAAGGGCACCGCGGATCAGTTGTCGCCAGGTGATCCGGCGAGGCAGGCCATGGGAATCCTGCCTCGCGAGTGCGTCGAGCGGTCAACCGCGGACGCGCTGACACGCATGGGCGGGAAACGGCGTCGCGGGACCCACCATCCGCTGGCGTAAGGGGAACCACCATCCCCTGCCGCAGTCGGACCCACCGTCTCCAGGATGTGAATCCTGCGGGAAAGGCAAAAAGGGGGCCGACGACCGAAGCCGTCAACCCCCTCCCTGTACGAACGGACGCTTAGTACCGCTCTTCTCCCACGCCGGCTCCCTCGCCCATCTCCGCGAGGTCGAACACGGAGAAGTCTCCGCGTTTGATCATCGCATCAATGAGGTGGGAGGCCTGGCGCATCGTCATGCCCTGAATCGTCTTTCTCGCCCGATCTTCGGGAATCCGCTCCTCCTCGCAGAGGCGCAGGATCTTGGCCTGTTGCGCCTCCGACATCATCCGCGGCGCGTCGGCCAGGCGGAGCCCGTGCCCCTGTCCCGCCGCCGGCCCGGTTTGGGGCACCGAGTGAGTCTTCGGTTCCGCACCGACCGCCGCCCCATTGGGGCCAGTTCCGTTCGTCGGCTCCCCCTTCGCCTCTGGCGAAGGCGCGAAGCCTTGAGGCGCAGGGGACCCCGTCGGCGTCTGCGGCAGGTCTGGCCCCTGCTCCGTGGGCCGAGCCAGGTCCTCTTCCTGGACTTCTGTCGCCCCCTCGTCAAGTTCCGGATTGACGTCCTCCGGTGCGGGGATCACGAGCGTGCTCACCCGCTCCAGGATCATCTTGGTTTCCGACCGCAGACGGTTGATGTAGTTCAAATCCGTGGTCGCGAGATCCAGTTGCAGGGGGTAGTGCATCTCCCGCCGGCCGCTCCCGTGCGTTTCCCGAGGCACACGCTTGAGCACCAGGGGCACCATCGCGAACCTTCCGACCATGTTCTCGACGTACTCCAGCCCGCTGTTCACGTCCACGATTGTGTGGAAGCTCGTGCTGTCGATCTGATACACCCCGCCCAGATTGACCTTGGGCAGGATGACCATCAGGTGCGCCCGCTTGTCGCACTGGCCCGACGCCAGCAACTCGCACGGACACGCGCAGGGCATCTTGGCGCCGGTCTGCTCATCCAGGCGCATCGCCTGTTCGCCGTTCCCGATGCACTTCAGCCCCTTGGAGAGCCCGTAGTATTTGTAAGCCTGGGGAAAGATCACGTCCCGGCTGTTGACGGGGAACATGACGTCCAAGGCCTTCGGCTCCGGCCCATACCCGGCCGCGGCGACCTCGGGGGGCACCACGAAGTAGGCCACGTCACGCGGATGCTCCTTCCCGTCTTTGCCAAGCACCTTGACGCCCAGGCGGATCTTGCCCAGCCGAGGCAGCCGTCTCCGGTCCGAGAGCCCCTTGATAGTGGTGAACTGCGCCACCTGCGGGTTCATGTCTCCGATCCCTCCTTGCTTCCATGTGACGACCGTCGCCTCGTTCGGGTGACCAGGGTGTGCGGCGCAGGGAGGACTTTGGGGAATTCCTGTGGGACCGGACGCGTGGCTGCTGCCCGGATGTCATCCGGCAGCAGGTCCGGAACCACGCGCAGTGGCGACCGCTGCTCCAGGCGGACCAGCTTGTCTCCCAGGAGGCCTTCCTTCGCCCCCTTGGCTTTGAGAAGCTGGGCGATCTGCTCGCTCAACGCCTCCCTGCGCTTATTCTTCGGCCGCAACTCGGCGGCCAACGCCTCGAACTCCAGGACCATCGCCGCATCCGCCGGCGTCAACTCGATCCGGCCGGCGAGCGGCACCGGCCTCCAGCCGTCCCAGCAGCGCTGCTGGTACTGGCAGTACTGGCACGGGAACTTGACGGGCTCCGGAAACGGCCGCTCGGGCAGCGTTCCGACGGCCCGATGCCGCTCAATGCCCTCGAACCGCGCCAGCGCCCGCCGGCGGAGATCCGGGAACACGGTGCCCGGCCGCTCCACTTCGAACCGCCGCTCGCCCGTACTGGCCCGGATGACTTCCAGGAGCCGCAACACGTCCGCGTCGCGGTCATAGTCCAACCGGAACTCGAGGTAGTCGCTGGTATTCTTGTTCTTGATCACCAGCAACGCCTGTCTGACCTGCGGCCACCCGGCCGCGGCGAGGCCGTAGAGATAGAGCGCGCATTGCGTGAAGTAATTGAGCGGCAACGCGGCGCCGCTCCAGTAGCGCTCGAAGATGTAACTGGCCAGGGCTTTGTGTTCCCACAGCCAGGTGAGGGTGCGCAGGAAGTCCGAAATCAGCCCGTCAATGGACCCGGCAACCTCATAGGGTTGCCCCTGATGGGTCACGGTGCCGGCCACGACGCGCAACTGTTGGTCGTGCAAGATGAACGCCGACTTGTGGATCCAGGTCGCCGTCGTGTCTTCATGGACATGGCCGTCGTGGAACACCGACGCCATCCGTTCCATGAGGGGTTCCCTCGGAAATCCCCGGGCCCCGTAGACCTGCGCGCGCAGGCAGTGCTCCGGCCCTGCCGCCGAAGGCCGCGGCCGGTAATCCTGTTCGGTTTCTTCCGCCTCCATGGCGGCGACTTTGAGCAAGACTTCAACGAGCAAGAGCATTTCCTCGATCGGTTGAGATGACCGGCGTAAGTGTTCGGAATAAGCAATGTCTGAGTGCGGACAATTTGGTGAGTGGCGAACGAGTCAGTGGAGAGTGAGGACGCGAACCGGAACGAGGGATACCTTGAGGATTGGATAGGGCAAGGTGGGCGTTTCGGCCGAGGATCGGCCTACAGCACGAACATGCGCTCTTGAAGGTATTACGGCGGGGGCGCGCGGCCGGGGCAAGGCCCGCAGAAAGAAGCGCCGCGGAGGGAGGACTCGCTCCCCCTGCGGCGCTCGGGTTCCTGACTGGTCATGCCTAGAATAGCGCGACCTGCAACGCGCCGTGCTCGGCCGTCAGCGACTCCAGTTCGTCCGGGGTCACCTCGAGCACCGATTCGCGCCTCCCCCGTCCCTGTCGGGCCGTGACGGCCACTTTGATACCGACGGTCCTGGCCGCCGTGCCCCCACTGATCCGGGACGGGCCGCGCTGGACGCACCGCTCGACTCGATCGGCCGACTCGCCGAAGGCGAGCTGCACTTCGATCTCCTTCTTGCGGAATTCCGCCCAGGCCGCCTCCGCCCCGGTGTAGTGCCGCCCTTCGGCCAGCGCCCTCCCCATTTCCTCGATCAGCGAGGCGCTGGTCTGGCCGTACTCTGCCAAGCCCTCCGGGAGATCGCCTTCGACGAGCAGCGCCGTCTGCAGCTTCTTCGCCATCAGGTAGATGGCGACCGACTGCATGGTGGCCTTGTACACGTAGAAAATCACCTTAACAGGCTGCTCCTGCCCAATTCTCCAACTCCGCCTCGCGCCCTGCCGGAGGGTAAACAGATTGTAGCCGGTCTGGTAGAACGCGATGGTGGGAAAGTCGTAGAAGTCCAGGCCGGTCTTCACCAGCTCGGGGTTCGCTAGCAGGACATCCCACTCGTGCTGGTGGGCCGCCACCCAGGCCTCCCGCTGTTTCGGCGGGATCGCCCGGTCCAGCACGCCGACCCGATGGCCGGCGACCTCCAGGATCCGTTTCAGCCGCGGGCGGATGTCGCGCGAGTCCGTGAAGGTCACGTAGAGCAGCACCTTCCGGCCCTCCGCCCGCTCAAGCGCCAGATCGGTGAGCAACGCCCGTTCTTTCGGCAACAGGCCCGCGTCCGGCATCGCGAGGCGGGGCGCCGTCACCACCTCGACGACCTGGCGCAGCTTGTCCCGAATGGCGATCACTTCCTCGAACTGCGGGCAGGAATCAGGATACGAGAGCAGCGCTTGCAGCAACGCGCCCAAGGCCCGGCGCCCATGCTGCTTGACGGCCTGGCGCAACGTCGCCTCGAGCGCACGGTACTCCCGGGCCTGGTCCCCTTCCATCTCGATCGTCACGACGCGCTCCTCATACGGCGGGAGCCCGTCGATCACGTCCGCAAGCCGGACGAAGACGGCCCTATCCAGCAGATGCCGGCCGATCACCACCGGGGAGACGCCGGGGCGCTTGCGCACCATGATGTGCTTCTTTCGTCCCCGGCCGTATCGGTGGTCCTCCCCGTCTTCCAGGTCCTTGACGATCTCCATCACTCCGTAGCGTTCCTGGAACGCAGTCACGTGCCCGTATTCGAAGCCGTCCTGCTTGAGCCGCTCCGGACTCATCCGGTAGAGCAGGTAGAAGAGATCATCGGCATACCCGCCGTTCAGCGTCCCCGTCAGGGCGAGGGTGCGCGGCGCCAGGGTCATGACGCCGCCCATGGCCTGTCCCTGCAGCGTATCCCCGCCCTTGAATTCGTGGACCTCGTCGAGGATAGTGACGTCGAAGAACCGCTTGAGCCGGTGCTTCATGTATTCGAACGGCGCCATCCGCCGGATCCTGGGATCGGCTTGCCAGAGCGGCTCGCCGCAGCACCCGCAGGCTCGCCGCTTGGTTTCCAGTTGCTCCCAGGTCAGGATCTCGTCTCCCGCCTGCGCGCGTTCGCCGCAGCGGGGGCAATGCGGCCCGCCAAACCGGCCTCGCTTCCAGGCCGCCGGCCTCCAGTCGTAGCTGAGCTTGAGCCGCTCCTTGGAGATTACGTAGAGTTCATGCCGTTCCGGGCGCGTCGTGATCGTGCGGATCTCGTCCAGGAGGGTGATGACATGCCGCACGGTCAGATCGACCGTCCGCACGTCCGGGATCACCGCCTTGGCTTCCCGGATCCACTTGTCCACGAGGTGGCTGGGACAGACCGTCAGGGTCCGCTGCGGCCGGGGCGCCACCGCCACGGTCGCCAAGCCCAGGGTCGTCTTGCCGCACCCTTGCTCGCCGACGACAAACACCCGAGTCCGTTCGCAGGCATAGAGGGCCTTGGCGACCCCCTTCACGACTTCGGCCTGGACAGGAAAGAGGTCCCGGTTCAGGCCTCGCAAGCGGTCGGCGTAGGCCTCGACTCCCTCGGGCCGCTCCGGGTTGTAAAGGGGGGTCAGCTTGGTCTCGAGCGTGGCGGCCAACTGAACCGCGTGGGTCTCCAGAAATTCAGACAGCGAAACGCGCAAGCGTGTCCTCCAGTGCGCCGGGTTCCGCCTCGCTAGGCGGCTTGCTCGGCCTTCCGCTTGCGGCGCGGAGTGACCCTCGCCGCTCTCGTCTGCCCGTATCGCTCGATCAACGCCGTGCAGATGGCGTCGTCATCCCACCGGGCCAGCCAGCCGCTCGCCGGCCCCCACCCCGCGAGGGGTTCGAGATATCCCCCGGCCACCAGCAACGCTTCCAGGTCCGGCAGCCAGGCGGGATCGTAGGGGATCTTCCGCCGGCTCAGCGCCTGCCGCAGCCGGGCAGCTTTCTGTTCCGGCGCCGTCCAGATCACGTGCGACTCTCGGATGGTGTCATCCCAGCACAGCAGGTGATGCTTGCCGTAGCCAACCGCCCGGCCGCGGATGCGGAGGGCCTCGGGCCGCTGGAGTCCCAGGGTCTCCCCCGCGGCATCCTCGGTCTCCAGGACCGTGCCCGTCGCCAGCAAGGCCGTGATCGCCCGGGTCTGCTGCGGCGAGCCATAAACCGACAGCAGGACCAGACGGTTGGGCGACGCGGCTTCGTACAGCGCGAGCGGGGACTGGACCGAGACGCCCCCGGCCACGATCGTCCGGACATCGGCCGCCGGTGCCACAGCCGTCGCGTCAGGTGATGTCATACCAGCCTCCTTGTGTGAGATCGAGGACACGGATCCCGACCGCGTACGTGTCCGTCGTGATTTCCTTGTGCTCCACGTGGTCTTCGCGCGTGTGCTGCACGCGCGTCGAAAATCCCTTGATCACCAGGTCGCCGTTCGGGCCCGACACCCGCCCATCCAGCAGGCCGGCCGTCAGCAGCGCCACGAGGTGCCCCTTCCGCAAGGGCAAGATCGGACTCAAGGCGCCTGCTTCCAGGCGAGCGGTCGCGCAGAGCTTGGCGACGTCGTCCTGGAGCTTCGGTAGGTCTTGCCGGAGGTCGTCGTCCGAGATCGTCTCGCCCGCCTGCGCGAACGAGGGGCCGTCGGTGGACGGAATGAGATACGGGTCCCCGCGGAGGCCCGGCTCGTCCAGGTGCGGAGTGGGCCCGCCGGCGATGGCCTCCGCCACTTCCGGCGGAACTTGCGTTGCCCGCTTCACGCCGAACAGGACAACCTGCTTGAACAGCGGGTACTCGGTGGTGACGAGTCGAAGGACCGTGATGCGCTGGAAATGCTGGCCGATCCAGCTCGCCGTCTTGGGATCCTGAACCACCGCTTCCGGGACGATGAACACCAAGATTCCCTCGGGCGCGAGCCAGTTGATGCTGTGCTTCAAAAACGCCACTTCGGACCGCCCGCGACCGTCCGCCTCATAGGGCGGGTTCAGCCACAGCAGCCCCATGCACGCAAGCGGCGTAATCCGGACGTCAAAGATCGAGCCCTGGATCGCCACGTCGAGCGCCTGGTGAGCCTGCATCGCCCGGTCCACATCCAGTTCGATCCCCCAGGTGCGGCATCTTGGGAACCGTGTGGCGATGGCCGCCAGCGCCTGGCCGTTCCCGCAACAGGGATCCAGCAAGGCGTTGTGAGCGTCTCGGTGCTTGTCCTTGGGCCGCAGCCAGGTCCCGATCTTCGCCAGGCTGAGCGGCGGGGTCGGATAGAACCCCATCTTGGCTTGGGAGGCGAGTCTCGCCATGCGTCAGGCTCGCCCCTGGAGTGGCCGGTACCGCGCATAGCGCCGGCACCGGCTGCACGGAGCGACCCCGACCTGGGCGTCGGGCCCCTCGCCGAAGACATGTACGGTGCAGCGGCAGCGCTTCGTGAGCAGAAAGGCGCCGGGGAAGACCTGGCGCAGACGAGCCCGGACCAGTTGTCCGTTCATCGGAGACCTCCTCTCGGTTTGGTGTGGGTGCATGTCTGGGTTGATGCTGAAAAGGGCTGCAGGATCAGAACGGATCGCGCGCGGCCGTCCCGCCACTTAGGCGCGGGTGGCTCGAACGGAAGGGTGCAGACGGGGCCGGTCAGGAAATGGAGTCGGTGGACGGATTCAGACAGAACCGTAGCAGGTCGAAAGGCAGTGCAGTCGTGGGGTGGTTCGGTCCTGAAGGCAACCAGGGACCTACGGCAGCGACACGTCTATAGTTCTCTATTACGGCCGGGCGGGCGGGCGGGGAATGGATGGAATTTCTCGATGTTGACTTCCTCCCGGCCTAGGGACGGGACGTAATAGTTCTATGTGATGTGAGATGAGAGGAGATCATTGGCTGGGTATTCAACGGAGGATTCACGTGGAAGATAGAGTTTTGAGATTGCCCGAGGTCAAAGAGCGCACGGGTCTGTCAACCGCAACAATTTACCGCAAGATCAAGCTAGGTACATTTCCTGCGCCGTTGAAGCTTGGCGCACGTTCCTCCGGCTGGCTCGCGAGCGAAATTACGACCTGGCTCCAGACAATCGCGGCTCGACGCACCGAACGGGCGGCGTGACTCCGCCGGACCGAGTGTCCCCACCCTTCGCGCACTAACCAGGGTGGGGACACTGGGTGGGGACACCGGCAGAAATTAACGCACTAACCTGATTATGAATCCAATACTTAGACCGTGTATTCGATCCCCTCCACCGCCACCATTCCACGCTAGCCTGGGCCGCTCGCCTCACCACTATCGGGGCGAGCGGAGCTGTGTCTCCGCGCTCGCCATGCGGCGACCCTGGGCTTGGACGGTGTCGTCGCCGCGGCGCCTCCGGGACGGCCCTCGCCCGCCGGATCGTCTCATCCTCCCCATGTCAGGTTTGACAATTGCCGGACAAATCAGTAGGCTACGGGCATGCCCCTAGACCAACTCGTGGGGTGGGTTCCGACCCCTGTACCCGGACTGCGTTTCCTTGAGGTGGAGGACGGGTCGTTGATCCTCGACCCCGCGACCAAGCGGCTGCATTCGCTGAACGGCTGGGCGACCGTCGTCTGGCTCCTGTGCGACGGGAAGCGCTCGGCGGACCGCATCATTGAGCTGGCCGGCGAAGGGGATGAGCGTCGGCGCCGGTCGGTGTCGGATGCGCTGGATACGCTCAAGGGGGAAGGATTGGTCGTCCCGGCACCCCCGTGACCCGATGTTCATGATCCGCTACGACATCGGTGTTGTGCGTGTCGCCGTCGAAAGCGACGTGGAAGAGGCTCGGCCGGCTCTGGAAAGGCTTTTTCCCGCCGCGCCAGCGGCCGTCGCGCCGCCGGACGCCGTCCTGCGGGTCAGAGCCGCGGCTTCGGGGTTTTCTCTGATCGGCATCGGCGAGCCCTACCGGAGCGACCGTCGGGACACCCTGGTCCCCGCGGTCGAGGCCCGGATCAGGGCCCGTTACCTAGCCGCCTCCGGCGAGGCCATTCCGCTCCACTCCAGCGGGCTGCTCACGACGGCGGGCGGCGCCGTTCTCTTCCTGGGCGAGCCCGGTGCGGGCAAAACCTCCCTTCTGCTTCGCGCGATGGCGACCGGGGCCGCCGCGCTCTCCGACGAGATTCACCTCTGGGATCCGACGACGGGTGCGGTGGAAGCCTACCCGAGAGCCTATGCGGCGAAGGAGGGTACCTTCCGGATATTCCCCGAGCTGGGACGCGCGCGGCCGGCGGGACGGCCGTCGCGCTGGGGCGGACACCGCCTCTGGTACGTGGCCCCGGCCCGGCCGGCCGCTCGCCGCGCCCGCCTGGCCGCCCTGATCCTGTTGTCTCGGGAGCGGATGGATGAGCCGCTGCGGCCCGTACCGCAATGGGAACGCCTCTCCGCCCTGCTCCCCCACGCCTGGGGCGACGGCACGGCGCTCTGCGGGCCTTCGCTCGACACGCTCGTCCGCGCGCTCACCCGCCTTCCCCTGTGGCGCGGGGGCGCCGAGCGCGCGCTCGATTGGTTCCTGGGCCCGGCCTCGGCCGTCGCGAGGCCGCGGGCCTGCGCGACGGCCGAGGTTTCCTCCCCTGCGCCGTCCCTGTGCACTCTCTAAGAGGGGGTACTCGTATGAGCAGACATCACGAGCCAGAGCCCTTGTCCCCCGGCGCGCCCCGCAACGACGAGGCTGACATCCACGACCGGATCTTGGAAGAGATGGACCCCGGACGCCGGGAGTTCGTCAAGCGCCTGTTGGTCACGACCGGCGCGACGGTCGCCATGATCACGTCGCTCTCGATCCCGGAAGTCATGGCGAACGGGAAAAAGTCGCCCGGCGACTGAGACCTTGCCGCTCTCCCCGCGGTCGAGACCGGATGCGCACACCCCCTCCGTCGAAGAGGGCGACCGGGCGGACGATCCCCTGATCGGGCTGCTGGCGCCCGATCCCCGCCGAGCGCCGTCCCCCGCCCGTCCCTTCACCCTCCGGGACCTTCTCGACGAGCGGCTGGGCCCCGCGCTCTACGCACGCCTGACCGAAACGGGCCGCCTCGATCGCTTCACCCCGTCGGAGCAGGACTCCTTGCGCGAAGCCCATGCCGCCAACGCCAGGCGCAACTTCGTGCTGGCCGCCGAGCTGCATCGCGTGGTCGAGGCCCTCGGGGGTGCAGGCATGCCCGTCATGCCGCTCAAGGGGGCCGTCGCCCTCCTGGAGCCGATCTATCCCTCGCCCTCGATCCGGGTCATGACCGACCTCGATCTGTTGGTCCCACCGGAGCGGCGTGAGGCGGCCATCGCCTGCCTCTCCCGGCTGGGCTACCGCCCCCGGACGGCGGAGCTCGTGCTGCCCGACGTGGAGCACCCGATGGACCGGGATGGGATCGTCGTGGACCTCCACTGGCGGCTGTCACGGATTCCCGAGCACGGCGACGCCGCCGGCATCTGGGCGCGCGCCCGGCCCGCCGGCTCCATCGGCGCCACCCTGTACCTGCCCGAGGCGATCGACCAGATGTACCTCCGGTTTCTGCACGACACGCTCCAGGACCACCAGCTCCATCGGCTGAAGCTCTGGAAGGCCTACGAGGCGGCCCTGCTCTACCGGCGCGTGGAGAGGCGCGGTGAGGAGCGCCGGCTCGTGGAGCGGGCGGCCGGGGCCGGGCTGGATCTCGTGCTCGGCGCCTACCTCGCCCAGATCGACCGTCTGTTTCCCTGCCTGTCGTCGACCGATGTCGCGCTCCGGTCGGCGGTCGAGGCGGGCGGACGCGAGATCGACCGGCTGGAGCGTGGAGGCGCCTGGCCGGAGCGCCTGCACTTCGCCGTGGGACGCGACCTGCTCCTTCGCCTCAGACGCCGGGCGCTGGGCGGGTACGGACCCGCCTTCGTCCAGATCATGTGGCGGGAGAGTACGCTCGCGGAGCCGACCGACGTCGTGCGGCCCACGCCGCTCTCACGGCTACGCCACGTGCTCCAGCTCTGCGCGCTGCATCTGCTGGCCGTCGCCGGCCGGCTGGTGCGGGGACTCCTCGTCCCCGGGGAGGACCGGCCGTGATGGCCCGCAAGGCCGGATGTCGCGCGGCCGCTGCCGCGGCGACCCTGCTCCTTCTCCTCGCCGGCTTCTGGCTGTGGCGGCTCCCCGCCCCGGAAGAGGACCTCGATGACGTCGAGTTGGAGGTGACCGAGGACGGGGGACAGGTCGGGGGCAGGGCATGGGCCTGGGAGACGGCGGACCGTCGGCTCAAGCACGAGTTCACGGAGGCGTACAAGGCGGCCGACGACGCCGGGCCGGTGTTCGCACGTTACCTGCCGCTGCTGGGAGCCCCGGCGCTGCTGGACTTTCTTGAGCTGTCCTATCCTTACTGCCACGCGCAGGCGCACGACCTGGGCGTCGCGCTGTACGAACGCTCGCGGGACCTGGGCCGGGCCCTGGGCGAGTGCGGAACCCGCTGCACCAGCGGCTGCATGCACGGCGTGATCACCGGCGTGCTCGGCGACGACTCGCTGGACGCGATCACGGCGACGATGGACCGGCTCTGCGCCAAAGCCCCCCTCGCCGGCTCGTACCGGCCGGGCAACTGTGCCCATGGCCTGGGCCACGCGCTCATGCTGGCGACGCAGCACGACCTGGGGCGGGCCCTGGACGGGTGCGACCGTTTCGCCGAGGCGGGAATGGCCTACTACTGCGCGACCGGCGTGTTCATGGAATACAAGATGGACCGGCAGGCGCGGATAGAACGGGGCAAGGCCGCGCCCCGCCCCACCCTGCACTACCCCTGCGACACCTTTACGAAGTTTCCCGCCGCCTGCTACCGGTACATGCTCCGCCCCATCCGGGACAGCCTCGGCGCGGATAGGAACCGCTTGAAGGCGGAATGCTCGGCCCTGCGCGACCGCCTGCGACTCGGCTGCTTCCACGGCCTGGGCGCGATCTACACGAAGGCCGTCGGCAAGCGCCCCGCCCTCTTGCCCGACCTCTGCGATCAGCGGAACGCGGACGAGCAGCGGGTCTGCATCGAGGGCGTGATCGAAAAGCTGGCCGACTACGACGAGGCCAAGGCGCATGCGGCGTGCGCGACGCTGACCGGCGGCGCGGCGGCGATCTGCGCCGAAGCCGCGGCCGGGAAGATGTATCGGCTGGCCAAGCCGTCCATGCCCCTCTATGCCCCGCGCGGCCAGGCCGACGGCGACTCTCCTACGTCCTGACCCCCTCCGACAATCGGCTTGAATCGCGCGGGAGTTCCACGATAGTCTGACGTGCGGCCATGAAGCTCGATATCACCGGAAAGAAGATCGTCCGTGACTTCCAACGGCGCCGGCGGATCATCCTTGCGATCATAGGGATCGCCGGCCTGCTGGGAGTGGTGCTGGTGGGAAACCTGGTGCGGATGGTTCTGCCGGGAGGGGCACGGGCGGTCGGCATCACGGCCGTCTTCCTGCCGCTGCTCGGCATCGTCGTCTCCTTCCTGATCGCCAGTATCCTCTTCTTCTGCCCGAACTGCCGGGCGCGCCCATGGACCAACGGAGGATTTTGTCTGGATCCGAAGGTCTGCGGCGGATGCCGGGCTCGATTGAAAGATTGATCTAAACCTCTCTTGTCTGTTAGCGGTTTCGGCGTCGAATTTTCTTTCCCATCGATGATGATTTCATAAGATATTGTAATATTTGCTTGTTTATTATTTGTTGACTTATATTCTTTATTTAATTATATTGTACATTATTATATCGGTCGTATTTATGAGATATGAGGTCGCCATGAGAACCGCTCCCGGCATCGTGCTCCTGAGTTTCCTGCTCATTGGGCCAGCGCCTTCCACGGCATTCGATTGGGTACCGACGGACGAGGACATCAAGGCGTACCGCAAGAGCTGGAACCCCTTCTCCCACGGCCCCATCCTGCTCCAAGCCGTGGACATCCAACCCAAGGGCCAGGCCTCGGTCCGTGAGTTTCTCTTCACCCAGTTCAGCGAGCGCAGCTTCGGCAACCAGCTCGGCTTCGCGAGCGACGCCAAGCGCGGCCCCGTCCACCTCACCTCGATCGCCCCTTCCGTCAATGTCGCCTACGGCCTCACGAACCACGTCGAGCTCGGCCTCGCGACCGGACTGACCGCCTTCTGGGCCAGGGACACGGCTGCGGCCAACCGCACCGGCGGATCGGCCGACAGCTCGGACATCGGGATGGGCGACACCTCCCTGATCGTGAAGTACCGCCCCATCGTCCAGGACCCGAGCGGGTGGCGGCCGTCCCTCACGACGTACAGCCAACTGGTGCTGCCCACGAGCAGGTGGGCGGGCACGGACAAGCCGCCCGGCGGCTTCGCCCCCCTCGGCCGTCTGCCGAACACCCGCTTCGGCGAGCTGGGGTTCACCGAGGGGTTGATGACGCGGAAGAACCTCCAGCCCGTGCGGATCAGCGCGGCCGTGTTCTACACCTACGCGGCGCCGGGTAGCGACGCGAGGGGCACGACCTACACCGGCGACGTCGTGAACACGCGGCTCATCGTCGAGCACATCCTCGACGACAAGCGCGGCTTCGGCTACAACGTGGAGCTCAGCACGTTGAGCGGCCTCCCCTGGCGGCTGGACGGCCACGACCTCAATCGCGGCGCGAGGAACGGCTTCACGACCATCGGCGTCGAGCCGGCGCTCCAGTGGCGCTTCCTGGACAACTGGGTGGCGGCGGCGGGCGTGCTGTTCACGGTGGCGGGCCAGAACGCCATCGACGCGATCTATCCGAATTTCTCGATCTTCTGGTACTGGAGCGAAACCGGCAAGGTGATCATGCGCTAGGCGGCCGCGGGCCGGCGGTGACGACCCGACACGGCTCAGCCATCCGGCCCGTCGCGACGCGGGATCAGGTGCACCGCGCCGGCCTTGATCGCGGCGACGACGGGCGCACCGGGAGCCAGGTGCAGGTCCGCCAGCGCCGAGCGGGTGACCAGCGCCGAGAGGGGAAACCCGCAGTCGAGTTCCAGGCGGACGAGCGCCCCCAGGGGCGCCACCGCGCGCACCGAGCCGGCCAGTCGGTTGCGCGCGCTGCTCGCCCCCGCGCCGACGCCCTCCACGACCACGTCCTCCGCGCGGATGCAGACGAAGACGTCGGCGGGCGGCCCATCGGGCGCCACGGCCGTGAGGCCGACGCCGCCCACCTCCACGGCAGCCAGCCCGTCCCGCACGGTAACGATCCGGCCGGGGACGACCGTCTCCATCCCGACGATCGCCGCGACCGCCGCGTCGGCCGGCCGGTTGAAGATGTCCTGGGGGCGGCCTTCCTGAAGCACCCGCCCCTCCCGCAACACCAGCATCCGGTCGCCGAGCGCCAGCGCCTCCTCCCAATCGTGGGTCACCACGACGGAGGGGATCCGCAGGTCCCGCAGCAGCGTACGGAGCTCGTCCCGGAGGCGGAGCCTCGTCGGCAGATCCAGCGCCGAGAGCGGCTCGTCGAGCAGGAGCAGCCGCGGGCGCCGCGCGATCGCGCGGGCCAGCGCCACGCGCTGCTGCTGGCCGCCGGACAGCTCGGCCGGCTTCACGGCTTCCGCGCCGCGCAGGCCGAGCCGCTCCAGCGCCTCCCCCGCCCGCGCGGCACGCTCGCCGGCGGACAGGCCGGCCAGACCGTAGCCGACGTTGCCCGCGACGGTATGGGTCGGAAAGAGCGCGTAGTCCTGCGGCATGTAGCCGATGTCCCGCCGCTGGGGCGGAAGCCGGATCCCCGCCGCGCCGTCGAACCAGACCGTGTCGCCGACGCGGATGCTCCCGCGCTCCGGCCATTCCAGGCCCGCCAGGCACCGCAGGATCGTGGTCTTGCCCGAGCCGGACGGCCCGAAGAGGATCAGGACGGAGGGCGGATCCAGCGGGAGCCGGAAGGAGGCCTCCACCGTGAGCCGGCCGGGAAAGGCCTTGGCGACGTCCACGGTCAGTTCCGCGGCCATACCGCCCAGACCTTCCGGTTCACCGCGTAGACGGCGAGCAGCACCGCGTAGGAGACGGCCAGTAAAAACAGCGCCGTCTTCGCGGCGCCGGCGTAGTTCAGCGCCTGGACCTCGTCGTAGATGTCGATCGAGACCGTCCGCGTTTCCCCCTCGATGTTCCCGCCCACCATCAGGACGACCCCGAACTCGCCCAGCGTGTGGGCGAAGCTCAGGACGAACCCCGTCACCACCCCGGCGGTCGAGAGCGGCACGATCAGGCGGAAGAAGGTGGCAAGCCGGGAGACGCCGAGCGTCCAGGAGGTCTCGATCAGCCGCCGGTCCACCTGGTCAAAGGCCGTCGTGAAGGGCTGGACGGCGAAGGGCAGGCTGTAGAGGAGCGACGCGACGAGCAACCCCTCGAAGGTGAAGGGCAGCGGGTGCCCGACGAGGTCCGCGTAGAAGCGCCCGACCGGACTGTGCGGGCCGATGGCGACCAGGATGTAGAAGCCGAGCACGGTCGGCGGCAGCACGAGCGGCAGCGCCACCACGGACTCGACGAGGAACTTCCAGCGTCGGCGCGAGAAGCTGAGCCAGTAGGCCAGCGGCAGGCCGACGACCAGCAGGATCAGCGCCGTCAAGGCCGCCAGCTTGAACGTCACGCCGATCGCGGTCCAGTTCACGCGCCCCGCGCCCCCCGGCGACCGCCCGTGCACCTCATTTGCACCGGAACTGAAGCCCCCAGAACCGCCGGACCGTCACCTGCTCCTCCCCCTCGCGTCCCGAGGGGTAGGCCTGCCCCTTGGTTTCGCCCTCCCGGACGATGACGTAGTTCCCGCGGCAATGCTCCTCCATCAGGGCGAGGGCGTCGGAGCGGAAGGAGGAATAGATGCTCTCCTGGTCCTTCTTCAGGGGATAGACGACCGTCCCGCCCCGATCCGTCGCCTGGACGAGCTTGGCGCCGTCCACGCAGGCGGTGCAGAGGAGCGGCAGGAGCAGGAGGCCCCGGCGCACCGTCATTCCGGCACCATGAACCCGTACCGGGTCATGATCGCCCGCCCCTCCGGCCCGCGCAGGAAGTCGAGGAAGCGCTCGGCCGCCGCGACGTTCTTCGCCGATCGCAGGATCACCGCCCCCTGCTCGATCGGGAGATGGGCCTCGGCCGGCACCTCCCAGTAGGTCCCGGCCGCCCGCATCGTCGGGGCCAGCGCCAGCGACAGGGCCACGATGCCAACCTCCGCGGCGCCCGACTCCACGAATTGCGCGGCCTGCGAGACATTCTCCCCCAGCACGAGCTTGGGGCTCACCGCCTCATAGACCTGGAAATGTTTCATCGCCGCGACCGCCGCACGGCCGTATGGCGCGTGCTTGGGGTTGGCGATGGCAATCTTCTTGACGGACGGGTCGAGAAGGACCCGCATCCCGAGCCCGCCCAGGTCCAGCGCGGAGCCCTTCGGGGCCCAGAGGACGATCCGGCCGACCGCGTAGCGGTACAGCGACCCCGGCCTTGTCAGACCCGTCTGCTCCAATTTTTTCGGATAGCCGACGTCCGCGGAGAAGTAGAGGTCGAACGGCGCCCCGTTGGCGATCTGCGAGTAGAAGTTGCCGGAGGAGCCGAGCGACAGCTTGACGCGGAGACCCGGGCTGCCCCCCTCGAACGCGGCGATCACCTCCTTGAAGGCGAAATTCAGGTCGGCGGCGGCCGCGATCGTCAGCTCCTCCGAGGCGGCGGCGCGGGGCCCGGCCGCCGACAGGACGACCGCGAGCGCCGCCGCGAGACTCCACAGACGCATGGCACCTCCTCTTCCCCTCGCCGGGCCGGCCGCGACGCTCCCCCGCGCCGCCCGCCGGCGCCGGCATCATACCCGATTGTCCCGCTCAGAAGAAGATCTGGTACTGCACCCGCACCATGTTCTCGATCAACGTGCCGCCCTTCGCGTCCAGGGGCACGGTCCCGGAGGGAAAGCTGGTCCCCTGCGCGGGCAGCGGCGCGCTGCGGCCGATGGCGAAGCCGCCGGTCCCCATCGCGATGTTGCTGTAGGTCACCATGATCTGATGGTCGTAGGTCTTGCTCAGGAACCAGTTCAGGGAGACGTCGACCTCCTTGACCAGATCGCCGCCGACGCTCGTGTCGGGGTCCCAGTAGGCGTAGCGGGCGGCCAGCTCCACGCTCCGCGGGATCAGGTAGTAGCCGGACTGGACGTACCAGCCCGTCGCGTTGCCGAGCATCGAGGGCGCATAGACGTTGCAGGTCGTCCCGGCCGCGTTGGTCTGCATGCAGGGCAGGCCCTTGTCGTGGCGCGTGATGGTCTTGAAGTAGTACTCGGCCTGGAGCGCGAACCCCCGGTACTTGAACACGTAATCGAGCGACCAGCTCGAATAGTCCACGAGCCCCCAGCCGAGCTGCCGGGCGTTGCCGCCCGCGGCCAGGAGCTGCCGTGTGTAGAGGTTGCCCAGGTCGATGCCGACGAAGGCGTTGTCGGTCGAGGTAAAGACGGCGGGGTTGTACGCATAGTCGGCGCCGACGGCCATCTGCGGCGTCTCCGAGTAGGCCAGGTCGCCCTCCCCGTAGCCGGGCCGGCCCATGATGTTCCACATCAGGCGGGCCGAGTACATGAGTTGGTTGGGGCTGAGCTTGGTGTTGGCGTTCAGGTTCCGCTGGGACGGCTGCGGGCAGGCGACCGTGTTATCGGGGAAGGGAAAGCCCCCCGATTGCCCGCCCGGACAGCCCGGTGTCGGCTGCTCGCTCTTGTACTGGCCCAGGCGGTTGAACCCCGGCCCCGCCCCGCCGAACACGCCGAAGTAGTAGTTCACCGTGTAGAGCTCCTCGTCGTTCATGAGCGTGAGACCGACGTCGCGGCGGTCCAGCCCGCTCGCGGTGAAGGCGTCCTGGACGAGCGCACGCTCGGCGAACTCCATCGAGGCCGTCGAGTTGATCTGGGAGCGGCTCCAGTAGACCTTGAACTGGCCGAGCTGGAGGTTGGCCCACGGAATCGTGGTCTGGGTGATGTAGGCGTCGGCGAGCTGCATGCCGCCCGGCGTCTGCGCGTTCTCGCCGAAGTCGTTCCGGA
The DNA here is from genome assembly GCF_979578155.1 of Candidatus Nitrospira neuquenensis. NCBI lineage: Bacteria > Pseudomonadati > Nitrospirota > Nitrospiria > Nitrospirales > Nitrospiraceae > Nitrospira > Candidatus Nitrospira neuquenensis. The sequence goes on along the minus strand of NZ_CEFZDU010000014.1, from coordinate 14,538 downwards.
TCTGGACGAAGTACTTGAAGTCCGGGTTGAACAGGTGCCCCATGAAGTAGAGGCGGAACCGCCGGAGCGAGAAGGTGGAGGACGAATCCGTGCCGTACCGGTTGGCACGGTAGTCTCCGAACACGCCGAGCAACTGGGGAAAGTTCTTGGCGTCGCCCGGGTTGGCCCAGGCATTGTTGAGGAACCGCTGCGTGAACCGGCCCTGCAGGCGCAGGCGGATCTTCAGGAAGTAGGCGTTGTCGTCCATCGAGAGGTTGAAGCCTCGGTCGTACCAGCCCTTGAAGCTCGACTGCAGCAGATGCCGGCGCTCTTCCGATTCGATCTCCACCCGGTCGTACTCCTCCTGGGTGATCCAGCCCTGCCGGACAGCCCGCTCCAGCAGCAGTTGCAGCGCCGGGTCCTGGCTCTCGACGAAGACATACTGGCCGTTCTTTTCCACCAGCCGGCCGGACTCGGCCGCCCATCCGGCGACCGGCCAGGCCCCGAGCAGGCAAGCCAGCGCCGCGGCCAGGAGCCTGCCCCTGCCGAACGCGCCGCCGCTCGCCGAGCGTCCTGCCGCGTCCCGCCGCCCCGCCATCCCCATCTTCCTCCGGGTCTCCTAACGCAGGGGGGCCGGCGGCTTCGCCTGCGGGACGGGCGCGGACCGGAGAAACTCCCGAAAGTCCACGCCGCGCGTCCCCATTTCCGGGTCCTGGACCCAGAAGCGGCCTGGTTCGAAGTAGAGGACGAAGGAGCCGGGCGGGAACGGAGGGGTCGGGTAATACCAGTTGTAGTGGTCGAACTGGGTCGAGGGGTTCTGGTGATGGAAGTAATCGATCCGGACGTGCAGGAAGCGGTCCCGCACCGCGACCCAGCCGGACGTCACCTCTTGGAAATAGGCCGGGTTCAAGCCGGGCGCCAACAGCTCCCAGTAGACCCGCTCGCCCGGGCCGGCCTGCTTCAGTGCCTGAGAGAGGGCGGGGGCGAGCACCAGCAACTCGTCCTCCCGGAAGGCCGGAAGCGGCGGGGTCTCCTCGGAGAACCAGCGGAGGGGAAGGTCCCGCTGCGCGCGGAGGGAAACGCCCCGCAGGATCGCCATCAGGTCCTGGGGCGCAAGCTCCACCGGGTGGGAAAAGCGGCTGTCGTCCACCATCCGCTGGAGCGTGACCCGGACCCGCGGGTCGTCCTGGATCACCCTGGTCGTGTAGGGCAGCCGCGCGCAGCCGCCCGCGACCAGGAGCACCGCCGGCAACGCCCACGACAGGACTCGGCCGCCCCTTCTCTTTCCCCTCGCCATGGCTCCCTCCGCGGCTCGGTGGCTCAGCTCCGACGAAGAACGATATGTAAATCATTATTGTCATATTGTCAAGTATACTGTCTTAGGCGATGACGCCCGCCGCGTGAGGCTCGGGGGACGGCCGGAGGCGGCGCGGCGCGGCGATCGAGGCCCGGGGACGCTTCTGGGGGCGGAAAGCCGGACGGCTCAGCGGCCGGAGGCCGCGCCGTCGTCGGGGGCGCCGTAACCGAGCCGCTCGACGATGGCGCGGGCCTCGGGGGACCCGGTGAAGGCGAGGAAATCCTCGCAGAGGCGGCGGTCCGGGCAGAACCGCTCCATGGCGATCCAATATTCGACGGCCGCCTGGGGGCCGGGCGGCGCCTTGGCCGTCACCCGCACCCGCTCACGTTCGCGGTAGGCATCGGAGCTGAGGATGATCCCGGCGTCGGCCTGCCCGTGGAGCAGATGGTCCAGAACTCCCCGCGTGTCGTGCGCGACGTCCACACGGCCCCGCAGGGCCTCCGCCAGCCCCAGGGCATCGAGCAGCTCCTCGGTCAGCCGGCCGACCTCGCTGGCCTTGGGGTCGACGACCGCCACGCGGAGCGAGGTCCCCTCCGCCAGCGCCGCGAATGAGTCCGGCGCCTCGACCATCTCGGCCGGCGCGACGAGCACCAGGCGGGCGACGGCATAGGGCCGTTTCGTGCCGGGTAGCACATAGTAGCGCGCCTCCAGCCGGTCGAGCAGCTCGCGTCCCGCCGGGGCGATCAGATGGAAGGGGCCCGATTCGACATGGTGGCGGCCCGTGTTCTGCATATCCGCGATCATCTGGCGCATGTGCAGGGCCGTCGCGTAGGAGAGCCGGACACGGACGGAGGGATGGCGTGCCTCGTAGGCGCGGGCCAGGGCCTCCAGCGGCGCCCGCACCGAGGGGGAGGCAAGGATGACGAGGGGCTCGGCGGCCCGGGCCCCGCCGGACCAGGCCGAGGCGGCGAGCAGGGCCAGCGCCGCCACCCGCGCCGGGCGGCCCGCCGCGCCCCTCACGAGGCCGCCCTCCCCTTGAGCTCGCGGACCTTGCCCGTCTCCCTCGTGTCGTAGCCGCCCAGGGCCTCGATCTCGGTCCGGAAGGGACGGCTGACGAGCGTGTCGAGGAAGGCCGCGAGGCCGGGGTGCGTACCCAGAAAGGCCGCGGGGATCACGAGGTCGTACCGCTCTTCCTGCCAGGGGACGAAGTCCAGGTCCAGGAGCACGGCGGCGGACCGGACGCCCAGGCCCGCATCGGCCTGGCCTCCCGCGATCAGACGGGCGACCTCCAGGTGCGAGCGGGCCTCCCGCCCGTACCCCTTCACACGGTCGGACGCGATGCCCGCGGCGGCCAGCCGCTGGTCCAACAGCGCCCGGGCGCCCGCGCCCTCCTCCCGGTTGGCCAGGACGACGTCCCGCCGCGCCAGGTCCTCCACGGCCCGGATCCCCTTGGGATTGCCGCGCCGCACCATGAGGCCCTGCTCCCAGGAAGCGAAGGTCACGACGCGGACCTCCAGCCCCTTCAGGTGACGGCGCAGGTAGGGCAGGTTGGGCTCGCCGGACCTGGCATCCAGGAGGTGCAGACCCGCCACGTGGACTTCGCCGCGCGTCAAGGCCGCCACCGCCGCCGCGCTCCCCATCATCCACTCGACGACCGTGGCCTGCTGGAGCCGCCGCCGCAGGTGATCCCCCGCCAGCAGGAGGGCCGGGTCGCACCCGGCCACGACGATCTCGCTCTCCACCTCCCGACGCTCCCGAAGCAGGCGGACGAGCACGCGGTCGAGCCGGCGGCCCTTTGCGGCGCCGGGCGCCTGGCCCAGGAGCAGCCCGTCGGCGGGCACGGCGTAATTGAGCACCTCGCCCAGGGCCGCCACCGGACGGACCAGGAGCCGCTCGCCGACCCGCGCCACCTTCACGCGGGCCGGCCCGTCGGGGCCCGCCGGCGACGCCCCCACCCACTCCCCCTCGACGATCTCCCCGCCGGCGGCGAGGCTGAAGAGATCCTCCACCCGGCAGTCGAGCGCCGCGGCCAGGCGGAGCGCAACGGCGGTGGTGGGCAGGTACTGACCGGCCTCGATGGCGTAGATGGCCTGGCGGGTCACGCCCGCGAGGTCCGCGAGGACGGCCTGCGACAGGCCCTTGGCGGTCCGCAGGCTCCGGAGGCGGTTCTCGATCTCGGACGTCGGCTCGGCCCGCGGTCGGTCGCCCATGGTTGACAGACCTAGCAGGGCGGCGTACAAACTGTCAAGTATTATGACAGTCGTGCCTGGCCGGACATTCCGCAGCGCCGGCCGGCCCGCCTGCTGACACCCCTCCGGCCGCTATGGTAGGGTTGCGCATGTCCGGGCTCGCCCTGAGGTGGACCAGCCGCCTGACGCTCGGCCAGAAGTTTCTCTCCGCCTTCGCCCTCCTGCTCCTCCTGCTGGGGCTGAGCCTCGTCGCCATCCTCTTTTACCTGTCCCAGATCAACGGCTACGTGGACCGCCACCAGCGCATCACCGCGCCGGCCGTGGCCACCGCGGCCGACATGCAGCGGCGCGCCTTCGAGCTGAACCTCGCCCTGCGCGCGCTGGCCGATTCCCCCGACCGGGCCGAGCGCGCCGCGCGCCTCCGATCCCTCGACCGGATCGAGGCCGCCGTGCGCGAGAGCCTGGACCTGTACCGCCGGACTCACGCCGCCCGGACCCACCCCGTCCTCTTCCGCATGCTGACCGAGCACGGGCAAGCCGCCCTGGCCGACGAAGAGGACCGCGCGCTGGCGGAGGTGGAATCGCTCCTGAGCGACCTGGCCTCGCGGGGCAAGGCGCTCGCGGCGTTTCCGGCCGACGGCCGGCCGGGGGCCTCCGCGGCGGCGACGGCGGAGGCCGACCGCGATTCGCTCCGGCTCGCCGACGTCCTGACCGGCCTGGTCGCCGTGCACAGCCGGATCGACGTCGAGATGAAACGCGAGGGGGACATCCTCCTCCGGCGCGCGAAGCTGGTCATCCTCGCGCTGGCCGTCCTGCTCGCCCTGGTGCTCGCCCTGTCCTACCTCGTCGTGAGCCGCCAGGTGGCCAGGCCGCTGACCCGCCTGGCCGGTACGGCGGACCGCGTCGCGCACGGCGACCTCGCCGCCGCCTTCGACCCCTGGCCGGCCGCCGACGAGGTCGGCGACCTGGCCCGCTCGCTTCAGGCCATGCTCGTCACCCTGCGGGACCGCACCGACGCGCTGGAGCGAAAGACCAAGGAGCTGGAGGCGTTCACCTACTCCGTCGCCCACGACCTCAAGGGCCCGTTGCGCGAGATCGAGGGATTCTCCTCCCTGGTCGAGCAACGCCACGCCGACGGCCTCGACCCCACCGGCCGCCGCTACCTGGCGACGATCCGAGCCTCGGCGCTGCGGATGACGACCCTCATCAACGACCTGCTCCGCTACTCCCGCCTGGAGCAGCAGACGCTGCCCATGACCAGAGTCAACGTCCGGGCGATGATCGAGCACCTGCTCACGGACCGGACGCCGGAGGGCCGGCAGGCCCCGCCCGTCTCCGTGGACCTCCCCTTCGACGAGGTCTGGGGCGAACCGACGAGCATCCAGCAAGCCCTCATGAACCTGCTGGACAACGCGATCAAGTTCTCCCGCGGCGTCGCCGAGCCTGAAATCCGGGTCGGCGGCCTGCTGCGCCCGGGCGAGCGCATCCTCTGGGTGAGCGACAACGGGATCGGGTTCGATCCGGCCCAAGCCGAGCGCATCTTCGGGCTCTTCGAGCGGCTGCACGGGCCGGCGGAGTACGAGGGCACGGGGGTCGGCCTGGCGATCGTGAAGCTCGTCATGGACAAGCACGGCGGACGGGTCTGGGCGGAGTCCTCGCCCGGCAAGGGCAGCCGGTTCTCTCTGGCGTTTCCGCAGCCGACGGAGCAGGAAGTCCTGATTGAGTGAGTGATCGAGGGATGGCATGATCGCACGACGGAGAGATTGTCGAACGATGGACCCTGAGCCTTTGCAATCGCTCGACCGACAAACCACCACATCGGCAATCCCATGAGAATTCTCGTGATCGACGACGAGGAGTTCGTCCGGCTCCGGCTGGAGGAGGCGATCCGTGGCGAGGGCTGCGAGGTCCTGACCGCCCCGAGCGGGGAAGCGGGGCTCGACGCGCTCCGGGACTGCTCCTTCGACTGCGTCATCACCGACCTCCGCATGCCAGGCGTGGACGGCCGCGCAGTGCTGCGGTGGGCCCGCGAGCATCAGCCCGAGGTGGATGTGATCGTCCTGACCGGCCACGGCCAGGTACACGACGCGGTCGAGGCGATCAAGGCCGGCGCCTGGGATTTCCTCGTCAAGGAGACGCCCTTCGACCCGGGCACCGTGAAGGCGGCCCTGTCCAGGCTGGCGCGGATGCGGTCGCTGCGCCGCGAGAACCTGGCGCTCCGCCTCGGCACCCGCGACGGCGAGCGGATGGTGCCGGGGTCGAGCGCGGCGTGGAAGGCGCTCGCGGATCTCATGGAACGGATCGCGCCGGCGCGGGCGCCGGTGCTGATCCAGGGCGAGACCGGGTCTGGCAAGGAGCTGGTCGCGAGGACGCTGCACCGCTTGAGCCCCAGGCGGGACGAGCCCTTCCTGGCGGTCAACTGCGGCGCCGTCAGCGGCCAGCTCCTCGAGAGCGAGCTGTTCGGACACGAGAAGGGCGCCTTCACGGGGGCGACCGCCAGCAAGATCGGCTTGATCGCCGCGGCGGAGGGCGGCACGCTCTTCCTGGACGAGATCGGCGAGATGAGCGGGGCCATGCAGGTGAGCCTGCTCCGGGTCCTGGACCGCGGCGAGTACCGTCAGGTGGGCGGGACGCGGACCATGAGGGCCGACGTGCGCTTCGTCGCCGCCACCAACCGCGACCTGCAGGAGCTGGTGCTCGCCGGCCGGTTCCGCGACGATCTGCTCTACCGGATCAACACGGTCACGCTCCGTGTCCCGCCCCTCCGGGAACGGCCGGAGGACGTAGCGCCTCTGGCCGAGCACTTCCTCCGGGAGCTCCAGCCTCCCGGCGCGCCGCGGCGCACCTTCTCCCCGGAGGCCCTGGCGGCGATGGTCGCCTACCCATGGCCAGGCAACGTGCGCGAGCTGCGGAACGCGGTCGAGCGGCTCGTGCTCCTCGCCCCCCGCGACCGCCGGGACCAGGTCGGCGCCGAGGAGCTGCGCGCCGTCCTGCCGGGCCGGCCGGAGCGCCGCGTGCCCGCCGAGCCGGCCCCCCTGGGCTCCCTGGAGGAGGCCGAGCGGGCGCACATCGCCAGGGCGCTCGACGCCCAGGGCGGGAACAAGACCCAGACCGCCCGCCTCCTCCGGATCGACTACAAGACGCTGCTCGCCAAGCTCCGCAAGTACGGCCTCTCGGACTGACTCCCCTCTGGAGAAACTCCACCCCGTCTCCAGGGTATTTCTCCCCGACCGAGCCGACGCCTCCACCGGTCCCAAGCCGGCCGTCCCTGCGCGGGCCGCTGCCCTCGCGGGGAACGGGCATCCGGCGCGGCCGCCCCGCCGCGGCACCGACCTTGCTGAATCCGCTGTGACGGGGTCGGGGGGCCGACGCGATGACCGAGTGCCAACGCCGCAGTGGACAGGTCTTGGTGGTCGAGGACAACATCGCCCAGTGCGAGCTCCTGGACCGGGCCTTCGCTCAGCACGCCCCGGAGTCTCCGCCCCTGATCGCGCAGGACGAGGAGACCGCGCTGGCCTTCCTGGAAGCCGGGGCCGCGCAGCCCTGCCCGCGCCTCCCGCGCCTCGTCCTGCTCGACCTCAAGCTGGCGCGGGGCAGCGGGCTCGCGCTGCTCCGACGCCTGCGCGCCCACCCGCGCCTGGCGTTCCTGCCCGTGGTCATCCTGACCTCCTCCGACGACGAGGCGGACATCCGCGCCTGCTACGCCGAGGGCGCCAACGGCTACGTGGTCAAACCGGACACCTTCTCGCAGCTCGTCGCCCTGGCCGACGACCTCCGCCGCTACTGGCTGGGCTGGAACCGGACCGCCGACCGGCCCACCGCTTCCCGGACCGCCTGACCCATGCTGACCAAGGCCGCCCTCAAGAACCCCTACGCGGTCCTCGCCGTCTGCCTGATCGTCGTCATCCTGGGCAGCGTGTCGTACAAGAAAATGCGAGTCGACATCTTCCCCGACATCAACATCCCGGTCATCCTGGTGTCCACCTTCTACCGAGGCCTCAGCCCCTCCGAGATGGAGGGCGCCATCACGCTCCGGTTCGAACAGCAGTTCCTGCAGGCGAGCTATATCGAGCACATCGAGTCGCAGTCCCTGGCCGGCATCAGCTACATCAAGGTCTTCTTCCAGCCGGAATACAGCATCGACGCCGCCCAGTCCGAGCTGACGAGCCTGGCCTACAGCATCATCCGTCTGCTCCCGACGGGCGTGTTCCCGCCTTCCGTGTACAAGTTCGGCGTCGCGAGCCTCCCTATCGGGCTCCTGACCGTCAGCAGCGACACGCTCAGCGAGAAAGAGATGCGGGACATCGCCTACTTCACGGTGCGCCCGCAGATGGCCTCGATCCCCGGCATCTCCACCCCGCCCGTCCTCGGCGGCAAGGTCAGACAGATCACCGTCTTCATGGACCAGGAGCGGATGCTCGCCAGGGGCATCTCGCCCTCCGAGGTCGTCAAGGCCATCAACACGCAGAACGTCATCCTGCCCGCCGGCGACGTCAAGGTCGGCGACCTCGACTACTACGTCTACTCCAACAGCCTGATCGACGTCGTGGACCGGATCAACGACATCCCGATCAAGGTCGTCAACGGGGCGCCGGTGCTGATCCGCGACATCGGGACCGCCGCCGACTCGGCCGCCATCCAGACCTCGATCGTCCGCGTCAACGGCCGGGAGGCGGCGTACATCCCCGTGACCAAGCAGCAGGGCGCGAACACGCTCGAGGTCGCGGACGGCGTGCGCGAGCGGATCCCCAAGCTGACGGAGATCCCCGCCACCGCCAGCGTCAAGTTCATCTACGACCAGTCGCTCTACATCCGACAGGCCATCGCCAACCTGCAGAAGGAGGGCCTGCTCGGCGCCTTCCTCGCGGGCCTGATGATCTTCCTCTTCCTCCGGAGCGTGAAAGCGGCGCTGGTGGTCGGGCTCGCGATCCCCCTCTCGCTGACCTCGGCGCTGGTCCTGCTCTACCTCACGGGCCAGAGCGTGAACATCATGACCCTCGGCGGGCTCGCGCTGGTCATCGGCACCCTCCTGGACAACAACATCGTCGTCCAGGAAAACCTCCACCGGCACCTGCAGATGGGCAAGGACGGCCGCACCGCCGCCGAGGACAGCGCCGTGGAGCTCACGCTCCCGATCCTCGTGGCGACGATCTGCATCCTCATCGTCTACCTGCCCATCATGTTCTTCAGCGGTATCGTCAGGTACCTCTTCGTCCCCCTCGCGATGACGGTGGCCTTCGCCATGCTGGCCGACTACGCGGTGTCCATGAGCGTCACGCCCGTCATCCTGGCCAAGCTCCACCGGTCCGCCGGCGGCCATGGGGCGCAGGGCGGTCACGGCGAGACCGCAGACGCCGAGGCCGGCTGGTTCGGGGTCCTCCTGGCGCTGTACGTCCGCACCCTGCGCCTGTGCCTCCGCGTCAAGCCGCTGGTGTTCGTCGTCGCGCTCGGCCTCCTGATCGGGGTCGGCTGGCTCGTCCTGCCCCGCCTGCACACGGAATTCTTCCCGAAGATCGACGCGGGCAACTTCACGATGCTGGTCACGGCGCCGGAAGGCAGCCGGATCGAGAAGACCAGCGCGATCGTCGGCCGGATCGAGGCGCTCGTCCGGGAGACCATCCCCAAGGAAGAGCTCGACGAGATGGTCGCCAACATCGGGCTCTACTACGGCGACGCCAGCCGCTTCGCCCCCAACACCGGCCCGCACACGGCCTTTCTGCTCGTCAACCTCGTCACGGGCCACAAGGGTCGCACCGACGACTACATCGCGGCGCTGCGGAGCCGCCTCCGCCGGGACCTTCCCGGCGTGGAGGTCGCCTTCCAGACGGGCGGCATCGTGAGCGATGTCCTGAACTTCGGGCTGCGGGCGCCCGTGGACATCCAGGTGCGGGGCCCGCAGCTGGACCTCATCAGGCCGGTTGCCGAGGAAATTCGGGACAAGGTCGCCCGCGTTCCCGACACCGCGGACGTGCGGATCAAGCAGGGCAAAAACTATCCGGAGCTGCACATCAACGTGGACCGCGTAAAGGCCGCCTACTACGGCATCTCGCAGGAGCGCGTGATCGTGGACGTGATCACCGGCCTGAGCTCGAACATCGCCCTGAGCCCGAACTACTGGCTCGACCCCCGCACGGCCAACGGGTACTACCTGCTGGCCCAGTATCCCGAGCAGGTCCTCGACAACACGGAGGACCTCCTGAACATCCCCATCGTCGGCGCCAAGGTCCCGCTGCTGCCGTCGGCCGCCACGAACACGTCCGGCATGACGTCGACCGGATCCAGCCTGGCGCTCGGCAGCACGCCGTTCACGGGCGGCGGGCTGGGCCCCGCCGGCGGCTACTACGGGGCGGGCGAGGAACGCCGCGGACCGCCGATGCTGCTGCGCGACGTGGCCGAGCTCCGGTACCGGACCGGACCGGACTCGGTGGACCATTACGACCTCTCCCGCCTGATCGACGTCCTCGTCACCCCCGTCGGGAACGACCTCGGCCGGGTCGCGCGCGAGATCGAGGCCGTGCTCCGCACCGTGACGCTCCCGAAGGACGTGTCGGTGGTCATGAAGGGCGAGGTCGCCAACATGCACACGGCCTTCGCCAACTTCGCCCTGGCCCTGCCGCTGGCGGTCCTCCTCATTTACCTGGTCATGGTGGGCCTGTTCCGCTCGCTGGTGGACCCGCTGGTCATCCTGCTGGCCGTCCCGCTCGGCTGGATCGGCACCGTCGCCGCCCTGGCCCTCACCGACACCTCGGTGAACGTGGAATCCATGATCGGGACCCTGATGATGATGGGGATCGTCGTGTCCAACAGCATCCTGCTGGTGGATTTCGCCAACCGGATGGCAGAGACGGGCCTGTCCCCGGACGAGGCCGTGCTGGAGGCCGGACGGCGCCGGATCCGGCCGATCGTCATGACCGCGCTGGCCACGATCCTGGGCCTCCTGCCGCTCTCCCTCGGCTTCGGGGAGGGCAACGAAACGATGGTCCCGTTGGCCCGTGCGGTCGTCGGCGGACTGATGGTCTCGACGATCATGACCCTGTTGGTCGTCCCCGTGATGCATAGCCTGTTGCTCGCACGCGAGCACCACGGCGGCGACGCGCCCGCGCCGGCCGGAAAGGACCACCCGTGACGTCCATGCCCGCCGACCCGCCACAGACGCCCCCGGCCGGCCGATCGCGCCGAATCGGGCTCCGGCTCGGCGTCGGAGCGGCCCTGCTCGCCGCCGGCGCCCTCGCCGTGCTCGTCCTCCAGCGGGGAGACCTCCGGCCGTCGGCCGAGCCGGAGGGACCCGGTCCGGCGGCGCCGGCGGGAGGTGACGCCGCGCCGGAGCCCGCGCCCGCGGGGACCGTGGACGTCCAGGTGACCAAGCCGACGCGGCGGGACATCACCTATGCCATCTCGCTCTCGGCCAACGTCGCGCCCCTCTACCAAACGACGCTCTACGCCAAGGTCGCGGGCTACCTGCGGTGGATCGGGCCCGACAAGGGCGACCGGGTCGCCAAGGGCGACGTGCTGGCGATCATCGACGCACCGGAGGTCGAGGAGCAGTACGAGCAGGCCCTCTCCGATTACAAGATCAAGAAACTGACCTACGAGCGCCTGGCCCGGGTCTGGAAGGAATCGCCGGACGTCATCGCCAAGCAGGACGTGGACGTGGCCGAGGCGGCGTTCGAGTCGGCCAAGAACGTCATGGAGCAACGCCGGGTGCTCCGCGACTACACCAAGGTCCGGGCGCCCTACGCCGGCATCATCACCGCGCGGTTCGTGGACCCCGGCGCGCTGATCCAGGTCGCCACGACCTCCGCCACCGGCGCCATTCCCCTGTTCACGATCATGGACCTCGACACGGTGCGGGTCTATACGAACGTGCCGCAGGACGAGGCGCCGCTGGTCAAGCCGGGGACGACCCCCGCCGTCGTCACGGTGAAGGAGCTGGGGGGCCGGCAGTATCGGGGCACCGTCACCCGCACCACTCTGGCGCTGGACCCGGCCAGCCGCACCATGCTGGCCGAGATCGACCTGCCCAACCCCGACCATGCCATCCAGCCCGGCATCTCCGCCGAAGTGACCCTGAGTCTCCGCCAGAGCCTGAACACGCTGGTCATCCCCCCCACCGCGATCGTGGCCGGCGGCAAGACCAAGGCCGTCTTCATCGTGGACGGGGGCGTGGCCCGACAGGTGCAGATCAAGACCGGCATCACCGACGGCCGGTGGGTCGAGGTCGTGGAAGGGCTCACGGGGAACGAGGACGTGGTCGTGGTCGGGAAGAGCCGGTTGACGGACGGGATGGCGGTCACGACCGCGCCCTACAACCTGCCGGAGGGCAAGCCGGCGGTCCAGAAGTTCGAGCGGCGGTCTTCGGGCGGGACGAACGGCCCGGCCGCCGATCACGCCCCGGCGGAGCCGAGGCCGGTCCCGCGAGGCTCGAACGCTCGATAGGGCGGCGCGCCGGTTCCCCGCACCCACGAGAAGGAGGACGCCATGATCCGGAACAAGCCCGCGACGCGAACGATGCTGGCGGCCGCGCTGCTCGGTTCCCTCTGGGCCCAGGGACCCGGCGCGGCCCAGGGGGCGCCGGCCGAGCCGCCGCGCACCCAGCCTCCCGGCCCCGGAGGCTTCCTGAGCCTCGGGCAGGCCGTGGAGACCGCCCTGCGCGCCCATCCCCTCCTCCAGGAAGCGAATGCCACGCTGGTCGCGGCCAACGCCCGGACGGAGCAGGCCAGGTCTCAGTACTACCCCCAGGTCTCCGCCAACCTCGACAACTCCTACGGTGCAGGGCGCATCAACCCGCGCTTTACCGTCGGCGGCGCGCTGCTCCAGCCCAACCAGAGCATCTTCGTCAGCGGCGTGATGGCCAACCAGCGGATCTACGACTTCGGCTATACCCAGAGCCTCGTGCAATCCTCCAAGCTGGCCGAGCGGGCGCAGGAGGAGGACCTCCAGGCCAGGCGGGCGATCGTCGTGCTGAACGTGGAGCGGGCCTACTTCACCAGCCAGAAACGGCGGCGCCTGGTGCAGATCGCGGAGGAAACGGTCCGGGAGCGCGGGGTCATCCGCAGCCAGATCGAGGCCCTCTACCGCCAACAGCTCAAGTCCAAGCTCGACCTCGACCTCGTCCAAGTGGAATTGACCAACGCGGAAGCCCTGTTGGTGCGAGCCCGGAACGACCTGAAGGCGAGCTTCGCCGACCTGAACCGCGCCATGGGCGTCTCCGGCCCCGAGGACTACGTGCTGGATGACCTGCCGGTCGAGATCCGGCAACCCCGGCCGCTGGAGACCCTGATCGCCGACAGCCTCTCCCATCCCGAGCTCAAGAAGGCCAAGGAGATCGTCGCCTCGTCCGAGGCCAAGGTGCGGGCGATGAAGAAGCAGTACCTGCCGACGATCTCGGCGATGGCCAGCGGCGGCAGCTTCGACCCCTACGACCCTCGGAGCACCCAGGAGCACGGCGGCTGGTGGGCCGCCGGGGCCCTGATGTCCATGCCGCTCTTCACCGGCTTCCTGATCGAAAACCAGGTCAGGGAAGCGGCGGCTCAACAGGACGCGGCGAAAGCCACCAGCCTCAACATCGAACAGGCGCTCACGCAGCAGGTCACGACCTCGTACCTGGAAACCCTGTCGCTGGCCCAGCAGATCAAGCTGGCGGAGGAGCAGGTGCGGACGGCGAAGGAGGCGCTCCAGCTCTCCCGACAGCGGTACAAGCTGGGGCTCGGCTCCGTCGTGGAGGTGACACAGTCGGAAGTGGCGGTGACCGCCGCCCAGATGCGGCTCGCCGAAGCCCAGTACGACTACAAGATCGCGGAGGTGACCCTGGCCTACGCCGCCGGGCAGCTCACCGGGACGCCGTAAAGGAACGCCGTTCTCCGGCGGACCGTCAGCCTCCCAGGCGGATCAGCGTCCGCAAGCGTGCGCCGCTTCCGCGTACCGCGACCGGCGTGCGGCGGTTTTGCAGGATCACGGGGTCGAGGATCTCTCCGCAGGCCGTGCAGCGCCATCCTGGAAAGCGGATGGAACCCGTGTCGTCCCGCAGGTCCTCGAAAACCTCCTCGACCATGGTGCCGTTGCATCGAGTGCACTTCATCGTTCGTCAATTCCCCTGGCGCTTCCCCTCCAATCCGGCGGCGGCGGACAGCCCGGCCGGCTCTCCGGACACGGCGGACGTTTCCACCGACCCGCCACCCCACAGGTTGAGGATGGCCAGCACCAGGCTGCCGCCCAGCAAGATCATCCCCGTGAACCGAATCGTAGAAGCGCCCTCATCTTTCATATCCTTGGCCACGTCCGCGACCGTTTCCATGAGGCGGTCGAGGGCCAAACTCACTTGAATCAGCTTCGGGCCCGCATTGTCGGCCGCGTAGAGCTCGGCACGGTGGCGCAGATCCCCCGCCTCACGGACGGACCCGGCCGCCCAGACCTGCCGCATCAGCCGGATCGCCTCGTCGGCCGCCGCAAAATAGGCTTCCAGGCTTCGCTGGAGCGCCAGCAGGTCGTCTTGCTCGCTCCGACCGCTGCGGGACACCCGCAGGCTGGTCTTGGCGTATTGATCCACCGCGCTTTCGATCCGCGCCCGCTGCGCCGGGAGCGGGGCCGTCAGCCGCGCAAAGGCCTCTTCCGTCGGCGCTTCCAGCCCCCGGATGACCGTGGTCCGATAGCGCATGACGTCCGCCGAGATGTGCGCGAGATCCGCGGCCGCCAGCGTGTATTGCGTATAAATGATCCGCAGGTCCTGATCCACTCGGCCCAACACCATGGCGCCGCAGAAACCGAGCGCCACCACCAGGAAACTGACCGTGACCTGCATCCAAGAAAGCCGACCGCCCAGTGGCGCACTTTGACCCGCCATGTGTCGCCAGCCCCCTGCGCCGGCCATTCCGGCAAAGAAGAAAGGGCAGGGGGCCCGCCGTGCGGGCCTCCTGCCCCCCCTTTGTAACTACGCGACCCGCCGGTTTCTTTCGACAGCCGGCCGATCGGCGCCCTCGCGGCTGCGCGGGCGGGGCGCCCGCGCGCCCCGCTCACGCCTCCCCCTTAGAGCCAGTTCACCCGCTCGGCGGGGCGGATGTAGATCGGCTCCTCGAT
>NZ_CEFZDU010000013.1:0-55984 GCF_979578155.1 Candidatus Nitrospira neuquenensis | reverse complement strand
AGAAATGACGCAACGAATCACTCCAGGGTAAGATTTCCAAATGGCTTGACAGGGCCGACCGATTCGGCCAGGCCATCGGCCGCCCCTCATCCGACGATCAGGGGCACGATCAGCAGGGCCACGATGTTGATCACCTTGATCATGGGGTTGATCGCGGGGCCGGCCGTGTCCTTGTAGGGGTCCCCGACCGTATCGCCCGTCACCGCCGCCTTGTGGGTCTCGCTCCCCTTCTTACCCTGCTCCTCGATGTACTTCTTGGCATTGTCCCACGCACCACCCCCGCTGGTCATCGAGATCGCCACGAAGAGCCCGGTGACGATGCTGCCCACCAAGACGCCGCCCAACGCCTGCGGCCCCAGGACGACTCCGACGACGATCGGGGACAGCACCGGGATCAGACCGGGCACCATCATCCGCTTGATGGCCGCCTGGGTCACGATGTCCACGCAGGTGCCGTACTCAGGCTTGGCGGTCCCCTCCATGATGCCTTTGATCGTCCGGAACTGGCGTCGCACCTCCTCGACCACGAGGCCGCCCGCCTGTCCGACCGCCTTCATGCACATGGCCCCGAACAGGAACGGGAGCATGCCACCCAGGAACAGTCCGACGAGCACGTCCGGGTTCGAGAGGTCGAACCCGACCGCGTTTTTCCCCGCCGCGACGGCCCTGGCGTACTCCGCGAACAGCACGACGGCGGCCAAGCCCGCCGACCCGATCGCGTACCCCTTCGTCACCGCCTTGGTCGTATTGCCGACCGCGTCAAGCGGGTCGGTGATGTCGCGCACGTCCTTGCCGAGATGCGCCATCTCGGCGATGCCGCCGGCATTGTCGGTGATAGGCCCGAACGCATCGATGGCCACGACGATCCCGGCCATCGAGAGCATGGACACCGCCGCGACCGCGACGCCATACAGGCCGCCGGCCGCCGCGCCGCCGCATACCCAAAAGCTCGCCAGGATGGCGGCCGCGATCACCACGACCGGCCAGGCCGTGGCCTGCATGCCGACGGCCAGACCAGCGATGATGTTGGTGGCGTGCCCGGTCTCGCTGGCTTTCGCGATCTCCTGCACCGGACTGTAACTCTTGGACGTGTAGTAGTCGGTGATAAAAACCATCGCCATCGTCACGACGAGGCCGAGCAGGGCGGCCACGTAGTACTGAAGCCCGCCGACCCCGCCCACGCCGTCCATCATCTTCATCGTGACCGGGAAGAACGCGACGGCGGCGAGGCCGCCGGCGACGAAGAGGCCCTTGTACAGGGCCGACATGATCCCGCCCCCGGGTCCAACCTTGACGAACAGGATGCCGATGATCGTCGCGAGGATCGTCAGGCCGCCAAGGACGAGCGGATAGAGGATGGGCTCGGCCTTGCCCTGGAACATCGTGAAGGCGAGGACCATGGCCGCGACGGTCGTCACAGCGTAGGTCTCGAACAGGTCGGCCGCCATGCCGGCGCAGTCACCCACGTTGTCGCCGACGTTGTCGGCGATCACCGCGGGGTTCCGCGGGTCATCCTCAGGAATACCCGCTTCCACCTTGCCGACCAGATCGGCCCCGACGTCGGCCGCCTTCGTGTAAATCCCCCCCCCAACGCGCGCGAAGACGGAAATGAGGCTACCGCCGAACCCGAGGCTGAGCAACGCGTGGACCGCCTTCTCTTGGCCGGCGATGGCGCCGGCGGCGGCGTAGAATCCGGCCACCGCGAGCAGACCGAGCCCGATCAGGAGCAACCCCGTGACCGCCCCGCCCCGGAAGGCGACCGTGAGCGCCGCGTTGAGCCCCTCGTGCGCGGCCTGGGCGGTCCGGACGTTGGCGCGCACGGCGATGTTCATCCCCACGTAGCCCGCCGTGGCCGAGGCCGCCGCGCCGATGAGGAAACCCACGGCCGTCAACAGGCCGAACTGGTCGGACCAGATCCCCGCCGCCCAGAGGATCAGGAACAGGGCGGCCGCCACAACGCCCACCGTCCGGTACTGCCGGTTGAGGTAGGCCGCGGCCCCTTCCTGGATCGCCTGCGCGATCCGCTGCATTTCCTTGTTGCCCGCGTCGAGCTTGAACACCCACTGCGCCAAATAGAGCCCGTACCCGATTCCCGCCGCCGCGGACGCGAGCGCGAAGACGACGACCGCTGCTGAACCTTCCACAGACGTCTCCTCCCCTTCCTGATGCGAAGTGGTCCATCGATCACGCCCGGACCGGCTCCGGGCGGAGAAGCGGGGCCATTGTATACGGAGGGCTTCGGAATGATCAAGACGAAACGCCCTCGCGCCTCCCCAGGCTGAACCTTAACTGATTCTACGTTGAGCGACGATTCGAGGAGCACGGGCGGAGGACTCGGGTTTGCGGGTCCCGAGCCGATTCTGCTATAGTGAAGCGCGGAGGAACGTGGAATGGGACCGCGGCCCGATTACATCCTCGTCGAGGGGAAGGAGTTCACGAAGGAGGAGTTGTCGCTGGACAACCACGTCTTCAAGAACTGCTCGATCGATCAGTGCAAGATCTACTACAGCGGAGGCCCGTTCGAGCTCATCGACACGCATATCACCGACTCGCAGCTCATCTTGAACCAGCCCGCCAAGAACATCTACTCCGCCATCCAGATCTTCAAGATGAAGTCTCCCGGCTCCACCATCTCCGCGGACTGACCGTCTTCCGCCGATCTGCTCCCTCCTACCGCAGCGGGATGTTGACCGCGGCCCTGACGATCGAGATCGGCTGGAAGACCGGGTCCTGCGCCCCCTTCACGGACTCCGCCTCGATCCGCTGGAGAAAGGCCGGGGGGCCGGCCACCGGCGCATAGCTCAACGTGGCTTCTACGTCGAACGAGGGCGCATCCTTGGGCGTCGGGAAGGTGAAGGTTTCGACCCGCGTCTCCTCCGGCTTCAGGACCGTGTCCTCCGCCACCTTGACCGCGTCGAAATCGAAGACGGTCTTCTCCCCCTTGGCGTTCACGTAGGTCCTGCCGTAGACCCGCTGCTCCCCGTACACCTTCTTGAGGTTCTTCCCCTTGATCGTCAGGTCGAGCACCACCTTGGCCCAGCCCGGATGGGTCGTCGGGAGGTTGTGCGGGACGAGGCTCTGCACCGTGATCATGACGGTCGTCTGATCGCCCTTGACCTTGGCCTGGACGTCGAGCTTGGCCGCCTCCTGCCTCAGCTTCCCGACCCGGCCGGGGAAGCTGTGGTTGGCGACCTTGCGCTTGTTCTCGCCGTTAGCGGACTCTCCCACCTGCTCCGGCATGTGGCAGGTCTGGCATTCCTTGCCCGCTTTGACCGCTTTGCTGTTTTCCCAGTCCCCGAGGAGGTCATTACTCTTGCCGAGGTTCGCCGCCGCGGGGACAGCAAGGTGGCAGTTCAGGCAGAGGTCAGATTTCCGGAACAACTCCAGCTCCATCGACTTGTGGGCCAGGTTGTCCACGGGGTCTTTGTACGGACCGAAGAGCGTCTTGCCGGGCTCGTACTTGGGGATCGGCTGGCGGCTGTTGCGATCCACCGCCTTGATGAGGTGGCACTGTGCGCAGCCGACGCCGTCGATCGCCGGGTCGCCGGACTGCACCTGCGAGATGAAGGCCGGAGCCTGGTCGACCAGCTCGTTGACGTGCGGAGCGTGGCAGCGGAGGCAAAGCGCCTTGTCCTTCGCCGACGACGAGGCGAGGTACTCGTCCAGCGCGGCGCGAAAGGCGGGGGAGTGAATTGATCGCGACAGCGGGGAGGTTTCCCATTCCTCGAACACGCGCTCGTGGCAGCGCTTGCACTGGGTGGACAGCGGAAAGCCCTTGCCGCCCGGTCGGCCTTTGCTGCCGTCCTGAGCAAGGCCGGACGGCAGAGGTCCCCCCGCCGCCATGGCGACCACGCCGGCCGCCGCCAGCCACAGGATGAACCTCCGTCGGTTGGGTCGTGCCTCTGCTCGCATGTCCCTCCTGTCTCTCCCGGACTCCGCGCCCGGACCTCGCGCAGGGGATCGGGCTTCGCCGCTATAAGGTCTTGGTGCGAAACGTCAGGACGCGCGGCTGCGCGTATTCTTGGATGAGCTGCCTCGCCGCCTCCCGTTCCTTCTCGCCGGGCAACGACGCCAGATAACGGTCCCGCAGGGCGGGTTCCGGGTTCGGAACGAGGGCGTAGGTCAACAGCGCCTCGACGACGGTCGCCCCGCTCTCGGACGGGAGCGTGAGACTGAAGGGAATGCGCCGCGTCGTCCCGCCCTTGACCAGAGGCTCGGGAATCGGCCCACGCAGCAGCTTCTCGTAGGGCAGGCCGAACCGCTTTTCCTCCTTCGCCAGCACCTGGCCCTCCGCATTTTTGACCGTGATGGTGACGAAGTACTGCTTCAAGACCGGATCACCGTCCGGGAAGCTGTGCGGTAGACTGCCCGTCCGCACCAGCACGGTCCCTTCCACCTGAGCCGCGGTTTTCTTGGCCTCGATGTCCAGCCGCGGCATCCACTCGGCCTGGAGGTTGCGGTTCTTGAGCATGATGCCGGGGATCACCACGCCACGGAACCAATGCCGTCCGATGGACCGGGTCATCGCTCCACGCTTGGATGTCGAACTCCCGGTCGAGGGCTCCATATGGCAGTCCTGACAGACCGTGCCCTTCAGGATTTCCCCCGGCAGGTCCCGGCGCGTGACATCCTTGACCTTGTCGAAATGACAGGACGTGCAGTAGTTGGCGCCGCGAAAGAGATCGGACTGGCTGGACGGGTGGACGAGGTTTTCCTCCGGCTCGGCATACGGACCGTAGAGCACTTTCCCCGGGTGGATCTTGAACGTCGGCGGCGGGGCCTCCTTGTCGGCCACGGCGCCGATCAGGTGGCAGGAGGCGCAGCCGATTCCCTCGATGTCGACCTTTCCCGAGAGGACCTGCTCGGTGATTTTCGGGACATGCTGGGGAAAGACGGTGACGGCCGGCGCATGGCAGGCCAGGCACCGTGCCCGCTCCTCCGCGCTCGGTCCGGTTTGGAGCCAGAGCCCGAGGACCGTCCTGAAGACCGGGGATTCCAGGGAGGTGCCGTGGAGAAGGGCCGCGTCAACCCGCCCGAAGGTCTTCAGGTCCGGGGTCTGCTCGCGCATCCCCTTCCATTCCTCGTAGTGACGATCGTGGCACTGCTTACAATCCTCGGACCTGATGAAAACCTTTTCGATCTCGTCGACCCACTCGGCCCCTCCCTGCCCGTCGGACTTTTGTGCGATCGCCCTCTCGTGGTCCAGGGCGCCGGCGCCGATCACGGCCGCCAGCAGCCCCACCGCCGCGGCGGCATGCAGTCTGCCCATCATATGCTCCCGGCCCCGCAATCCCGTGAGGAATCCGGATTAATCGCTCACGCACCGCACGAAATGAAAATTGATGATGCCGCCGACGCCCTGTTCGTTGGGGTCGGCCGGTTCATAGGTCCCGATGGTGTACCCGCAGGTCTTTTGGACCCGCTTCAAGGCCTTGGCGAAGTCGGCCATATCCTTCACCTCCACCTTGTCGATTTCCTTGATGACGGCCCGGACCTTGATGCCGGCGAGCTCGGCCGGGGTCCCGCCGATGACCTCGAACACGACGACGCCCACCGCTTTCTCCAGCTTCAGCTCCTTCTGGATGTCCTCGTCGACCGGTCCGACCACGACCCCGAACTCTTCGCCGAGCCGGATGGCCTCCTGCTCCGCTTGTCCGTTCGCCGCCTGGCCGGACGCCGGGCTCGGCACGAGAGCCGCCCCGCCGCCGAGCGCCAAGAGTGCGAGCATCGCGGGAGCAGCCAGCCTGCATTGTCCGGTGCGGTATGACCTGTCCTCAGACGTCATCGCTCGTCCTGCCTGAGCCGGACACGTCGGGCCGGCCGACCGGAGCCCCTCACAGCTTCTTCACCGGATCGATGAGGAGCTGGAACCAGGGCGCCACCGCCTTTTGGCCGTTGCGCTCCTTGTTCTCGCCGTTCCATACCGCGAAGGCGATCGCCTGAAGACGGCCCGCGTCGAGCCGGGCCTCGTTCTCGGGGTCGCTGCTGGCCATCGCTCGCCGGATCACGACCCGCCACACGCCGTTCTTCCAGGTCGCACTGCCCTGCACCTTGCCCTGGCTTTGTTTGCTGGTCAGGGTGCTAAATCCGCCACCGACCAAATCCTCCACGGAGGAGAGCCGCCGGGGGATGACCTCAAACCGCCGAACCTCCCCGCCACTTTCCCGCTTCTCCGCGCTCCGTGCCGCCCGGCGGTCGATGTCGCTCTGCCAGTCCGCTTTCCAATGCCAGATGTTGATGTAATGGTCGAGCTGGCCCATGCAGAAAAAAGCCGGGGCATCGCCCAACGGTAGGCCAATCGCCACGCCGTCTCGGAAGGTTCCAGGAGTCAACCGGTCGTTCTTGGTATTGTCCTCCCACTCCAGGAGGAAGGCCAGGTCCTTGCCGTTGTGTACGCTGCGGACCACGAGGGCCCGGGCCGACGGCTCCGGCCAGACCGGGCGGGTGATGACCTGGCCGCTCAACGGAAGGGTGAGGGGGGGAACGGATTGCCATGCGGGGTCATCCGGCGTGGGAGGAACCTCGCCGGGAACGAAGTGGGATCGAATGACCATCCCCTCAGAGCTGACGAGGGGAATGCCCAGCCATCCGAGCACCAGCGCCGCAACCAAGAAGCCGGACAATACGGGAAGCGCAGAAGAAGACAGGCCCCGCTCCGCTCGCGCCATACCCCCGCCCCATCTGACCAAACTCGGACCGTGGTGGCTCCCCGACAGAGGATGCGCCGTCGGGCTTCGCCCGGATCAGACCGGTTAGGACAGCTTGACCCGGCGGATCTTGTTCTCGCCGCGCTCGCAGATATAGAGGTACCCGCGAGAATCCAGCGCCAGCCCAACCGGTGAGTTCACTACCGCGTCGACCGCGAGCAGACCGTCGCCGTGCTTGGCCATGCCCGGCCCGTCCTTGGCGACGAAGCGGGCGGCCCCGCAGCCGCCCATGTGCTTGTCCTCGTACCCGCTGTCCCCATTGCCGGCGACGGTGGTGATCAGCCCGCTCCGGGCGTCGACCCGTCGGACCCGGTGATTCATCGTATCGGACACGTACAGGTTGTCCTGGGCGTCGAAGAGGACGGCCTCCGGCGCATGCAACATGGACTGGGTGGCGGGCTTGCCGTCTCCGTCGAACCCGTACCAGCAGACGCCGGCCACGGTGGTGATGATCCCGGTCGCTCGATCGATGCGACGAACCCGGTTGCTGCCCTTGTCCACGACGTAGACATCACCGCGGCGATCCACCGCGATGCCGACCAGATCATACAGCCGCGCCTCCAGGGCCGGCTTGCCGTCGTCCAGGTAGTGGGTCAGGTCCACGCCGGTGGAACACTCCGGCCTGAGCCAGCCGTGGTCATCGCTGAAGTCGATGCCGATGGCGTCGCCAGACAGCACCACAAGGTTTCTTGCCACCAGGGGCTGCTCCCGGGCCTCGTCTTCGTCCGACCAGGTCCCGGCGATCGTCGCCACCATCCCCGTTCGCGGATCGTACCGCCGGACTCGGTGGGCTTGGGTGTCGGCGATGTACAGGATATCGTCCTGGTCGAAGGCGATCGCGGCCGGCCACGTCAGGTTCACCTCGAGCGCAGGACCATCGCCGTTGAAGCCGTGTTGCCCGGTCCCCACAACCGTCGTGATGATGCCGGTTTCGTGGTCGACCCGCCGGATGCGATTGCTGCCGGAGTCACAAATGTAGAGGTTGTTCTGAGAGTCGAAGGCCACGTCGAGGGGCAAGTACAGGCCCGCTTCGCCGCAGGGACCGCCGTCCCCGCTGTAGCAGGTTTCGCCGATTCCCGCGAAGTTGTGCAGCGTGCCCGCCTGCAGGTCGATCCGCCGGACCCGGTCCGATCCCGACTCCGCGAAGTACAGGTAGCGCTCTTCCCTGTCCAGGGCGACATGGTGCGGCAACGGAATGCCCGCCTTGACGGCGAGCTTGCCGTCCCCCGTGCTCCGGGCCTTCCCGTTGCCAGCGAACGTCTCGATGTACCCGACGAGCAGTTCTGCGGCCGTTCCCATGGCTATCCTCATCCCCGCGCCCGGGATGTCCCCTGATTTCACGCCGACGCGCGAGCGACTTCGGTCGCGGCTATGCGCCAGCGCCCGGTTGGCCGGTCCCGACCGGCTGCGGCGCCTGGGCCATCTCCGCCTGCTGCGCCGGCTGGGCCGGAGCGGCTTGCGGCGGGAGCGCGGTCGGCTGCGGTTGAGCCTGCGTCTGCGCCTCTGCCTCGATCGCATCGGCCTCGTGGACGGACTTTTTGAATCCCTTGATCGCCTTCCCCAGCCCTTCACCCAACTGCGGGAGCTTTCCCGCGCCGAAGATGATCAGCACGATGAACAGGATGAGAATCAGCTCGGTAAACCCGATGCTCCCAAACATAATGGCTCCTGCTCCTTGTTGACGGGAAGCTCCTCAGCCCTTCCCGGTGTCCTTGGCCCGACGGGCAAACCGCTCCTTCAGTCGTTGCCGGGCCTGCTCGGCCTGCTCGAACATCTTGCACTTGTCGTACATGTTGATGAGGTTGTAGTAGGCCAGGGGCTCGTCGGGGTTGTGCTCGACGGCATCTTCCATCACCTTGATGGCGAGGTCGACCTTGCCGTGCACCAACGCGACGTCCATGAGCTTGAAGCTCGCGTCGAGATGGCTCGGGTCCAGTTCGAGGGTGCGCAGGTAACACTGCATCGCCATGTCGATCGTGTTGTAGTCGGACACCGCGGGGTTGTCCAGTTCGACGTACACGCCCCCGAGGTTGTACCAGGCGATCGGATCGTCCGGCGTGATCTCGACAAGCCGCTCATAGAAGTTTTTCGCCTCGACGAACTGACGCTTCTCGCTGTGGAGGCGACCCAGGTTGAACAACGCCAGCACGTCGTACGCGTTCAACTCCAGCGCCTTCTTGAACTGGGCTTCGGCCTCGTCGCCCATGTTCTTCGTGGCGTAGATGGTCCCGAGGTTGGAGTAGTACATCGCCAGGGAGCGGTTCATCTCGATGCGGATGGCCTCGGCCATCTCGATGGCCTTCTTGACCTCCGTCAGCGCATCGTCCAGCCGCCCCTTGCTGAAGTACAGCTCCCCCAGCCGACATCGGGCCTGGAAATCGTCGGGCTCCTGGGCCAGTAATTTTTCCAGCTCGGCGATTTCCTCTTCCGGAGAAAGCCGTTGCTCCGGTTGCTCGGCGACCACGCCTCCGGGGTCAGGTTGGTTGGCGCTCAGTGAATCGGTCATGGGTTCCTTCCATTACGCTAGGAGGATGAGACCTGTTCGCGAAGCACCGGCGCGGCGGCCATCGCCCGGTCCTCCTCCCGCTCCCCCGCCGCGAAGAGTACACGGCGCCGGTCCAGGCCGAGGAGCATGAGGCCAAGGAGGACCATCAGGCTGAGGTGCGACAGCTGAAGAGCGTAGCCGGCCATGAAGATCAGCCCGATCCCATACCCGGCCGCTCGTCCCATGCTGAGCAGCTTGACGACGGTGTAGGACCACGCCAGCAGACCCATCACGTACAGGGCGAAGGGGAGGTAGAACGTGTAGCCCATGCCCATCTGGAAGATCCAACCGATGCCCTGGCCGGACTTTCTGACTTTCTCCGCCAGCGCCGGATCGTAGAGGCCGAGGAGATAGTCCATGAACAGCAGACCGACGAACACCGTCAGACCGACCGACGCGAACATCAGGACCCGCCGCCGCTGACGGCGGTTTTTCGTCCAGCTCGGCCCTCCACCGTAGGCCCAGATCGTCAGGATGCTCGCCAGCACCATCAGCGCCTCGCCGGCTCGATTGACTTCATGAGCCAAGGGGGGCACCGAAACGAGACCCAACAGACCATACGCCGTCGAGATGGTCTGATAGTAGAGCCACCCGCCGATGCCCAGCAGAAAGCACGCCACCATCACACGCTGGGACCACGGCCGACGGCCGAAATCAAAGTCCATGACGAGCGCCGCCACGGCCAGGACGAACACCAGGTTGTACGCGATGGACCCGAGCATGGCCGGAGGGAACAGGAGGAATGCGACCGTGAGCGCCAGGACAGCCGCTACGGACCCGGAGACCAGCCATTCTCGCAAGCCTCGGCCGGAGCTTTTCACGCGGTTGGCGAGGATGATGCCGATTGCCAGAAAGACGAGCAGGGATACGACATTCAGCAGGGTGAACCCGATGGAAGACACCCCCTTGAAGAAGTACCGGACCCACTCGTGTTCCTCCGCCAGCTTGCTGAAATGCATTCCCAGACGGGACACGAGGCGATACAGGACGAGCTCGAGGAAGGCGGCTAGCAACAACACCTTAACAGTATATTCGAAGAGCAACCCCTGCCCTTCGAGTCTTCCCAGCCCTCGTTCCTGCAGCTCCATGGGCGTCACCGTCGTGGAGTGCCCTTCTTGGCGTTTTCCCCGATCGCGGGTGTCGGATTATAGCCGGAAGAATCGAGCACCGTCAACCCGTTACGAGGCCACCACCGCAGGACAAGCCCTTCCGCGGTGCAGAGACGGCGCCGGTCAGGAGCCGGTCGGCTGTGGCACCCGTTGCGCCTGGGATTTGGCCCGCGCGATGTACAGCAGGCCGTCCGCCATGGAATAGTTGAAGGGCAACTCGCAGACCCGCTCGCTCACTTTCTGGTAAACATACTGATACAGACGCTCGGCTTCGTCCGGGGTCATCCCCTCCTGCACCTCGTAGAAGAACCCCAGACTCAAGTCCTCCGAGGCGGGCCGCATGATACGACGGATGCCGTAGCTGCCCGGGTCGCCCATGATGGGCGCCTCCTTTTCCAGATCGAAGAGGCAGGGCTGACAGGAGAAGCCATAGGAGGAGTTGAGGCGGGTGTTCTCGATGATGAAATTGGCCGTCTCCATGGCCTCGGCTTCCGTCTCGGTCGGAAATCCCACGATGATATACGTATGGACGGCAATGCCGAGGTCCAGACAATCCTCCGTGATGCGGCGAACGCTGTCCTGCGTGATCCCCTTCTTCATGAAGTCCATGACGCGCTGATTGAAGGACTCCAGGCCGAACACGATCTTGAGGCATCCGGCCTCCCGCATCAGCTTCAGGAGGTCGCGCGAGAGGTTCTTCTCGAATCGCATCTCCGCCGTCCACTGCAGGTTCAGGTTCCGATCCACCATCTGCTGGCAGAGCCGTTTGGTCGGAGACAGGGCGAGGCATTCGTCCGTGAAGAAAAAATAGGGGGTTTTGTACCTTTCGGAGAGGGCCTGCAATTCGTCGACGGTCTTTCCGGGGTCCTTCTGTCGAAAATTCTGGTGGTCGAGGGTTAGCGCACAGAAGGCGCAGTCCTTGTAGTAACAGCCGCGGGAAAACTGCACCGGTAGCACCGTCTCAGGGGCCAGGTACAGATCCAGGGGAAAGCCGTCGTAGTTGGGAGCCGGGAGCTGGTTGATATTCTCCGAGTAAAAGGGCTGATTGACGATGATCCGGCCGTTCTGACGGTAGATCAGGTTCGGGACCTTGGCGTAGTCCCGTTTCCCCTCGAGCTGATTCACCAATTCCAGCAGAGCGGTTTCCCCCTCGAAGACGATGAAGTCGTCCGTCAAATCGAAGAGCCCCGGACAACGGCGCAAGTTGTCCACGAGCCTCGTGAAGATGCTGCCCCCGATGGTCAGATGGAGATTCGGGTTCGCTTCTTTGATGAGACGGCACAGCGTAAGCCCCGGGATGATCTGGGATGTGGCCGTGATGGACACTCCGATGAGGTCGGGGTCTTCCGCCAAAATCGAGCTCAGGAAACGATCCCTGAAAAGCTCGATGTACGGATTCTGCCGCTCGTCCCTGATGACCTTCGCGAGATCTTTCGAGGCATAGATCGAGTAGCTGGAAAACTGGTTGTCGACGACCGTGAGCCTGGTGGGGAAATAGAGGGTCGAAACCAGCTCGAGCCATTTGTCGATCAGGAAGAGGCACTCCCGGTACCGGTCGAGGTCATAAAATTCGTCGCATCGGAGGGAGCGCTTCGCGGGCTCGATCTGGTCGATCAAGTAGGGAAAGCGCTCGAAGGCTTCAACCAGGCGGGCGTAGTGCTCCGCGCTTCCTGGCCCGGCATCGCCCGTCCGACCCGCCTCCAGTTCTCGTCGCTTATCCAACAGCCGTGCATAGACTTCTTGGCCATAGGATTCGCTCAAGATCGCATCCAGCACCTCGATACCCAGGTCGCGCTGCGTGACCTGACGCACACCTGCCTGAGCCAAAAATCCGGTCAGCGAGGGAAGGCTGAGGTATGGCTGGGACGGATGCCATGTAGGAGGAAACAAGAGGGAAACTTTCATGCCGTCGCCCCCCTTCCAACGCGGGGAATTGCCGACACTCGCGGATGGTGGCCGAACCGCGCGGCTCTTCGGTTATACACCCCGTCTTTCGGTGAATGCAATGGCCCACCTCCGCCGCTCAGAAATACGTCGGAACGGCCATCGGTGGCACGTCGTTTCAAAAAAAGGCCCCGAGTCGCCGCCATGAGGCGATCGACTCGGGGCCTTCCGTTTCCGGAATATTCTACTTAGCCTGGGAGGCGAAGATCCTCCCCGCCACTTCGCTCCCCTGACTTTGCCCTCACGGGAGCTTCAGGGTGAACCACGTCGAGATCCCCTTCATGCCGTTACGTTCGACGTTGGAGCCATCCCACACCGCAAAGGCGACCGGGACGGACATGCCGGGCTTGAACTGGACATCGTTGGGGTCGCTGGTCGTCAACGCACGCTTCACGACGATTCGCCAGGTCGGTCCCGTGCAGCAGCCGCCCTTGATGGAGCCGGCCGGCTCCCACAGCCCGTTGCCGATCACATCCTGATGAGCCTGCGTGGTCAGCGTGCTGAAGCCGTTCGCGTTCAGGTCCTCGACCGCACTCACGCGCAACGTCGGGTCCGACATGATATTGCCCGACCAGATGCCGGGATTGAAGGGACCAAGGCTCCGACCGATCCGGTCCGGATACGTCACGCCACCGGCCGGCTCCTCGAAGTAGTAGTCCCAGAAGATACCCGGGTACTGGTCGTCCACATCCCAGATGCCCGCGCTGTCCTTCCCAATGTCCTTCTGCCACTCGGCGTTCCAGCGCCAGATGTTGACCGTGCCGCCAGACTGCCCCATGCACTGGAAGGGCGGCGCCCCCGAGGTGTTGACCGGAAACTGGATGGCCGCCTGATCACGAAAGTCCTGGGGACCGATCGTCGTATCGTTTTTGGTCTGATCCGACCAGTCGAGCCGGAACCCGACTTCCTTGCCGTTGGTCACGGCCTTCACGAAGACGGACTTGACCGAAATGTTGGGGTGCATCGGCGTGGTGATGGTCTGCCCGCTCAACGGCACCACCACCCCCGGCACCCCCTCCCAGATGGGGTTCGCCCCATCCATGGGGATCGGCCCCTTGATCGCCTTGACCGGGATGGTGACCGGCTGGCTCACGGCCAGCGGCACCTGCCCGATCGTCAGCACGAAGCCGATCACGAGCACAGAGAGAAGAATGCCCAACACAACACTCTTGTTGCGTGTCTGCACCACTCTCATATGAATGTACCCTCCTCTCGATTAAGGATTAAAAACTGCTCTACGACGCCCACGATCAATCCATCAAACCGACGCTACACCGACCAAGCCGCCAGAGAGCCGCCCAGAGGGACAAGAACATCAGGCGTTTCCCACTGGCCCGGACTCATCCGTCCGCTTCTCCTTGTCCAGGAAGGACTGCGCCCCGACCTCGTCGAGCAGCATGCTCAACTCATTCCCCTGATCCTGAGCTCCGCACTCATAGGTCTGCCCTTCCGGAGCATTAAACGTGGCAGGACGGTACTCGGCCTCCGAGTAGGGCTGTGGGGTGACTCCTAGGTAGGCGGCGTCGAACTCGATGAGATCGGACGTGAAATCGGCCAGGCACTTGAAGAATCCCGCATCCGCCTTCTTGGCCAACATCCGACAGAAGAGCGGCACCCAGCGGCCGATATGATTCTTGACGAACTTTTTCTGCGCCTCCACGACGATCTGGGTTTTCTCGTCCCCGTCGTGACAGCGCGCGTATGATTCCTTGTACCCCAGGAAATGCATGAACTCGAGCTCGACGCTCAGGTGGTCCATGCGCTCGTGAATGTCCTTGGAGAGCTCGAGGCCGAAGGCCCGATAGAACCCCGCGATGTCACCCATCACGTGGGCCTGACCGAATACGTGATCGTTGCCGAAGAGGGTTTCGTAGGGCGGACAATCGAGGCTGATCACGTTGCTGAAGACGCGGCGGTGCTCCGCCTGCAGGTCTTCCAGCTTCCAGTTCGCGCATTCCGAGGAGGCCCACTCCTCGATCTCGTCCAGATACCCGGACAGGGCGGTCAATTTCTTTCGCGCTCGCTCCCCACCGATACCGTCCAGAGCCTTTTCAAGGCTTTCGATGGCCGAGCGTCCATCCTCAACAAACTCGCCGCTCTGAAGGTAATCCAGGAATTCATCATCCTCTGGATACAGCAAACTCCAGGAAACCAGCAGATACAGCTTACTCCGACCAAGAGCCCGCTCGACGGCGGGGGAGTCCTTCACCGCACCCACACCTTGAACCACGGGGCTACCGACTCTCCGCTCGGTTTCCTTCGTGCTCATCGGCCTCACTCTCTCCCTTACGTCAAGACCGAGGGTCCGAATCGAAACGAACTACCCGCTCTCCTGCGCATGGCCCCGCGATCTCTCGGTTCAGGTGGCGGTATCATAGGCAAAGGCTCAAGGGATGTCAAGCGACAACTCGCCCACCCGGAATGATCGACCACCCTCATCGGAAGTGCCTATAATTCAGCACATTACGATCCTTTCTTCCCACGGCCGTCACCCCGTGGGTTCACCCGGAGCCCCTCCCAACAGCCGCGCGGGCAGAACCCTGATCGCGATCTTGTCGTTGACCGTTCGACAGACCATCTCGCAGTGGCCGCAGCCCACGCACCGGTCAGCGCGGACATCTAAACGAAAGGCCCCAAAGTCCATCGACAAAGCCTCGGTCGGACAGGAAGACACGCAGGCGTGACACCCCTGGCCCGCGGTGCACAGGCGATGCGTCACCACCGCAAGCCCCATCCTGACCTCCTCGCGGGAGAACACCGGCAGCAACGCGTCCGTCTCGCAGGCGGCGATGCAGGGGAAATCGTCGCAGAGGTGACAGGGACTCTCGTCGGGGAACAAGACAGGAGTGCCTCCCGGCGCAGCCTTGATGCTCTCGAAGGGACAGGCCTCGATACAGTCCCCGCACTGCGTGCAGCGCTCCAAGAACAGCGCCTCCCCCACGGCCCCCGGCGGCCGTAGCCAATCCTGCCGCACCGGCTCGGTCGGCTTGGGCTTCTCCCTGGAAGCATCCCGATGTTTGACGTACTCCTGGGCGGTCTTGAGAAAGGAGAAGGCGGAGTCCTTGAGGAAATTCCTCCGCCCGTATTGCGGGTCCGCGGCCATCGTCGCCTCGACTCACATCACCCCGTCGGCGCGGAGCTTGTAGACCTCCACGCAGCGGTCGCAGGCGCCGAACTCCGTGTCCCACCCCGGATGATTCTCTCGGAT
Source organism: Candidatus Nitrospira neuquenensis (assembly GCF_979578155.1). Taxonomy (NCBI): domain Bacteria; kingdom Pseudomonadati; phylum Nitrospirota; class Nitrospiria; order Nitrospirales; family Nitrospiraceae; genus Nitrospira; species Candidatus Nitrospira neuquenensis. The sequence continues at coordinate 40,471 of NZ_CEFZDU010000013.1, read as the reverse complement.
AAAGTCGAGCACGTACGGCTCGACCTTTTTCTCGAGATCCTCGACCCAAGAGTAGGTCGGGAACCGGCAGAGGGGGCAGGGAAAGCCCGGCATGAGCATCACCTTGTTGGCGACCTCCGGCACCTCGCCCCCTTCCGTCTCGATGGCCCGGTCCATGACCCGAAGCGTGTCGGTTGCCATGTCCACGAGCTCGGAGTGTGTAAACATGTCGGACTGCCACAACCCCTCGAACACGGCCTTCATCTGGGCGGGCGGAATCTTCCGGTACCAGGACCGGAATTCCTTGAAGCGGTCCTCCTTCGCAAGCATCGGCTCCTTGCCGGCCCGCTGCAGCCGGCTGTCGATGTTCAGGCACCACAACACGCGGTAGCGGTGAAGGATCAACGTTTCTTCGCCGGGATTCTGTCCGACTTTGGTGTCCGGGTCATACCCGAAAATGTCGTCCAGCATGTCGGCGATATGCGTCAGCTCATGCCGGCAGTACCGAGTCAGGGCGGGGTCGTAGAATCGCCGGGGGATGAGCTTGATCCCGACTCCCTTCAGTCCCTGCTCCTCGAACTGCTTGGCCAGTTCCTGCTCCACCGAGCCCCACTTGCGCAGGATGTCGACTCCCTCCTGGTCTTCCTTGAGGACGCCCTTCACCAGCACGATGCCGACCCTCTCCTTGAGCGAGGGGAACTCATCGAACGCATCTCGGATGATGTCGGAAAACCCCCAGATGCCGAAGAGATACTGGTAGAGCTTCTTGAACTCGCCCTCCCGATCGTCCAGCGAGAACTTTTCGTAAATCGGGTCGGCGAGCTCGTGAAATTCTCGATAGTACGTAGGATCACCCTCCCGCTCGGTTTTTTCCACGAAGGAGTCGATCACTTCCTGAAGGAGGGCGGGTTGGAACCTGATTTCCATGGGCCATCTCTCCTGGTCGCCATCGCGGAGGAAGGAAAATCGGCAGCAGGGTCGCTGTGCTCCCGCTGAGCGAGGGACCGCCGCTCGAGCCACGCACCGGCTTGACTTGAATCTTGGCGTTCTCTTATGATCCGACCATCTGCGCGCGAATGAACGATTATAGACAGCGTCCTGCAGATTTGCAACGCTCCCGGGCCACCGGTGCGTGCCCAAGGCCCGGCGGGATTGACCAGTGAAGGAACGGACCACCCATGCCTGACCCGATCGCGACGCAACCAGCAGGAGGGGCGCCACCGATCACCGCGCCCCTGACCGCTTCCGACAAGCCGGCCGTCGACTTCCTCGACTATTGGAAAGCGGGAGCCAGGGAGATCAAGACCTTCCGCGGCCACTCCCACGGCGTCTGGACCGTCGCCTACTCGCCGGACGGCGCCATGCTGGCCAGCGGCGGGGTAGACCGGTTCGTCCGCATGTGGGACATCGAAACCGGCCGGCTGCTCCGGTCGCTGCGCGGGCACACCCACGACATTCGCGCCGCCCTTTTCACTCCAGATGGCCAGGTGCTCATCACGGGAAGCGAGGACCGCACCATCCGGCTCTGGAATCCGAAGACCGGCGAGCCGACCAAGCTGCTGTTCACACGCTATGACCACAACATCTGCTCCCTGTCGCTGTCCCCCGACGGGCTGATGCTCGCCCGTGGCAGCCACAACAAGGACATCAAGATCTGGGAGGTCACGACCGGCACGGAGCTGATGACACTGCTCGGCCGCGATCCTTATGATCACCACTGGACCCCCTGCGTCGCCTTTTCGCCCGACGGCATCCACCTGGCCAGCGGCAGCGACATCGGCAAGATCAAGATCTGGGAAGTGCTGCCCAGCGGCGAAGAGAAGGTGCTGCTCGACGGGCATTGGAAAGAAGTGATCGACGACGACACGACGGAGTTCCGCGGGTTCTTCGTCGAGGATGAGGGCGGATTCCAAAAGCCGATGGAATATTGGATCGGAGCCATGACCTTCACGCCCGACGGAAAGGTCCTGATCAGCGGCAGCCGAGACTCGACGATCAAGTTCTTCGAGATGCCGACGGGCACGGAGCTGCGGACGTTGAAGGGACACGCGGGCTGGATCCGGCACCTGGTCGTGTCCCCGGACGGCAAGGTCCTGGTGAGCGCGAGCGACGACCAGACGATCAAGATGTGGGACATCGCCTCGGGCCGCCAGTTCCGCACCATCAAGGGACACGCGGGCGGCGTGCGCGGGCTCGCGTTCTCGCCGGACGGCCTCCGCCTCGCATCGGCCTCCTGGGACCGTACCGTCAAGCTCTGGGAAGGCGGCGCGTAGCCCTTCGGCCATTTTCATCCACCAGCCCTTATTCCTCCAGCTCCTCGGGGTCCGGCCTCCCGGCGGCGATCCCGTACCGTTTGCACTTCTCCCACAACGCTTTCCTGGACAGGCCCAGGAGCTTGGCGGCGGCCGTCCGGCTCCCCTTGGCCCGCTCCAACACCGATACGATATAGTGCCGTTCGAACTGCTCCCGCGCCGTTGCCAGGGATTCCGGCTCTCCGGCCGGTCCCGTCCTTCCCGTCAGCCCCTGCGAGCAGAAGCCGCATTGCTCTTGCGCCGGCCCCCCGAGGAAGGGACAGGCGGCGAAGCCGCAGAGATCCCACGGCTGGACCTCCTCGCCCGGCCGCCCCAGTGCCACGGCCCGTTCGACCATGTCCTCGAGCTCGCGGACGTTCCCCGGGAATGAGTATTTCAGCAGGATCTCGCGCGCAGCTTGGGAGAAGCCCTTCAGGGGCTTGCCCGCGCGGGTGGACCTGACCTCCAGCAAATGCTCGGCGATCACGAGAATGTCCTCTCGGCGCTCACGCAGCGGCGGAAGCGCGATCGTCACGGCCCGCAGGAGGTCATGAAGATCCGCCAGGAACCGCCCCTCCGCAACCGCCTGGTCGAGGTCCGCTTGGGTCGCACACACGCACCTGACGTCCGCCTCGATCGGTTCGCGCCCACCGACGCGCGCGAACCGCCGCTGCTGGAGCGCCTGCAGGAGCTTGAGTTGCACGGCCAGCGGAAACCCACCGATCTCGTCGAGGAACAACGTCCCCTTGTGAGCCAGCTCGAAGCGCCCGCGGCGCTGCCGCACCGCGCCAGCGACAGCCCCCTTCTCGTGACCGAACAGCTCCGCGTCGAGGAGAGCGGCCGGCAGCGCTGCGCAACTCACCTTGATGAGCGCCTCGTCCCGGCGCGGGCTGTTCCGATGGATGGCGTTGGCCACTAATTCCTTCCCCGTTCCCTTCTCCCCGACGATCAGGACCGGCGCCTCCGTCGCCGCCACAAGCTTGATCCGCTCCAGGACCTCGCGCATTCGTTGGTTCCTGCCGAGGATGCCCTGGAAGTTGAACTTGTCCTCCAACTCCTCCCGCAAAAGCTGGTTCTCCTGTCGCAGCGCCAGCACCTTGCTGACTCGATCGACGATCAGGAGCAGCTCGTCCATGGAGAAGGGCTTGGTGATGTAATCGTAGGCCCCCAGCTTCATCGCCTCGATGGCCGTCTCGACGGACCCGTGCGCGGTGATGACGATGACCTCCGTCCGGGGCGACCGCTGCTTGCAGACCTGCAGCAGACTCAGGCCGTCCGGTCCCGGCAGCCGCAGGTCGGTGATGAGGATGTCGAAGACTTCCTTGCCCAGGATCCTGGCGCCCTCGTCGCCGGTCGCCGCGGCCCGCACCTCGTAGCCGACCGCCTTCAGGGCGTCGGACACGGACAGCCGCATCAAGGGCTCGTCGTCGACGATCAGGATCGCCGGCGGCTTCATACGTTCCTCCCGACCGCGGGCCGCTCGCGCGCGACCGGCAGACAGACCGTGAAGACCGTGCCCTTGCCCACCTCGCTGTCCACGAGAATCTGCCCGCCGTGCCGCTCCACGATGCCCATGCTGACGGAAAGGCCCAGCCCGGTCCCCTCACCCGTCGCCTTGGTCGTGAAGAACGGATCGAAGATCCGAGGGAGGATGTGCGGCGGGATGCCGGCGCCGGTGTCCTCCACGCTGATGTTGCAGGTGCGGCCCGCCAGCCTGGTCCGGATCGTGATCACTCCCGTCCCCTTGATGGCCTGGATCGCGTTCAGGATGAGGTTCATCAGGACCTGCTCGATCATGTGACGATCCACCATCAACGGCGGCAGGTCCGGCTGGAGGTCCTTGTCGAGCCTGATCTGGTGCTCCAAGAACGCGTGGTTGGTCAGCACCAGCACACGCTCCACCACCATGTTGATGTCCGTGGCCAAGAGCTCCGGCTCGTGCTGCTGCGAGAAATCGAGGAGCTGGCGCACGATCTTCTGGACCCTGCGCAAGCCGTCCTCCATCGAGATCAGATACTCCTCCTGGCGGGCCGGCGAGAGGCTGCCCTTTCGGATGTTGTACAAACAGTTCAGGATGCCGCCGAGCGGGTTGTTGACCTCGTGCGCGACGCCCGCCGCGAGCTTGCCGACCGAGGCCAGCTTCTCGGACTTGAGGATCTGCTGCTCCAACTTCTTGGTATCGGTGATGTCCCTGGCGATGCCGAGCACCCCCTGGATGCGGCCGTGGGCGTCGAAGAGCGGCGCGACGCTCACCATCACCGCCCGCGGCTCGCCGGACCGGCTCACCACCTCCACCTCGTAGACCTGCTTGGCGCCGATGTCGAGCGTGCTCTTCAGCCGCCGGCCGCGGTGCCGCTTGGAGAGCAGCGACAGGTACGGACGCCCGAGCAAGTCCTCCTTCCGATAACCCCAGGCGGCGACCTTGCTATTCACGTACGTGAACCGCTGGTCCGCATCCAGCGTGTAGATGACGTCGTTGGCGTTTTCCAGGAGATTCTCCAGGTAGCGTTTGGTTTCCTCGATCTCCTGCGTCCGCTGCCGGACCTTGTCTTCGAGCTCCTCGCTGTACTCCTGGAGCTGCTGCTCCAGGCGCTTCCGCTCGGTGATATCCCGGAGCTGTACCATGACGGACACGGCCCCGCCCTCCGCGATCCGGATCAGGTCCATCTCGACCGGGACGGGAACCCCCGAGCTGTTGGCGACCTCGATCTCCTGGGTCGGCACCTGGCGTTCGCCGAGGATGATCTTCTCCAGCAGACCGCTCGTGCTCCCCCGGTAGGGAGGCAGGACCAGATCCACGAAGGGCCGGCCCAGCACCTGCGATTCGCCGTACCCCAGCACCTGCTCCTCACGCCGATTGACCGCCGCGATGCGGCCGTCGGGGTTGACCATGATGACGGAGTCGGCCGCCAGGTTGAACAGCGCACGGTACCGCTTCTCCGATTCGGAGAGCTGCTGCGTCCGCACCGCAACCTCCTGCTCGAGCTGGGTCGTGTACCGCTGGACCTTCTGCTCGAGCAGCTTGCGCTGCGTGATGTCCCGGACGAAGGCCCGCGAGTATTGCAGGCCGCCGCCCTCGGGGTCGAACAGCGCGGTGGAATGGATCTCCACGTCGATCGGCTGCCCGTCCCGGGTGAGGAACACCGTTTCGATGGAGGCCCGGCCCTCGGACATCAGGCGCTCCAGGTACCCCAGGACCTCGGGCTCACGGCCGCGGGGCACGATGTCCCAGAGATGCATGTCCAGCATCTCCGGCAGGCTGTATCCCAGCTTGTCCAACTCCGTCTGGTTGACGTGGACGAACCGGCCTGCCTTGTTCACCTGGTGGATCATCTCTGGCGCGTTCTCGATCAGGTCTCGGTACTTCTCCTCCAGGACGCGGATCTCCGCCATGCGCTGTTGCAGTTGCCCGAAGGACTGTTGCAGGTTGGCGGCCATGCGGTTGAAGGCCTCGGCCAGGCGCTCGATCTCGTCGCCGGTCCGAAGCGTCAGCCGCTGGTCCAGGTTTCCGGCGCCGAGGCGCTGGGCGCCGTCGTGCAGGATCTGGATCGGACGCACGAGCCGCCGCGCCACGACGAGCCCGGTCACGCCCAGCACGGCGAAGACAACCACCCCGTAGGCGGCAACCTTGGCGAGAAGCTGGTTCAGCGGCGCGTAGGTTTCGTCCGGGCTCTGGCGGACGAAGGTGAGCCAGCGCTTCCCCCCGAGGCTCTCGCTCGCCAGTTGATCCGACAGGCGCACCGGCGCGAAGCCCACAATGGCGTTCCGACCGCCGTGGGCGTCGTCGGCGACGACGTCCCACCCTGCCAGGGGACTCGCGATCACCCTGGCTAGGTCCGGGGTCAGGGCGTGTTCCTCCGGCGCCAGGACGGGGCAGATCAGGAGCGTGCCGTCCGAGCTCACGAGCATGGCATGGCCGGTCGCCCCGATCGCGACGTCCGAGATCGAATGGAACACGGCGTCTCGTTTGAGCAGGATGGTCACGGCACCGATGGCCGTCTTCTGATCCTCGTCATAGACGGGGACGGAGGCGTTGATGACGTACGTGCCGAAGGCGGGGTCGAAGTAAATCTCGCCGACGAACCCCTGCCCCCGCCCCTCTCGGAAGACCGCCTGCCACCAGGCGCTCTTCCCATAATAATATTCCACCTGGGGGATGGAGCTGACGACCAGGGCGCCGTGATCGTCGGTCACGAAGATCCCCAGGTAATCGGACTTTCGGATTTCGTGCCACCGGATGAGGTAGTTCGTGACGATGCGGTTGATGAAGAGCGGAAACTCGCTCCGGCGCTCGCGTTCCCGCCAGCGCCGCTGCCAATCCCGGATCATCTCCCGGACGTTCCGCTCGTCCCGCCCGGCATAGCTCAGGTTGGCTTCCTTGACCGCAGTCCGGACGAAGGGGGTGGCGCCCAACTGCTGCGCTTCGTTGATGCTGCGGCCGATCTGCATCTCGACGCGGCGGGCCGCCTCGACGGCGACTTCCTTGAAGTTGGCGCCGATGGTGTCGCGGAGGGCCCGGCGTTCCTCGATGTATGTCAGAGCCAGGGAAAGCGTCAGCGGAAGGACCCCCACCATCACGATGGCGGTGATGACCTTGTGCTGGAGGCTGGGGAAGCGGCTCCAGAGTCTCATTGTGTGAAGTGGCGGAAAACGTTAGGAATTCATTGTCAGGGACCCTTCCCCGAATGTCAAGGACACCGAACGCCGGCCTACGGCCGTCACCCGCGCCGGAGCATCCTGCCGTAGCCGCCCGGCCAGATCAGAAGCAAGGGGCTGGCGACAAAGATGGAGGAATAGGTCCCGATCACGACTCCCCAGAGCAGGGCCAGGGCGAAGTCGTGCAGCACCTCGCCGCCGGCCAGCGTCAAGGGGATCAGCACCAGGACCACCGTGAGGCTCGTCACGATCGTCCGACTCAGCACCTGGTTGATGCCGCCGTTGATGACCGCCTCGATCGCGTCCCGCCGCCGGGTCTTCAGATTCTCCCGGATGCGATCGAACACCACGACGGTATCGGTCAGGGAATAGCCGGCGAGGGTGAGGAGCGCGGTGATCACGAGCAGCGTGATCTCGCGGTCCAGGACGTAGAAACCGCCGAGGACCGCGAGTACGTCGTGAAAGGTGGCGACGGCGGCCGCGACGCCGAAGCGGAACTCGAACCGGGCGGCGATGTACAGGATGATGCCGGCGAAGGAGATGAGGACCGCGATCAGCGCGTCCTCCTGGAGTTTCTTCCCGATGGTCGGGCCGATCTCGGTCGTGGCATCGACGACGAACTTATTGTCGGGAAAGGCCCGAGCGAAGGTCGCCAGCACCTGTTCCGCGACCTTCTCCTCGATGGTCGTGGCGGTCTTGACGCGCACCAGGATCTTGTTTTCCTCGACGAATTCCTGGAGGCCGGCGTGGCCGAGCCCGTTGTCGGCGAGCACCTTCCGGACTTCGTCGACGCGGATCGGTCGCTCGAACTTCACCTGCACTTCGGTCCCGCCGGCAAAATCGATTCCCAGATTCGCCTGGCCCCTGGCGATCTGGACGACGGCGATCAGCCCCAGCACCATCATGACGCCGGAGAACACGAAGGCCAGCTTCCGTTTCCCCATGAAATCGATGTTGGTCTGTCCCAGAATCTCGAGCATGCCCATTCCCCGCTACGGCGCCTCGGCGGCCGGTTAGATGCTCAATGCCTGCAGCTTACGACGCTGATTGATCACATCGAAGACCACCTTCGTGCCGACGAGCGCCGTGAACAGGTTGATGGCGATGCCCAAGCACAGCGTCACGGCGAACCCCTTGATGGGCCCGGTCCCGAACAGGAACAGGGCCAGGCCCGTGATCAGCGTCGTCACGTGGGAGTCGATGATCGTCAGCAGCGCCTTGTCGTACCCGCCGTCGACAGCGAGGCGCACCGGTTTCCCCTGCCGGAGCTCCTCCCGGATGCGTTCGAAGATCAGCACGTTGGAGTCCACGCCCATGCCGATCGTGAGGATGATCCCCGCGATGCCCGGTAGGGTCAGCGTCGCGTTGAGGCCCGCCAGCGCCCCGATCAGACAGATCAGGTTGACGGCAAGGGCGAAGTCCGCGATCACGCCCGAGAGCTTGTAGTAGACGACCATGAAGAGGACGACGAGCAGCCCCGCGAACAGGGTCGCCCGGATACCCTTCTCGATCGAATCCCGGCCGAGCGACGGCCCGACGGTCAGATCCTGGATCACTTTGAGCGGCGCCGGGAGGGCGCCGGCCCTTAGGACGATGGCCAAGTCCGTGGCCTCCTGCATGCTGAAGGAGCCGGTGATCTGCGCGCGCCCCCCGCTGATCTTTTCCTGGATCGTCGGCGCCGAATAGATCGTGTTGTCCAGGACGATGGCCATCCGCTTGCGCACGTTCTCTGCCGTGATCCGTTCGAATTCCCTGGCGCCCTTGGCGTCAAAATTGACGGCGACGTACGGCTCGTTGAACTGCCCGATGGACACCCGTGCGTCGCTCAGGACGTCGCCGGCGAGCATGACGCGCTTCTTCACCAGGTAGGGGATGCGGAACTCGCGGCCGCTGTCCTTGTCCACCACCCGTTCGAAAAGGATTTCATCCCCCTCGGGGATCTGCGCCTGGACCTGCTTGAGCAGCTCGGCCTCCTGGCCCTTGGGCACGCGCTGGGGCAGCTCACGGGCCAGCTTGCTGTCCTCGTCCAGGAGCTTGAACTCCAGCAGCGCCGTTTCCTTGATGAGGTCCTTGGCCCGCTTGGGCTCCTTGATGCCGGGCAGCTGCACGACGATCTGCTTGAGCCCCTGCCGCTGGATCTGCGGCTCGCTCACGCCGAACTGGTCGATGCGGTTCCGGATCGTCTCCAGGGCCTGGTTGATGGCCGAGTCCTTCAACCGCTTGATCTCGCCCTCGCGGAGCCGGTAGACGAGGACGGTGGGCTTCCGCGACGCTTCCACCTCGTAGAAGGCGGGAAAGTCCTCCATCGCCTTCTGGATCTGCGACTGGAGCTCAGCATTCTGGAACGCCAGCGTCACTTCGTCGGCCCCCGTCCGCTTCACCGACTCCACCGGCAACTTCTTGTCCACGAGCAGATCCTGGATCGCATTGACCGAGCGATCCACGGCGATCTCCACCGCCCGATCCTCCTCCACCTCGAGGACCAAGTGGATACCGCCTTGGAGGTCCAGCCCGAGGGCGATCCCTTTCGTCGGCAGAACCTTCTTCATCCAGGCCGGGAGGGACTGGTACAGCGCGGGATAGGAGGGGAGAAAGAACGCCACCGAGAGGACCACCACCACGCCCAGCAACGCGAACCGCCCGCCGACTCGTTTCATGCCGCCCTCGACCCGTCAACGATCGTTCGACCCATGATCACTCCTCCTCCTCGGTCCGGAGGCGGGTGATGTGCTCCCGCTGGACCTTCACCTTCGTATTGTCCGCAACCTGCAGCGTCACGGTCTGCTTCCCGATATTGCTGACCGTCCCCCAGAGCCCGCCGGAGGTCACGACCTTGTCCCCCTTCTTCAAGGAGGCCAACATTTCGCGAAGCTGCTTCTGCCGCTTCTGCTGGGGCAGGATGAGCAAGAAGTAGAAGATCACGAAGATCAACAGGAACGGTACCAGCGAGAGCAGCAGGCCGCCGCCACCTCCCCCGCCCGGCCCCTGCGCCCAGGCCACCGACGCCATCGCGTTCACGCTTCCTCCTCCAGAGATAGACTACGCCCCCGCCGCGCCGTCCTCGCGGGAGCAGCCGCGCCAGCCCGCGTGCCCACGGGCGCCTCCGCCTGCCGCGCCGCGTGGAACTCGGCCCGAAACGCCTCGAACGTCCCCTGCTCGATCGCGCGCCGGATCCCCTCCATCAGGCCGGCGAAATACGAGAGATTATGAAGGGTATTGAGCCGCACCCCCAACATCTCATTCACGGTGAACAGGTGGTGGAGGTAGGCGCGGGAAAACCTCGCACAGACGGAGCAGGGGCAGGTGGGATCGATGGGCCGCTCGTCCCTGGCGTATTGCGCCTGTTTGATCACGACTCGACCGAAGGAGGTGAAGAGCCACCCCGTCCGGCCATGTCGGGTCGGCACGACGCAGTCGAACAGGTCGATGCCCCGCGCCACCCCCTCGACGAGGTCTTCCGGCATTCCGACGCCCATCAGATAGCGGGGTCGGTCGGCCGGGAGCTCCGGGACGGTCACGTCCAGGATACGGTTGCGGACCGACGCCTCCTCGCCCACCGACAGGCCGCCGACCGCATACCCCTCGAACCCCAGCGACACCAGGTCCCGGGCCGCTTCCACACGCAGGTCGGGATCGTGCCCCCCCTGGACGATGCCGAACAGCGTCTGGTCGGTCCGCCGACAAGCCTCCCGGCACCGCCGAGCCCAGGCCTGAGTCCTGACTAGTGCCTCCCGCACCCGCTCCCTCGGAGCGGGCAGCCCGACGCACTCATCGAAGGCCATGATCAGGTCAGCCCCCAAGAGCTCCTGGACCTCAATCGCGCGCTCGGGGGTCATATGATGGGAGGAGCCGTCGATATGCGATTGGAACGTCACGCCGTCGTCGGTCACCCGGCAAAGTTTGGCTAGGCTGAATACCTGAAAACCGCCGCTGTCCGTGAGGATCGCGCCAGGCCATCCGGTGAAGGCGTGGAGCCCTCCCAGGCTGGCCACGAGTTCGGCGCCGGGCCGCAGAGACAGGTGGTAGGCATTGTTGAGGATGAGCCCGAAGCCGAGCTCTTGCAATTCGTCGGGAGCCAGCCCCTTGACCGCGCCCAGCGAGCCGACCGGCATAAAACAGGGCGTCTGCACCGGGCCATGGGCCGTCGCGAGCGCGCCACGGCGGGCGCGTCCGCCAAGATCGGTACCGAGGACCTTAAACCCCCTCATCCCTCGCCTCGTTCCCCCGCCTACATACGGTCCGGCGCGGACACCCCCAGGATCCCCAGGGCGTTCCGGAGCACCTGCCGCACGCACCCCATGAGGGCAAGGCGCCCGGCCGTCAGCTCCGGGGTGAGCGGCTCCCGTCGTCGCTCACCCTGCGGTTCAACCGGAGGGACCGTCGGCTCTTCGCCCTCACCATCCTCCTCTCCACCGAGAGCCGGAAGGATCCGGTGACGGTAGTAATAGGTGTGGAGCTGCGCCGCCAGTTCCTGCAAATAGAAGGTCAACCGATGAGGCTCCAGGGCGGCGGCGCTCCCGGCTAACACGGTCGGATAGTCGGCCAGTTTTCGTATCAGGGTCAGCTCGTCGTCGCCGGCTAGCACGGCCAGGTCGGTCTCGCTCGGCCGGGGCACGGCGATGCCGCGTTCCTCGGCGACCCTGAAAAGACTGGCGATACGGGCGTGCGCGTACTGGACGTAGTACACCGGATTCTCCGCGGACCGTTGTTTCGCCAGGCTCAGGTCGAAGTCCAGGTGACTGTCCGATCGCCGCATCAGGAAGAAAAACTTGCCCGCGTCCGCACCGACCTCGTCGATTACCTCGCGCAGCGTGACGAACTCGCCCGCACGCTTCGACATCTCCACCTTCCGCCCGTCACGCAGCAGGTTCACCATCTGCACCAACACGATGCGCAGGCAGTCCTTCGGATGACCGTACGCCTGGACCGCTCCCTGCATCCTGGCGATATACCCGTGGTGATCGGCGCCCCAGACGTCGATCAGGACATCATAGCCCCGTCGCAACTTGTCTCGGTGATAGGCGATGTCGGACGCCAGGTAGGTGTAGTCCCCTTCCCGTTTGCGCACCACCCGATCCTTCTCGTCCCCAAAAACCGAGGACTTGAACCAGAGGGCCCCCTCGTCCTCGAAGAGGAGGGCCTGCCTGGCCAGATCATCCAGGGCCTGCTCGACGGCGCCGGTTCCGATCAACGCGGCCTCACTGAACCATGAGTCGAATGCGATCCCGAACGCCTCAAGGTCGTTCCTGATCCGACCGAGCAGCTCCCGGTAGGCAAAGTCGCGGCAACGCGCCTCCGCCTCCTCCTGGGAAAGGTCGAGGAGGTTCGGCCCCACCTCTTCCCGCAAACGGGAAGCCACCGCCTCGATGTAGTCGCCGCGATAGCCGTCCTCCGGGAAGGCCGCCTCGACGCCGTACGCCATCCGATACTTCGCCCACACCGATTGGCCCAACAGCTTCATCTGGCGGCCGGCGTCGTTGATGTAATACTCCCGCACGACTTCATAGCCCGCGGCTTGCAGGAGGCTGGCGATGGCGTGGCCGACGGCCGCACCGCGCCCGTGGCCTACGTGCAGCGGACCGGTGGGATTGGCGCTGACGAATTCCACCAGGACGCGACGCCCCGCTCCTACGTCAGTGTTCCCGTAGGACGAGCCCCGGGCTTCGATTTCCCCGAGCACCTGCAGCCACAGGTCCCGCCGGACCGTCATGTTCAGGAAGCCGGGCTTGGCAATCTCGACCCGGTCGAACAATTGGTCGCGCTGCTCCAGGTTGGCTAGAATGATCTCGGCGACGTCATGAGGAGAGCGCCGTTCGGAGGCCGCGAGGCTCATCGCGACGGTGGAGGACAGGTCCCCCCATTCCGGACGCTTGGGTGGGTCGAGGGTCAAGACCGCGGGAGGCTCGGTCTGCAGCAACCCCTTGCTCCGGGCCTGGTAGAGCGCTTGCCTGATCGCCCCCAAGACCTTTTCGCGCACGATGTCCTGCGGCACGGAATGCCCTCTCCCCGCGTCCGGTCCAGTCTCACGAAAACTCGCCACAATAGCATAGGCCCTCAGACATGACAAGAATCGGTCCCGAGCGGCTTGTATCGGTTGATCGGTTCAGCCGACGGCTCCAGGACCTCCAGGCAATTGGCCCATAGCTCCGACCCCGGGAACTGCAGGCAAGGTTTGTCGTCGCAACGCTCGACGGCCTGCCAGCTCAGGCACGAGCAGGGGGGACCGCGTAGGACACGGACCCGAGGCCCGAGCGGGCACCAGCGCCGAGGATCGGTGGGTCCGAACAAGGCGATCGTAGGAACACCGAGAAGGGCCGCAAGATGGGACAACCCCGAATCTTGCCCGATGAAGAGAGATACTGACGTGAGCAGAGCAGCCATCTCGACGACGTCAAGGCCGCGAGCCACGGCAACAAAGAAGGTCAGGCGAGTCCGGACCCCCTCGACCATCGCTGCATCGGCCGGCCCTTCGATGAGAATGGGCTGCCGTCCGCTGTCACGAAGCTTGGCGGCGACCCACGCGAGCACGTCCGGTTGGACGCACTTGTGCCGGCTTCCGCTGCCGGGGTGGATGGCCACGAGCGGCCCCGAACCGGTTTGGATTCCAGCCTCCGCCGACCGGCGACCACGCGGGAGTATCAGAGGAGGAACATGGGCTGTCCATCCCACGGATTGGGCCGGGACAATGGCGGCCACGATTTCCAGGTAGCGTTCCGCCTGGTGGAGCCCCGCTCGCCCCTGATCGAAGGGCGACCCGATGACAACCGACCCGACACCGGCGTCGTGCAGACCGCGCCGCAATCCGCCGTCGGTATCCGCCATCCACGCGACCGCTGCGTCGCAGCGGTGCAGTCGAGCTCGAAGTCCCTCCTCAAGAGAGGCCGGTCCGGCCAGGAGGCTGGCCAGATGCCCGGCCTCGATCGCAAGGCAGTCGTCCACCTCCCCACCCGCTCGCAGCAGCCGTCCAACCTGGCCGCCCGTCAAGATCGTGGCCGACCGGCCGGGGAACGCGGACCGAACCGCCCTCATCGCGGGGAGCGAGAGCAGGACATCGCCAAGAGCCCCCGGATGGATGAAAAGAATGCCGCGGCTCCCCTGCCTCATCGTCCCGTCCAAGACCCCTCGCCGTGGGTGAGCAGCTTTCTGGCCAATTCCACGTCGGCCGGCCGGTTCAGGTTCAGGAAGGACACCAGCGACGGATCAATGCGCCTGAGGAGTTCCTCCTCGACGTCACGTACGCGAAGGCCCGGCCGCTCCGATAAGTCCTGCAGCCGCAGGTTGCCGGACCTGGCCATCGCCTCAAGGTGGGGCAGGCACTGCTTGGAATAGACAGCCTGCATCGGCTCAAGACCGGTCGACAGCCTCGCCATGACGACATCTGCATCCGGGGCGAACTCGACGATCGCCCGCACGACCGCCGCGTTGACGAAGGGGGCATCGCAGCCGACTGCGAAAATACGGGACTGGCTCGAGTGCAGAAGGCCGGTGTACAGTCCTCCGAGCGTCGCGCAGTCGGGAATCTCATCACAGACGACCGGCGAGCCAAGCCTCATGAGGGTGTCGTCGGCACTGGACCCCACGACGATGATCCGCTGGAAGAGCCCCACAAGGACCCGGTGGACTCGCTCGATCAACGTCACCCCACCTAGCTCGATGTTCCGTTTGTCCACGCCCATCCGTCGGCTCTGTCCGCCGGCGATCAACACTGCCGTGATGTCCTCGAAGCGCCGATTTTGTGCGGAAACCATGCTGCCTTCGGACCTCGTTCCTCAAAAAAAAGGAGGGGGTGGGATCACCCCACCCCCTCCTCCACCAGGCTGCACTACTGTAACCTAGTAGGTCTTACCCTTGCGCTTGTTGGCCCGTCGGGTCAGGATCCAACCCTCGATGATCACGATTCCCACCGCGATCAGGGTCGGGTAGATGTAGGTTTCCTTCGGAATCGGCGGCTCGAGGATCGTGTAATAGAAGGCGGACACCGCGTTCTTCCGCCCGACGTCGCCGTTGTGCCCATCCCAGGCGAAGAAAACCGTCGGGATGTACTTGCCCATCTCGAAGTAGGTATCCTCCTCGTAGTCCCCCTTCAGCGGGCGCTGCACGATGACGGTCCAGCGGCCGTTCTTCCATTCGGCCTTCAGGACCTTCATTTTCTCGGCGAAGTCACGCTCCTCAAAGTCCTGATCCCAGCCGGTTCCCTTAAACGCCCGGAGAGACCCGTCAGCTTCCCACTTAGTGATGTCCACCGGATACTTTTCGTCACCCCATAGATACCGAGGCTTCTCCGGCGGCGGAAGTTCCTGCCACTTGACCGGAAACTCGATCGCAATGGCATCGTTGAAGACGGTGTACTTGTTCTGCATCGCAGCGATGGAGCCCTCTTCGCCGGTCTTAGGCGGCTGCTCCTGGATCCCATAGGCATCGAGGTTTACCTCGGTGGGCTCGAACGGCATCTCCCCCTCATGCACGCTCTTCGTTCGATCGTCCCACTCGAACATGAAGGCAATCGACTCAGCGTTGTACACCGAACGCACCCAGATATCGTCAAGCCGGTTCACGAAGTTCCTCGGCTTGTGCGTAATCTGACCGCCCATGGCGACATACCTGCGAATCGCCGTCTGCCAGATCTCATTGGCCGGATCGTCGGGAATTTCTCCTTCGATCGGCTTCGATCGAATCACGAAGTTGATCTTCGGCTTGTCGGTCAGCGGATCAATCTCAAGGGGTTCCCCGTTCGGCCCACGCTCGCAGAGAGACTGAACGAAGTTGGCGATGTGCCACCGCTCCTCAATCGAGGTGCTGTCCGCAAAGGACGGCATCGGCGTGCCGTTGACCCCGGTCGAAAAGGTACGGAAGATATTCTTCACATTGTACGGATCCTGGCGGCTACCCCTGAAATTCCAGCACTTGTGCCAATTCGCCGGCTGGATGGAGAAGCCCCAGTCATCCTTGAGGTTGAAGGCATTGCCGTCACCACGCCCTTCAAGGCCGTGGCACTCAATGCACTTCTTTTCGACGATGAGCTGGGCCCCCTTCTCCAGGCTTTCCTTCTCCGGCGGCACCGGCTTGATGCTATCCAACTGGAGCACAGTCTGTGTTTCGGTCTGCTTGTCGTCGAATTTGCGGTCCTTGACCAGTTGGGTGGTGACGAAAGCCAAGACCTGCAGGCGCTGCTCTTCGGTCAGAATCCCTTCCCACGACGGCATCGCCGAGCCTGGCAGTCCGTGGGTGACGGTTTCAAACAGGTCGTTCTGACCCTTGATCGGCTTGGTTGCGTCGAAGAGCGGCAGCTCACCGCTGGCCGTATGGCGAATCTTGAAGGTGCCCTGGTTGAAGTTTCTCGGCCGCGGCCAGAGCCGGTCCGCAGCCGGTCCGTCACCGGCGCCGTCAACTCCATGGCACCAGACACACTTGGTGAAATAGACGCGCTTACCGGCCTCGACCATCTCAGCGGAAGGAAGTGGCGCTAGCTCTCCCTTCTTGAAGCCTTCCGGCAGCCCGCCGCCGCCCTCCTGGGCGTAGGTCCAGAGCGTGTCGCCGCCAGTGGTGAGCGCCACCCCCAGGACGGCCACAAGGGCTAGGACCAATTTGCTCCTGAACCGAAGATCCCTCATTGGTGTACCCCTTGCCGATTAGATGTGGGATTAATCCCAAGTCCTCGGATAATAGCCGGTGTGCCAATATTCAAAAAGGATGACTTTCCAAATTTCATCGGTCGTCAAGTGCTGCTCCCAAGGCGGCATGACCGACGCCCACGGAAATCCTTCGCGCGGCAGACCAATACCGCCCTTCGACACACGCCAGAAGATGAATGTTTCCTGGAGCTGGGCAATGGTGCCCGGGTCTGTGAAATTTGCCGGGATTGGGTTGAACGCAAAGGCATGCAGTCCGCGGCCGTTCAGATTATCGCCGTGGCAGAAGTGACAATTTTGGAAGAAAACCTCCCCCCCCTCACGAACATATTTCAGATAGCCCTCGGCGTTCGGATCCCAGGGGTTGGCGTCTGCCTTCATCAGCCGGCCCATGGCCTGTTCGGTGATCAGGCTGTTGGTGTACTCCTGATCGTACTTGCCTTCTTTATTGACCCGGTAGGGGTTCTGCGCCGTCTGCAAGACGTAGGTCTTTCCATGCACCTTCGTGCTCGCCGGCGGGGCCGGATGTACTGTCCGCAATTCGATCGGCTCTTCGAGGTTCGGCAGGAACGAATTGTAGGAGAACCCCCAGAGCAGGATCGGGATGGCAACGAGGTAGAAGGTCCGCAGCGCCTTGTGGAATCCGGTCTTCGCGTCGAGGACATTGAGGATCGGTTGCTTGAATTTCTTCCAGTCCTCCTCATTGCTTGACATCCACATGAACACCGCGATCAGCGATACAGTGCCGTACATGGCCCTGACGCTGAAGGGGATCGGTGGGTAGATTCTCCACTTCAGGTATGACACGATAAATACCCAAAAGAGAATCCCCTGCCAAAACCGTGGAACGGCCATCCCGCTCTTGCTCAGCAGATGGCTCACCAAGGCAAAAACCCCGACGCAGAATGCCAGCTCGAAGAGCATCTGCATCGGCATATAGCCTTCGATTAGCTTGAGCGATGTCATCGCAAAACTCTCCTTATTCCTGAACGATCAGCCTCGAAGGAAAGCTGGCTATGAAATCTTTGGAGGCTCCTTGCCTTCCTGGAGTTGGGAAAGATAATCGACGATCTTGTTCAGCGCGCCGGCGCTGAGCTTCTTCCCAAACTCCTTCGGCATCGTATTATCGGGGAATCCCTTGACCACATAGGCGCTGGGGTTGATCACCGACTCGGTGATATATTCCCGCGTGCTCTTTGCCGTGCCTTTGTAGGCAGGATCCTTGATTCGGTTGGGCGCATTCGTCCCCTCAACCAACTTGGGGCCGATTGTCCCAACAGCACCAGCGATGCCCGGGATGGTATGGCAGGCGACGCACGTGGCTTTCTGGAATATTTGATCGACGGGCTCGTCTCCTGTCGCCAACAAGCCACCCCCGGCAGCCGCAGGCTTGTCTTCCTGCTGCTTGGGCCGCTGATCCTCCGGGATGAACTTCTCGTAGCTCTTGATGATTTCTTCATAGGGAGGCGCTTCCTTGCCCTCCCGCAGATAGATCCACGTGTCAACTGCGGCCAACTCCGGAAGGCTCAACGAGATCGGCGGTTTGTGGATCGGCGGCATGGGGCTTTCCTTGTCGTTGGTCCCCTTCACACCGAAGCCGGCCACCACATAGCAGCTCGGGCAGGCATGGGATTCCGCGATATACTCCTGCCCGATTTCAGCAGTCCCAGCGCCAGGGAAGGCCTCCTTCTGCACCGTATCACGCTCGGCCGGCTTACCCTTGTGGTAGCGCGGATCCTCGAGTCGCTCCTTCAAGCGATCTGGGAGCCCGAAGAGATTCGGAGCACGCTCGCTGAGGAAGCCCTTTTGGAACCCATGGCACAACGGACACTGCCCCTTGCCGATCGCACCCTGGACCGAGCTCTGGCCAATTCCTCCGAAAATGATCTTTTCACCCTCGTCGGCGAGCTGCTGCGGCGACATACTGCCAAAATCCAACTTCACTTCCGGTGGCGGAAAACCACCCTCGACCTGGGGCAGCCAGTTTCCATAGCCGGACAAGGCAGCGGCCACGAGAAACATGAATCCGCCGATCTTGAAGAGAGCGCTGACGTTGGCGAAGTACAGCGCCATCATAAAGGAGAGCGCCGTGATCATTGCGAGAGACACAGGGAGCAGCCGCGACTCACCGAAAAAATTGATCTTATAGTTGGCGATTGCGATGAAGAGCATGACCGTCGCAATCATGCCGATGAAGGTCTTGAATGAAACGCGCCGCTTCTTCTCCGGATCAGGAATGCTGACCTGGAAATAGACTAGCAAGCACCCCAGGAAGGCCAGGACAGGCCACCCCAGGTCCAAAGCTGTCGTCAACAACTCTGCCACGTGAAACCCCTCCTGAGGAGTGCGGGCCATTACCGCCCGCACTCCCCGTTAAGCCTTAACTCCAGGCGAGATGAGGACCAGGTCAATGCCCAACGGCGGGTTCCGGAGCCCTTCCCGGGACGGGAATCTTGGCCTCCACCGGCACCTTCTTGACACCAAGCGTGCCCAGCCAGAAGACGAACATGATGCTGATCCAGAAGAACAGTACGTTGAACGAAATCATGTTGGCGGCAAATCCCACTGTGTGGGTATACGCCCACGGAGAGTTGTCCCGCATAACTTCGTTCACATGCCAAAACAGACGAACGGAAGAGCGGATATAGCCCATCAAGCCCATCATCCACGTGAACGCCGTTGCGAGCATGATGAGCGCATACTGCGAGCGGGCAGAGATCTTTCCCCACTCAATCGGCCCGATCTCCTTCGCGCCCTTCAGCATAACCAGGTTCAGGGCGGTCATGAAGAAGAGGCAGGAGAGGGTCGTCGCCACCTGCGGCACCGACAATCCCACGCGCACGTTGGCCGGGATGTAATATCCGTAGATGGCCAGCCAGATGATGTTCACGTAGGCGAAGAAGAAGAACACCCCCATGAAGATGTTGCCGAACTTCGCCCACGAGACGTTGGGAACTCGGTTCCCGCGCTGATACCAGATGAAGCTCAACACGGTGGTGGTGATGATCACGTTGATCCCGCCGTTCTTGGCGGACATGACTCCGTAGTTCCCGAGCACAGGGTGCTGCTGACCACCCATGGCCTTCAGCTCGGCGGGAGTCATCACCATGGTGTGCGGAGTGATGAACACGAGGAAGCCGCAGACGAGCACGAACACAAAATACTTAATCCACCGCTGGAAGCGCTCCGCGCCCCGCATCCGACCGAGGGCCTGCCAGAGGTAGTAGTTCGTGCTCAGGAACAGGATACCGATCATCGTGGCTTGAATGATGAACAGCCACGCCAGCAACCCGCCCATCAGCGTGATGCCCATCTGCTGGCGATATGCGTAGACCTCCCGCATAAGCCAGTACCCGGCGAAGGGGAGGGGAATTAAAAAGGCCACCCCAATCGCCATGGCGATGTAGCCCATCCAATCATAGTGCGCCCGCTCTTCGTCGGTTTTGGCCGAGAGGAAGCGATACGCCGCATAAGCCGCGACCACGCCCCCCCCGAAGGCCATGTTCCCGAGAATCCGGTGCACGTTGAGCGGATTCCAGAGGGCGGTATGGATCACGTGCCAGATGTTTCCGAGGTAGCGTCCCTGCTCATCCACCCCGGCAGGAGACATCATGAACCCGATCCACGAGTTAGCCAGAAACATGAGGACGGTGCCGATCACGTTCAGGATCACCGACATGCTCAAGTGGATCCACTTGAGGAACCCCTCCTTCATCTTGTCCCAACCGTAGTAGTAGATGTAGAGGGTTCCGCTCTCCGCCACGAACATCAGCGCGTAGATATGCATGACGGGACGGAAGATGCTGGAGAGGTACCCGAAGAACGCTGGATAGAGCGTCAGGAAGGTGAAGATCAAGATACCACCCAGGATAGCCGTCAAGGAGTAGGCGGTCAAACTGATCTTGACGAAATCGTACGCCAACTGATCGTACTTCTTCGCCATGGCCCGATCCTTCGTGACGACCCCCATGAACTCGATGATCATGCAAAAGATCGGCACCGCCAGCACGAAGCTTCCGTAGTAGAGGTGCTGCTGATTGGCGAACCAGAGAAGGACGCGGCTCTCAAAGTTGTAACGGGGATAGTCCTTAGGGCTATCGGTGGTCTTGGGGGCAGGCGCGCCGGAGACGATACCCTCGGTCTTATAGTAGACATCACGGGCCTTCTCGACTTTTTTCTCCTTGCCCTCCTCCGCCGCGCCCTCCTTCTTGGCGACGTCGGGAGGTGGTCCGCCGGCAGCGGGCGCTCCACCACCGCTGGCCAGCGCGGGCACCGCCACTAGGATCGGCAACAGCAGAAGACCGACCATCGCAGTCAAGGCCACGACCGCCAGCGTCTTCTTCCTGGTTACACTACGCATGGCTCCCTCCCTTAAGACAGACACGAGATAGTGCCAGAAATCCACGAGCTAGAGTCAACCCGTCCGCTCGACGCGCCGACATCAGGCCCATATTACTTCCTAAACAGGTACCAATAGTCCAGCCCCTGCATATCCATAAGGAAATGATCGATCAGAGTGAAGTACGTGACCGCGACGACAACGGAAATGATGATCGCGATGACCGGGTTGTTGAGTGCACTCATTGCTCAGATCTCCCTGCTTCCACGAGTCCGATGACGCTGTTGGCGAACCCCCACCCTCCCCCGAAGAGCCCTCTCCCTATCGATGGACGATCAGCAAGGACATTGGATGCCGGCAAACCAGTAAAAGAACCAGAGGCCCACCGCGCAGGTGATATAGAAAATCATCTTGCCGATCTTGATTTTGAGCTCGCTGTCCGGTACCGTCGCTTCAGCCATGGTTCTACTCCTCGGTATACGGGATGAGTCCTAGGATCGGTGATCCGCGGTCCTTGCTTGACAGACCTCTAACTCTATGTTAATCGGTTCTTCCCGTTCTGAGAGGTGATGGGGACGCAAGATGAGCAACAACTCAAAAGTGTTCGACATTATAGTTTTGGCGGGTATGGTTGTCAACATAATTTTGGCGGTCTTCCTTATCCTTTACTACTTTGATTTTCTGTGACTTTCCCTCTATCCATCCCTGCTTGAACGAGGCTCCTCGGACTCGGATTTGGCACAACGAAACCCGATGGTTTCATCCCGGAAATCCGGCACCATTTTGCTCCTGCTTGTGATCCGGACATCGGCACCTGTGCTCGTGTAGCCCCCACCCCGCAATACCTTGTATACACCGTGGTCTGGCCCCCTGGGGTTTCGAACGTCCAGTTCACGGTAGACGTCCTCGCCATACCAATCGGCTACCCATTCCATGACGTTACCGGCTCCATCGGCTACGCCGAAAGGACTGACGTCCATCCTAAAGAACCCCGCCGGGGCTGTTGAATCGAATCCATCCCGCGTCGAGCCCCAATTAGCCGCCAATGGCTGGAAGGTATTCCCCCACGGCCACAGACGTCCGTCGACCCCGCGCATGGCCTTCTCCCACTCCGCTTCAGTCGGAAGACGAGCACCGCGCCAGCGGCAGTAGGCCTCCGCATCGTCCCAGGACACATAGACAATCGGCTGGTTGACGCCGCGCATCTTCCCGAGGTTCTTCGCATATCTGGACGGTGGACCCGGCTTGCGGTGGCCGGTCGCGGCAACGAAGAGTTGATAGCGGTGATTGGTGACCTCATAGCGGTCGATCCAGAAGGCGTCCAAATACGCCGTGCGCTGCGGTTTTTCATCATAGCCGCCGACGTTTGTCCCCTGAATGAAAGGCCCGGCCGGGATCAGGACCATCTCATCGGGTAGCGGAGCGTCGTTGCCCGAGAGTGACTCGGGCTCGACCGGTGCAGCCGGTGCCTGGAGCAGAGGATCCTCCGGCGGAGGTGTCGTGCCGCGGAGGATTCCCAGGACGGGCAGACTGGTGAGGAAGAGGACGGTGAGCAACAGAGCGATCTTGAATCTGGTTTCCAGCATGGAACGAACAGGATGCGATGATCGCCCTTCCAGCCAGAACCGATCGCCGACTACGGGGTGCGCGCGCGCGTCTGGCCTTTGTCGGACTCCTCCGGGTCTTTGGCGCAGCGAATGCCGATCGTGCTGTCGGTACGCCACATCTTGGCCTGGAACCGCTTTGATATCCTGGCGTTGTGCGGCGTTTCGCGCCAGGATCCCCCACGAATAACCTTGTGCTGGCCTTCCTCGGGACCACGCGGGTCCCGGAAGGGAGCCTTCGAGTAATAGCGCTCATCGTAGCTGTCGGCGACCCACTCGGCCACGTTGCCGACCATATCGTAAATTCCGTAGAGGCTTCGCCCCGATTCGAACGATCCCGGCGGCGCCAGATACTGCACCCCATCCTCATCACCCTCGACGTTGGCGTTGCCACGTCCGAACTCATCGCCCCAGGGATAGCGTCGCCGTCCTTCCCCCCGCGCCGCCTTCTCCCACTCGGCTTCGGTGGGAAGGCGCTTGCCCGCCCACTTGCAATAGGCCGCGGCATCGGCCCACGACATGCCGATGGCGGGCAGCTCGGGCTTGAGGATTTTCGACTGGTCGTCCTCGAAGACGGGAATGAAGGGCTTGCCGCGCTTGGTCATCTTGACGAACCGATCATACTCGGCCTGCGTGACTTCCTTCAGGTCCATGTAATAGGTGGAGAGGTACACCTGGTGCTCCGGAGCCTCGTCAGGGTCGCCCTCGCTGCTACCCATGATGAAGGGGCCCTCCGGGATTTCCACCATCTCCCGTCCGTCATCGCCGGTGATGGTCCGGTACATGGAGTAGTCCCGCGGGGCGGCCACGGCCACGGGTGCGCTGACGGTCTCGATCGTCGCGACGATCTCGCGTTGCTTTTTGGCCTTGTAGGATTCGTAGACGAGCCCCGCGATCATCAGAATGAAGGACAGGAAAACGAACGTGATCGCTCCAAACAACACAGCGCGGTTTTCCATCAACACCTCGACTGTCCGGAGCCAGCAAGGCTCCTCGGCCTCGGAAAAGAATCAGGACGGCGGCGGCCCCTCGGCAGCCTTGGCGCGCTGTCGCTCCGCCCAAAGGTCCAACAACGACGAGAGCTGTACACCCAGGAATCCGCCCATCGCCGCCCCAGCACCAGCCCCGACCCAAACCTTTTCAAAGCCGACCAGCGCCCACGCCAGCCCGCCGCCCAGCAACGCGCCGACGAGAATGCTGACGAGAAACCGTCTCCCGCCGAGCGCGCCCACGACCGTGCCGAGCACAATCCCGGCCCCCAGGGACACCGGCAACGCGCCGCCACCCATCAGCAGGCCGATCATGGCGCCGACCGCGCCCATGACCGCGGCGCCCAAGACCATGTCCAAGACCATCTTCGCCGGCATCCGCGGGCTACGACCTCCTTACCGCACTAGGGCGTCGATGCGACGAGCGGACCAAAGTCCACTTCGACGCCGGGCCCGGCCAACAATGAAATGCCCCACGACTCGCGGGCCGGCTCGTGGCCATGGATCCGCTTGAAGTCTTCGTAGACATTCACCCGCTCCTCCACCCACTCTCCGGCCGGTTTGACGCCACTCTGCACGACGATCTCGGTCCCGCTGAACATGCCGCCCTCCACGACCGAGCCGACCGGCCGCGTGGCGCTCCAGGTGTACTTGGTGAAGACCGGAATGAAATAGAGATCCGTATCCAGCGAGACATACACCACCGCGATCGGGTCGGTTCCGGCCGGTGCCGACAGAAGACGCCAGCGCCAGGTCAGCACCGGCAGCGCCTTCGGGTCCCAGGCAATACGCTTGTAGACACGCTGATCGGCCTGCCTGGCCGACAGGAAGGCGAGGTGGCCCTCGGTCCGGATCGTGTAGGTCTCGCGTCCCCTGCTGTTGTTCTGAGTCTTCCACCCCCGGGGAAAACCATCCGGCTCCCTCGCGGTGAAGTCTTCGATCACGAGGGAGCCGCCGGCCGCGGCCCATTCGCCGACGGAGCCGCCCCAGACCAACAGCGCCGCCGCTAGGCATAGGGCCCGCCACACCGCGCTCAATCGTCCACGGCGCGTCATGAGGGCTGCACCTCCTGCGGCGGAGGCGGTACCAAGGCCCCCTCGGTCGGGGACAGCGCCCCGGTCACCGGCACCGTCCGGCCCTCCCGGCTGCTTAGCCAGAAGAGGAAGAGCACGGCCAGCCAGAACACGACCATGTTGAACGTGACCATCTTCGCCGCAAACTCCAGGGTCGGCGTGTAGGCCCAAGGAGACTGGTCCGGCATGATCTCGTTGACGTGCCACGAGAGCCGCCCCGACGATCGGATATAGCCCATCAACCCCATCACCCAGGAGAAGGTCGCCGCCAGTCCGAACAACGCCACCATGCCCCGCACCGAGATCTTGCCCCACCGGACGGGGCCGTGGACGACGGCCCCTCGCAGCATTGCCCGATTGATCAGCAGTCCGACCACGAGCACCGTCGCGGTGGTGGCCGCCTGCGGAGCAGAGAGTCCGACCCGGACGTAGGAAGGCAGGTAGAATCCGTAGACCGCCAACCAGACGATGTTCACAATGCCGACGCCGAACAGCACGCCCAACACCGCATTCCCGGCCGGCGCCCAGGACACCGTGAGAGTCCGATTTGCCCGTCGGTAGTAGATGAAGCTCAGACCCGTCAGGCAGATCATCACGTTGATCGCCCCGTTCTTCGCGGACATCACCCCGTAGTTGCCGATGACCGGATGCTGGGCCCCGCCCATCGCCTTGACCTCGGTCGGCGACATGATGATCGTGTGCGGAGTCAGCCAGACCACCAGGCACATGGTCAGCGCCGCGACGAGATACTTCAAGTACTGCTGGTACCGGTCGCCGCCTTGCAGTCGCCCCATGCTCTGCCAGAGGTAGTAATTAATCCCCAGGAACAGCACGCCGACGAGCAGAGCCTGGACGACGAAGAGCCAGGTCAGCAACCCTCCCATCATCGTCACGCCCATACTCTGCCGGAAGGCGTAGACCGAGCGCATCAGCCAGTAGCCCGCGAAGGGCATAGGCAGGAGCGCGCAGACCGTGACGATGAGGAAGACGTACCCCACCCAGTCGTAGTAGGCCCGGTCCTCGTCCGACTTGCTGGTCAGGAATCGGTAGGCGGCATAGGCCAGCACTACCGCCCCGCCCGACATCAGGTCGGCCAGGAACCGGTGTACGTTGAGCGGGTTCCAGAGGGCCGAATGGAGCAGGTGCCAGGCATTGCCCAGGTATCGGCCCTGGTCGTCCACACCCGCCGGCGCCATCATGAACGCCGCCCAGGCATTGGCGAGCAGCAGGAGCACGCCGCCGAACCCATTCGCCACGACGCCGAGCGCGGCGTGAGCCCACTTGAGCGCCGGGGTCTGCATCCGCTCCCAGGTATAGTAGTAGGCGATCAGGCAGAGCGACTCTCCCACGAATACCAGGGCATAGGCCGGCATCATGGACTTGAAGGTCCCGCCCATGTAGCTCATAAAGCTGGGGTAGAGCAGGATGAAGACGCCCAGCATCACGCTGCCCACCACCGCCGTCACGGACAGGGCCAGGAGGGTCACTCGCAGGAAGTCCTGGGCCAGCCGGTCGTACCGCTCGGCGGCGGCGGGGTTTCGCGCGAACAGCCCGAGCAGTTCGATGATGACGCAGAAGATGGGGAGGGCTAGGACGAAGCCGCCGAAATAGGTGTGCTGCTGGGTGACGAACCAGAGAAACACCCGGTTGTCGAGCGAGCCGTACCGGGGGTAGACGAGCCTCTCCGGAGCCGGAGCAGAGGGCCCGATCGGCATGCCGGGCGTCTTGTAGTAGACATCCCGCGAGGCCTCGGCGACGCTCGGTCCGCTGGCCTGATCCGAAGACGCGAGCGCGGCGGGGCTCCAGAGGACCGCGCAGGCGAGCAGGACCACGGCCCCGCCCCGCCACCAACTCCCGACTCCTCCACCTCTCGACACGCTCAACTCCTCCGCCCCCTTCCGCCAGCCATGACCTCGCCCTCCGCCATGGCGGCCCTTCCGGGGGCCCCGTTTCCCGGAGACCGCGACAGAATCCCCAGCACGAACGGACAGCGCAGCAGGGATTCCGGCACGGTCTGTTCGATGCGATTTTCGACGAGTCGGCGATGTCCTAGAAAACGACCGTAGAGGGCCATGATGCCGCCGACCAGCACCGCGGCGAGCGCCTGCGGGGCCGGCGCCCCGTCCCCGGTCCGCAGGAGAAACACCCCCGCCCCCGACAGCGCCAGGTCATAGGTCGCGGCGAAGGCCAGGCCCGGCCACCACCAGAACCGGAACAGCTCACCCCACCCGGCAACGGCCGCAGCGGCCCGCCATCCGCCGGGCCGCCCATCGGCAAGATAGGCAGCCAGCGTCACCGACCCCGCCGCCAGGGTCACCACGATGAGCTGCCCCAGGTCGGTACGCCCGACCTCCACGACACGGGCGGCGAGAGCGGCGAGCAACACGAGGCCTCCGCCCACCACCGTCAGACGGAGCGACGGTCCCGGCTGCTCGCGGAGCAGCGCCCGAAACGCCGCCCCGTCGGGAAAGGTCAGCACCCGCTCGCCCCCCCGCTGCAGCCGCCGGACATGTCCGATCTCGAAGGCATCGCGCGCCACCGAGGTCGCGGCGATGATCACCGCCATCATGGCCGGTCCGTCCGGATGCGCCAGGAAATCATAGCGCACCACGATCTTCAGCAGAGCCAGCACCATCAAGGCGAGCTGCACGCCGTACACGAAACCGACCCAGCCAACGACCCAGCCGAGCCGCCGGGCCCCGTCCTCGCGACACAAGTCCGGCCAGGCGCCCCCGCGCCCGTAGCGATAGCACACCAGGGCGGTCGCAGCGGAAAGGGCCCCGCTGACCGCCAGGAGGACATAGGGATCGGACAGCGGAAGGAGCCAGTGCGCCAGACGGTACAAGGCGAAGGCCGCCAGGCCGGGCAACAGCATCACCACCCGCTTGCGCCGGCGGACCTCGTCCTGCGTCACCGCAAGCGCCAGACGCGGCAGCACCCGCAGGGTCAGGCGATGCAGCATGGCTCCTCAACCGAGGCGCACACACCGTGCTGACGCAGCCCGCGTCGCTCACGAGCGCCATGGGCTCGGTCAGCCGTCACGCCTCATCGCTCCTGACGAACATCCCGAAATAGCGCGCCTTGACCTCTTCCATCAACGCCACGGTCACGCGCGATTCACCGCGTTCGGCCGCCGTGCGCTCCAACTCGATCCGGGCCATGGCCCGCACAGGCCCCGGCACCCGCGCCAACCGGTGCTCGGCCTCCGGCTCCCAATCCACGACGAGCCCCCCACGCCTGGCCTCCTCAAGGAGAGCGTAGGTTACGACGCGCCGGCCGGTCGCCCGCGCATGGTCCTCGGCCTGTTCTCGCACGAGGACCGCCAGGTAGGGAGGCATCCGCTCCAGTCGGTGCGCCGCCTCGTCGCTCCACATCAGCCGGTCCACCAGCGCCGCGACCTCCGTCGGCCGCCCCTCGGCGGCGATCCGGAGTCCGCAGCTCCGGCACTCCAGCCGCACCAGCCAGTCGGTCCCATCCTCTTCGGCGACCCCTTCCGTGTGCATCCATCGGTCGCAGCGGCCACAGACCAGCACGGCTCACCCGATCTTGCCCGGATAGAGAATGTAGAGCAGGGTGTAGGTGAGGCTGCCCGTCAAAAACAGAATGCCATAGATCACCATCGTGAATCGGCCGAGCACACGATGGCGACGCTCCCCGTTGGGCCAGAGGCGCTGGATGACGAATTCCACGGCGAACACGACCGCGACCAGGAGCACGAGACCGAGGTAGACCGCCAGTTTGCGCGCGGAGAACCCCGACACGGCGGCGCGCGCCAGGAACAAGAGCAGCACGGCGCCCGTGAGCCCGCCCAGGATCAGCCCCATGCGCTTGGCCGGCGTCTGCAGCACGGCATCCCGCAGCGTCCGCCGGCCGTCCGTCACGAGTTGGGCCCGGTAGCCGAGCACGATCATATAGATCGCCATGACGAGACCGACGATGACGAGCAGGATATGAACGGTGAGGAGGGGGATGAAGAGGTTGTCATACAGCTCCTGCGAGCCGCCGAACCCCGCCTTGCCCTCGAACGCCAGCACACCGAGCTGCCGGAAGAGATAATAGCTCGTAAAGAAGGCGAGCATCGCGACCATCCCGCTCAGCATCAGCCAGTGATGGCCGTCGGCCTTCCGCCGCTTCGCCTGCCACCACCCGATCAGAAAGAGCGCGGTGAACAGGGTCGCCATCGCCTGGCTCAGGTCGGCCCCGATGGTCGCATGCGTCCCGAAAAACCCCGGTTGCTTCAGCCAATCCGCCATCTCACCGCCAACTCCCGTCGTGAGTGATCCGTGTTGAGTGTTCGGTCTCGCGGCAACCCAACACTCCTAACTCGTCACTGAGCACTTCCTGCCTTCCACCACCGCCGAGGGCTCCAGCTCGGCCACCGCGTCGAACCCGGCCCGCCTCATCCAGTCGGACGCCTCGGCGACCGTATAGC
The DNA here is from genome assembly GCF_979578155.1 of Candidatus Nitrospira neuquenensis. Classification (NCBI taxonomy): domain Bacteria; kingdom Pseudomonadati; phylum Nitrospirota; class Nitrospiria; order Nitrospirales; family Nitrospiraceae; genus Nitrospira; species Candidatus Nitrospira neuquenensis. Next base: position 11,479 of record NZ_CEFZDU010000013.1, on the reverse strand, counting down.
AACGCCCGCGCTCGGTGTTGACCAGGATGTGCAGCGCGAAGGCCGTCACCCAGGCTGGACCGGTCCTCGATTCGTCGAGGAAGCGGTCCTTGATGACCAGCCGTCCGCCGGGGCGCAGATGCGCGTGGACCCGGGCGACCAGCGCGGCATTCTCCTCCGGTCCCTGATAATGGAGGACATCGGACATGAGCGCGGCGTCATAGGGGCCGCCCAGCGGATCCCGGTTGAAATCGCCTCCCTTGAGCGCGATCCGCGCCTCCATCCCCGCCTCCTTCACCGTCCGCTCGGTGAACGAGAGGATCTGGGGGAGATCGAAGACGGTGGCCCGCAGGCTGGGGTACACGGAGCAGAAGGCGATCGCGTTCGTCCCCGCGCCGCCGCCCAGGTCCAGCAGCTCGCTCACCCCCTCCAGCTTGAGGCGCTTCGCCAGCCCGGGTCCGCTCTGCTGCCCGATGCGGTTCAGCACGGCCAGCACGTTGGCACCCAGCTCGGGATCGGTCTCGAAGACGTGCCGATTCGCCGGCGAGCGGCCGCTCCTGACCGCCTCCTCCAGACGACCCCAGTTGTTCCACTCCGCGTCGTGGAGCAGAAGCAGGTGTCCGACGTACTGCGGCGCGTCCCGCACCAGATGGGTCCCCGCGACGGCCGTGTTGGCGTAGCGGTCGTCCTGTTTGGTCAGCAGACGCATGGCCACGAGCGCATTCAGGAGCAACGCGAGCGTCCGCTCATGCGCGCCGAGTCGGTCGGCCAGCTCTGCGGCGGTCCGCGCCCGGCCGGCGAGAGCCGAGAACAGGTCCAGCTTCACCGCCGTGAGGAGGATCTTGGTTTCCCAGTAGTAGCCGAGCGCAAAGATCTCGGCGAGCGAGATGTCTCGTGGCACGGGCCCCTCGACGGACGCGGCCGCCGCAGCGGTGCGGAGGAAGTGCCATCTTACCCGGGTCGGAAACGGAAAGGCAACTGCGGGCGGCGCGGGAGCGAGGCCGTAAACGCAGCGGGGGGCGGCGACCGTCGCCGGTCGCCGCCCCCCGCCGGTGTCGGCGGAGCATCGGCTCCGCCATGCCCATCGTCCTCCTACTTCTTCTTCACCTCGAACTTGGCTTCCACCGTCGCCCCGTCCTTCACCTCGACCTCGGCCTCGACCTGGCCCGCGAACGGATGCCACGCCAGGATCTTGTGCTTTCCGGCGGGGACGTTCTCGATCTTGAACGTGCCGTCCGCGCCCGCGACGGCGAAGTAGGGATTCCACACGGGCAGGAAGAAGGACTGCATGAACTCATGCTGGTCGCACTGCAGCCGGTAGGTCGAACCGGTCTTCTCCTGTCCGCCCTTGAACTTCACCGGCTTGTCCAGCTTGTCGCCCTTCTTGGCGAGACCGATGTTGAAGTCGGTCGAGGAGCTGGATCCCTTCACGAAGAAGGAGTGCGGGTTGTGCAGCACGCCCTGCGTGGACTTCGGATCCTCCGGATCGGCATCGTGATTCTCGACGCGGAAAGACTTCTGCGCCACGACCACGCCGGTGAAGGGCTTGAATTCGCAAAACTCGGCCACGACATCCGTGCCAGCGAAGCCGTCCACGAAGGCCTTGTCCTCGACGTCCCGAACCGACACCACCGCCCCCTGCAGCCCACCGTCCTTGCCCACCACAATGGTCGGCATCATCCGCTTGTCGCCCTGCACCAACTCCTTGTTGGGGTTCTTGGGACAAAACTTGGGGTTCGGGAACTTGGAGAAGAGGAACTCCTTGGCCTCGGACTTTCCGCTGTACGTCACCTTGCCCGTGACGGTACCGCCGGCGAAGGAGGTGAACGGCAGCGCGAGGAACGCCGCCGTCACCGCTGCGAACATGGCGAAATAGATACCCTTCTTCATAACGCCTGCCTCCTTATGAGAGTGAACGGTGAACCAGAACCGCTGTTGCGAGCGCTGGCTGGCGACCCCTGAGTCTTGACGACGACTGCGCACAGGTGAGACCACTTACCTCAACCACCGGCCGGCTGGAGAGACTCGACTGTGCTGGGGGGTATCCTCGTAGTTTTGAACCCGTTCCTTATACGACTCCCGCACTCCGGTGTCAAGCGAAAAAATCGGCCTGCTGCAAATATCCTATTGTGTTTTCAAGGTCTTCGGCGGCGGTGTCGAGGGGCGGAGCACCCGCCCGACGGCCCCGGCCGCGGTAGCCCGCACCGCCTCGTCCGAATCGAGGAGGGCCGCCTTCAGCGCGGGGAGCACGGTCTGCCCCTCCAGGTGTCCCATCGCACGCAGCGCGGCGATCCGCGGACGCGGGATGGCATCCTTCGCGAGCAGCCGCAGCAGCTCGCTCGCACCCGCGACGTCCTCCGCCCGACACCTGGTCAACGCCCGAGCGGCCGCCGCCCTGATGCCCGGGTCCTGGTTCTGCGCGAGCTCCCGCAGCGTCGGCTCCACCTCCTTCAAGGAACGCCCCCGTTGGAGCAGGGCGGAGGCGACGGCCGCCCGGACCACGGGGTTGCCGTCCGCCAGCGCCCGCGTGAGCCCGGCGTCGGCCTCGGCCGTCTTGAGGTCTCCGAGGCTGATCGCGGTCGAAGCCCGCACCGCCGGGATGGGATCGTTCAAGAGACGAAGGACGGCCGGCACCGCCTCGGGCAATCCCAGATCGCCCAGCGCCGCCACAGCCGCCCAACGGACCGAGGGCTGGGGGTCGGCGAGCGCCTGCTCGAGCAGGGGCAAGGCGCGCCGGTCATGCAGATCGCCGAGCATCCGGAGCGCTGCGCTCCGCTCCTCCGGGTTGGCGGCCGAAACGGACGCCTGCACCCGAGCCCACCCTTGGTCTTGACCCAGCAAGACGAGGGCCCCGGCCGCCGCCACGCGCACGGTCGGCTGCTCGTCCTTCAAGGCCCGCTCGACGAGCGGCACGGCGCCGCGATCCCCGACCTGCCCGAGCACCTTCAGCGCGACGGACCGGACCAACGCCGCCTGGTCCTCGAGCGCCCGTTGGAGGGCGGGAGACCGCCGCCCAGCCGCGAGCTTGCCCAGCCCTTCCACGGCCAGGGCCCGCACCAGAGCCGACCCGTCGGTCAGCCCCTCCTCTAGGTAGGGGACCGTCTCGTCGGATTCCCACTCCTTGAGGGCGGTGTAGGCGGCGCCGCGCATCTGCTCCCGCATGTCCTTGAGCAGCGGGACGATGAATCCGAGAGCCACCTCGCGGAGGAGCGAGGTGTCGTCGCGACCGATTTTCGCTTCGAGCTGGCCATACACTTTCAACGCGTCTTGGGGCTTTCCCAGACGCAGAAGACTGCGGACCTTTACCCGGTAGGCTTCCGGGGGGGCATCGGGACCCTGCACGAGCGCATCGGCGAGGGCCAGCGCACGGTCGAACTCTTTGCGGTCGAAGGCGCGCTGCGCCTCCTGCACCGTCCCCGGCCGCCTGTCCGCTGCAACGGTCGGAGCGGAGAAGGCCACGGCCGCGGCGACCAGGATGGTCAGGAAGAGGGTGCGCGTCAGGAGGGTGAAGAAGCGATGCACGTGATGGGCGTGATCCGGGCGGGCTATTGCTGGAGCTCCACGAGCGGGACGATGTTCAGCGGTCGTCCGAGGGCCCCAGGGCCGAACCGGGGATTGTCCATGACCTGGAGGCCGGAGCGGCGGCCGCCGGGAGCCCGCAGGGCGAGCGTCACCTCGATGCGCCCGTCCGGCTCGACCGTCACCCATCGCTCCACCTCGGGCCCTGCCTGCGGATGCCAGACCACGAGCCGGTAGGTGCCCGGCGGCACATCGGTGATCGTAAACCCGCCCGCGCCGTCGGTGATCGCGTAGTAGGGGCTGGCGATGGCCAAGGCCCAGCTCTCCATGTACGGATGGAAGCCGCATTGCATCAGGAACACGCGGCGCCCTTTGCTGAGATAGATGGGGCCCAGGAGAGACTTGCCCGGTTGGTGCTCGTGGGTCGCGTGCAGATCCCCGCGCTTATGATGGACATTCATGGGCAGGGGCTGGTTGAACAGCACGCGGGCCCCCAGTATCGCGGAGGTCTCGTACGCCTGGATGTCGTGCATCACCGGATCCATGTTGACCACCTCGACCGCATGCCCGTCCCGCACGACCGTCATGAAGGGAAGGAACTTGCAATCGCGCGCCTCCACGTGCGGGACCGACACGTCGAAGGCCTTGCCGGAGGCGATGCCCTCCAACATCACCACGGCGTCCTTAAGCCCGCCCTGCCGGCCGACCACGAAATCATAGAGCAAGCGCCACCCCCCGCCGTTCGAGATCCGCCCGCAGTATTCGGGATCGGGATAGACGACGAGGTTGTAGCCCTTGGGCTTGGGCACGGGCCCCTCCAGGCTGATCCGGCCCGACACGGTGCCGCCGTGCTCCACGGCGATCACATCGTAGGCGGCGACCGTCCCTCCCAGCCCCATCGCCAGGCCGAAGGCCGCCACGATCATCCGGGCGGCCCGACCCCACGGGGCGTGCGGCCCGGCAAAATCGGGGTTCCGGTCCGTCCTCGCGTTCACCGCGTCCTCTCCACGTTCACGGTGTCTGCAGCTCCAGCGTCGCCCGGACCTCCAGCGGCCGGCCGAGCGCTTCCAGCCCGAAATGGGGATTCTCGACGACTTCGTGGGCGCTCCGCCGCCCCCTCGGCGCCTTGAAGGTGAAGTCGGCGCGCGCGTGGTCCTTGGGCGCCACGGTCACCCGCTGCTCCGCCATCGGCCCGGCCTGGGGATGCCAGGCCATCAGACGGTATTCCCCCGGAGGCACGTCGGTCAGCACGTAGCTTCCGTCAGGCCCCGTCACCGCATAGTAGGGGTTGTCCACGGCTAGCCCCCAGCTTTCCATGTAGGCATGGAAGCCGCACTGCATCACGAAGATCCGGCGGTCTTTCGTCATATGGATCGTTTCCTTCATCGGGGTGCCGGCCAGATGCTCGTGCGAATCGGAGCCGACCAGCCGCTTGTGGTGGGGATTCATCGGGAGGGGCGTGTTGAACAGGACCCGCGGCCCCAGGTGGGACGTCTCGTAGGCCTGGATATCGTGCATCACCGGATCCATGTTCACCACGACCACTTCGTCCTTATCCCGCACGACGGTGACGAAGGGCAGGAACCGACAGTCGCGCGCCTCGATCGTCGTGGGCGTGAACTTGAAAGGCTTGCCCTTCTCCACGTCCACCAACATCACCACGACATCCTGCAGCCCGCCGTCCGGGGCCACCCGAAATTCCTCGAGTAGCCGCCATCCCGTCCCCGTCGAAATCCTTCCGCAGTAGACCGGATCGGGAAAGGTGACCAGGTTGAACCCTTTCGGGGTGGGTTTGCCTCCGGTGAGCACGACCTTGCCCGTCACCGTCCCCCCGTCCGGGACCGAGATTTCCTCATACGCCAGGGCCGGCACTGCCAGCAACAGCGCCGACGCCATCACCGCGATCACCCGCATTCAGTTCCCCTCTCGACTCGGCAGGGCCTCCCCAGTCGAAGAGAGCGCCACAGCCTAGCACAATCGTCAGAAAAAAAAAGAGGGGGAGCCGCCGGCGGCTCCCCCTCCCTCCTTACAGAGCCCCAGAGCCGGCGTTACTTCGCGGCGACCGGGTGAACATGGCCCGGCTCGACCTCCGCCTTCTTCGTCCCCGGCGTGACGCCGGAGAGCGGAAGCAGCCGCTGGTCGCCAGCCGGCAGCACCCGCAGGTAGCCCCACTGCCCCGACTGGGAGTAGGGCAACCGCTGGTTGCTCCACACGTAGTCGCCGGCCAGCCGGTAGGGTCCGCCGGCCGATGGGATGAAGCTGTCGATCACCTCGGAGCCGGAGAACTCCACTACGCTGATGTGATCGGCTCCCCGCATGTAGGGCTCGATCGGCCACTCGTGCTTCTCGACGCTGAACATGCCGTTCTGCTCGTTGTTCGCGCCGAGCACGTGGATCCGCACCGGGTCGCCCGCGTGCGCCTCGATGATCGGCGTCACGGGGTCCTCGGGCTTGTCCGCCGTGCAGGGCTGGAACATCCTGCCCAGCGAGCAACCCGCCTCCTCCCGGTACTTGTAGGGCTCGGACCGGTAGTTCACCCCGGTCAGCCCCGCCACGTTCTGCACGTAGGGCATGAAGCTCGTGCCGATGATATTGTCCTCGTCCTGGAAGAAGAGCGCGACGTCGCGGTAATTCGACCGCAGCTCGTTCCCCGGGATCGTCCGGTCAATGATCACGTCGGCCGCCCACGCGTTCTTGTTCGAGATGTCCTCGCCGGTCTTCGGGTCTCGGTACTTGGAGCCCTTCGGGCCGACGATGACCGCGCCGAACAGGCCGTTGCGCGGGTTCATCATCACGTTGCCCCAGTCCCACACCAGCGAGGTGATCTCGCCGTTGGCCGGGTCGGCGTAGTAGGTGTACGTCCGGCTCTCGCCGGGCGCGATCGTCTGATCGCCGGGGTTGTTCCCGACGTTCGCCCCCAGCGAATCCTTGGGGTCGAACGCGAGCGAGATGGCCGAGAACGACGCCCGGCTGTCTTTCATCTTGTTCTTCAGGTTGACCTTGATGCAGTCGCCCACGTTCACCCGCAGGGTCAGCGGCATCGGCTGGTAGCCGCCCTGGGCGACCTTGGACACCTCCTCCTCCAGCATGTAGATCTTCGCGTCGGGATTCTTCGTCAGAATCTTCCGCTCGAAGTCCACCTCGATCTCGTCGGGCGCCTTCGGGTTGAACTTCATGGTCGGGTAGTCCACCGCGACCACGTTGAAGGTCTTCACCGGAGCATCCGCCGGACAAACCGGTAGGGCCTGCGGAATCTCGTTCCGGCCCGTGTACCCGGCCGGGAGCTTCTGCAGGTCCGGCTGCTCCTTATCGTAGACGCGCAGGATGCCCCAGGCGCCCTCGGAGAACTTGGAAGAGCGCCCGTTGAAATGGATGTAGTCCCCCGCCTGGAGCCGCGGCCCGCCGGCCTGCGGCACGACGAGGTCATAGCGCTCCGCGATGCCGATGTGGATCGAGTTCTTCCGGTTCGCGTCCCCGGCATAACGTTCGGTCAGGAACGTGTGCCCGGACACCGTCCACGTCATTGTCTCGTTCATCAGCGTGTGCAGCAGCCGGAAGACCATCGTGTCCCCGACGTACGCCCGCAGGAGCGGCGTATAGGGGTCCCCGTGAATCTGGCTGTTGAAGATCTGCGAGGGCTCCGGGTTCGTGGCCAGCCGCTGGGCGATCGGCCCGGCCCGGAAGTTCAGGCCGCTGCCCGTGGTGTGCGTACCGCCGTTCAAGAAGGGCATCGGCGTCATGTAGATCTTCTCGGGCATCATGAACGACACGGTCTTGCCGGCCTCGAGCGCCACCTCCACCGGCTGCCCCGGCGGGTTGCCGGCCGTCACGATGTTCACCGTATGCGGCACCGTGTCGTGCACCTGCACCATCAACTCGCGGAAGCTGCCGTTGACGTTGTAGCCGACCGGCTCGACCGTCCGGATGTCCGCCACGGGGCCGCTCCGGATCTCCTTGCCGGTCGTGGGATCATGGTAGGTGGACCCGACCGGCTCGGCAATGAAGGTACCGAACCCGCCGTGCGGCCAAGTCGTCGCCCCGAATGCGTGGTCGTGCCAGAACACCGTCCCCACATCCGCATCCACCCAGAACCGCTGCCGCACGAACTCCACCGTCACGATATCGTTCGCCGGATGATCGTTCTTGAGCGGCTTGGTGAGCTCGATCGTATTGCCCTTGATCGCTTTGATCCGGGCGACCTCGTTCCCCTTGACGTTGTCGGCGCCCACCAGGATCAGGATGTTCGGGTGATACTGCGCCGCATTCCTGACCGTGAGGCTCTTGGCGCCCTTCTTGGCCGCGGCCGTCAGCGCCGTGTTCATCGGCGCCGGCAGCCCCTTCTTGTTCTTCTTCTCCAACATCGTGAAGGGCCGCACCGACTGCTCGTACGAGAAGCCGGTGATCACCCCGTCCGACGCCTGGTTGTCGAATTGCAGGAAGTGCCAGTGGGTGTTGATCTTGGACGACTGGAAGTTCGTGTAGTCGTCGTCCTCCCACTCGCTCGTCAGGGTCCAGTCCACACAGTCGTAGATGTTCCCACGGACGACGAGGGGGTACTTGAGGTCGTCGTTCTTGCGGATCGCCTCTTCTTCCTCATGCAGCACGTAGATCAGGCCGTTGGGGTCCACCACCGGGGGCTCCTTCCCCTGGGCCTTGGCGATCTTGATCGGCAGCTTGATGAAGTGGACGTTGTAATTCTTCCGCCCGGCGTTCTCGGGGCAGAGGCTCCAGACGCCGTTTTCGCCCGGTTGAGCCTGATCGAGGCTCTCCTCGCCGTCCGCGTCGCGACGGATCATCTCCAGCCACGGCGCGCCGACATGGTTCGGGGAGAACATCACCCGCTTGCCGAAGTGCGGCGTCAGGTGCGGCCAGGCCACCTTCCCGGTCGTCGGCTCGAACTGGATCGGGTGCCGTTGCCCCGGATGGGTGGACTTGTACTTCGGGTTGTCGATCGTGCTTTCTTTTTCGCTCATCGCCCGATTGCCGTCCCAGACCCAATCGAGCACCGTCGCGTCGTAGGATTTGATCTGCCCGACCTCGTCGTCCTTATGCCCGGGCTTGCCCCGGGTCGGAAGCTGCATCTCGACCCAGTCCTTGATGGTGACCACCGCCGGGTTCGACTTCCAGTTGCTCTTGCCCTTGTCCACGATCTTGAAGGTCTTCCCGAACCAGTCCACCGTCTTGCCGACGAGCTGGTCGGACGTCACGCCCGTCTTCATCCGGCCCTTGCGGTCCGGTAGTTCGCGGAGCTCGGGCATCGTGTCCAACTTGGACGCCCCGACCTGCATCGTGTTGTAGACCCGCCAGTAGCCCCACATGCCCGCCACGTAGTGGTGCGCGACGTGGCAGTGGAACAGGAAGTCGCCCGCCAACTGCTGGCAGAGGCCGGAGCCGCACTCGGTCTCCAGGTCCAGCGCCTCGGACGGCCCGATCACTTCCACGTCCACGCGGTCCGTCTTGTGGCGGATCACCGGATACTTCACCGGGCCGTTCTTGGCCGTGAACCAGAGGTTCATGTCGTCAATGGCGCGCGGGCTCCGCGGCCAACGGATGGTGCCGCCGTGCGGATGGTGCGAGTGGAACACCTCGGAGCCGCCATGCACGAGCCGGAACTTCGCCGGATCGCCCAGGTAGGAGCGGGGGATCGTCGGGGCCGCGTCTCCGAAGGTGTAGGAGCTGTAGCCCATCGACTCGTCCTCGAAGCCGAAGTACTCGTGCTGGACGTGCATGTTGTTGATGCCGAACGGCTCGCTGCGGTAGTTGATCGCGCGGCCGCCCGGCCGGTAGGCGTCGGTCAACGGGTCGCGCTGGGGCAGGAAGTCGCCCTTCTTGTTGACCGGCCGGAACGCCTCGTCGCCGACCTCATGGTAGATGAGCACGAACTCGCGGAAGTCCGGACCGGAACCGTTCTTGATGATGGTCTGCCAGCCGCTGCGCTGTGGGGTGGGGTCGCCCGTGCCGAGAGGTTCCAGGTACTCGGACCCCTTGGGTTCGACGACGAACGTGCCGAACAGGCCCATGACGGTCAGCTCGCGGTCGTTGCTGTAGCTGTGGAACTGACGGCCGCCTTCCTGCGTGTTCGGATGAATGTACCACTCCATCTCGACGGACTTGTCCTTCGCCACGATCGTGTCCGGATTGGTCGTCGTCGCCGCCTTGCCCGTGGCGCTGACCACCATGCTCGAGCCGTGGATGTGGAGGCTGACGTCCTCACCGCCCTCCAACTTGTTCCGCAGCGTGATCTTCACGCAGTCGCCCTGATTGCCGCGGATCACGAGGGGCTGGATCATCTGCGCCTGCACGCCGGGAAGGACCGCGCCGGGGTCGTAGCCTTCCTTCTCGCGCGCGGCCTTGTTCTTCGCCTCCTCCTCCCGGATCTTGTCGATGTCCTCCGTCAGCGCGTACATGTAGCCGGGATAGAAGTCCAGCCATTGGTTGAGCGTGATCTCCACGTTGATGGCGGAGATGTCATAGTGCCGAAGCGGCGCGCTGGCCGGACAGCGCCCGGCCTGTCCCGCCACGGGCTCCACCCGCGGATCGGACATCAGGAGCAGGTCCTGCCCGCCCGCGCCGTACTGGTGCATCATGGACATGCCGTTGTACATGCCCGTGTTCACCGGTTGCGCCTGCGGATCGCGCGACATCTGTTCCATGATGCGTTGGTGCTGGAGCTCGACCTGAGCCGCCCGGTCAGGTCGGCCCGAGATCGTGTCCTCGACGACGGTCTGCCCCTTGAGCTTCTGGGCCCAGTCGGACACCGGCGAGGACATCGCGACATGCTGGGTGTGGCCGGCGGGCGACTCGGCAAAGGCGCCGAGCGGCGCGAGCGACAGGACTCCAGCGGCTGCGAAGCCGAGAAGCCCGGACAAGGTAGGGAACACGGACGATGGACTGGGGTAATGCATGGACCGGCCTCCTTGCAAAATAACCCTGATGAAACGGACCTGATGCTATGGATCGCGAAGAACTCGGCGGGGGTGGATCACCCTCCTGAATAACGTGGCGTGTTTAGACGGCGGATGGAGAAACAGCTCTCATGAAACCCGATGACAGCCCTCCTGCACGATGGGCTAAGATACGTCGGAGCTCGGGGCGATGTCAACCCTTCTTTGATCAATCCGTGGCCGTCCCTCGGCCGCCGCACCCGTCGCGAATTTTTCGCACGCCGCGACGGGATGCGACGGTGGAGCGATCGTCGCGTGCCCCACCGTCTGCCGGGATCGTCGGGGGGAGCCGCCCCACAGATTCAAGGCAGCGAGGGCCAGTCCCCCCACCACGAGCGAGGCCGCCGTGCCCTGCACCGACGCGGCGCGCCGCCTCTGCCCCTCTCCCGCCTCGTGGGCCACGCGCTCCATCAGGCGGTCGAGCGCGAGGCTGACCTGGATCAGTTTGGGGCCCGCATTGTCGGCCGCGTGGAGCTCCGCACGGTGACGCAACTCCCCCGCCTCATGGAGGGACCCGGCCGCCCAGACCCGCCGCATCAGTCGGATCGCCTCGTCGGCCGCCGCGAAGTAGGCGTCCAGGCTCGTCCGCAGTGCCCGCACCTCCTCGGACGCGGCAATCCCGTCCCGATCGGCTCCCTGGGACTTACCGACGAGGTGATCCGCCGCGCTTTCGATCCGCGCCCGCTGCGCCGGGAGCGGGGCCGTCAGCCGCGCAAAGGCCTCTTCCGTCGGCGCTTCCAGCCCCCGGATGACCGTGGTCCGATAGCGCATGACGTCCGCCGAGATGTGCACGATCTCCGCGGCGGCCAGCGTGGACTCGATGTAGCGGTGCGGCAGGTCCTCGTCGACCTGGTCCAACACCATGGCGCTGGTCACGCCGAGCGCCACCACGCACAGACTGACCAGGACCTGCACCCTGGACGGCCATGCCCATCGCCGAATGCCTGATCCGTCCATCGCCCCGCTCCGCACTGTTGCTCCCAAAAGACGGGGGCAGGAGCGCATCGGCACTCCTGCCCCCGTACGCGCCGTCATCC